>DATJMG010000001.1:0-34827 GCA_035508835.1 Puia sp.
CCCATCAAGCACTTGATTATCAAATAGTATAATGGGGCATTTGTGCGGAATAATGTGGTTTTTACGGTACCCCGGAATCGAGTACTTATGCTTTGGCTTCATTATTGATACTGAGTATCTTTGATATTAATCCGTTATTCCATTTAAAATCCGTGCTTATGAAACGTGTGTACCCCTTATGCTTTACTGTTATTTTATTAACGGTAACGCTCACTCAAATCGCCAAGGCGCAATGCACCTGCTCCGGCGGCGTCCCGGCAACCCCGGTCGACTACTATTCGAGCTTTGGTCCGACGAACACCTCGTCGACCTCTGTCAATTTTCCTCAATTCAATCCATCGATCGGCACCCTGGCCTGTCTTTCCCTGCATGACAGCATCTCCGGCGTGTCTACCACGCACGTCCAGAATACCGGTCCGGACAGCACCCAGTTCGAATTTCTGCTGACCGTTTCCAACAATATCAAAGGCCCCGCCGGCGGCGGCATCAATATCATCCAGCCTTTCAACCAGACCTATGGGCCGGATAGCCTGGCGCCTTACAATACCCCGGGGGATACGATAACCTACGGGCCGGATACCATCTTTAACAATGCCACGGGCTCCGGCTCCTCGACCAGCACCGGTCCATATCTCGGCCTCGGTAATATCTCCTTCACCTATACCATCAGCGGCGGCGTCAACTCCCTCGAAGGCGGTCTGAATTACCTCGCGGGCCCCACCACCGTTTACTGGGGTGAATTCCATCTCACCTACTACTGGTGCCCCGCGGCATCCCTGGCTACCACGATCGAAGATTTTACCGCCGTTCCCAGCGGGAATAGCATTCTTTTAGAATTTCTGGCCACCAACCAGGAACCAAATACCATCTATGAGATCCAGATCAGCACCGACGGAAAGAACTTCAGCCCGCTTGGCGAAGCAGAAAGCGACGCTGCTTCAACAGGTTCTTCTTCAAAATACCAATATCAATACAACCTTGATCCGGCTAATGTGGGCAAGCTCTATTTCCGGGTCCAGGAAACCGACGGCACCGGCAAAGTAAGCTATTCCGAGGTCGCCGTCGTCGACCCCGATAACAAGAGCGCAAACGATATCAGCTATCAGACCTATCCTAACCCGGCCACCAACAGCCTGCTGTTCCAGTTTAACAGCAATCAGACCGGCCGCTTCCTTCTCCAGCTGATCAATACTGCCGGCCAGACCGTACAGGAAACTGCCGTCACGCTGACCGGGACCAACCAGATCCGGATGAACCTTAGCCCACAGCCGGTAAGAGGCCTCTATTTTCTCCGGACCAGCGATCTGACCCATAACCGGAGTTTCGTCAGCAAAGTATTTGTCGACTAGCCGCCTTTTGCCCTGAAAAACCTGCTCCGATATTGCGGGGCGGGTTTATTTTTGTAGATTTGCTGTCTAAACAACATCACTTGCCCAGTATAGAGAACATGGAATACAATACCACCAGGAACCACCTGGTGATGCGTGAATACGGCCGTCACATCCAGAAAATGATCGAGTACCTGTTGACACTCGAAGACAAGGAAAAACGCCAGCGGAACGCCTACGCCGTTATCGAGCTCATGGGTTTCCTGAACCCGCATTTGAAAAATGTCGAAGACTTTCGCCACAAATTATGGGATCACCTTTTCCTGATCTCCGACTTCAAATTGGAAGTGGCCTCCCCCTATCCGATCCCTACCCGGGAAACACTGAGGGCAAGGCCCAACCCGCTGAAATACCCGAAGAGATACCCCAAACTTTCGCATTTGGGTAAAAACCTGGAGATCGTCATCAATAAAGCCCTCGCTGAGGAGAATCCCGACAAACGGAACGGATTCGCCAACGCCGTCGCCTATTACATGAAACTGGCCTATAACAACTGGCATAAAGAAACGGTGCACGACGACGCCATCCAGACCGAGCTTTCCCAGATCACCAACGGTCAGCTGGAATTTACCAATACCCCCTATGTCAAGAGCTTCAGACCCAACGAAGCGCGGGAAACCAATGGCAACGTCGCCAATCCGGGCAACAACAATCGCGGTAACTACCAGGACTACCGTAAGAACCGGAATCAGAAATTCCAGCAGCGAAGCAACAACCGCAACAACGACCGGAACAACGACCGCGGCGGCGGCAATAAATTCAAAAAGAAAAGATACTAACCCGCAGCAGCGTGCATTCATTCGAAGTCATCGGGGGTAGGCGGCTGAAAGGAGAGATCACTCCGCAAGGCGCCAAGAACGAAGCCTTACAGATCATCAGCGCTGTGCTGCTGACCCCCGAGAAGGTCACGGTCTCCAATATTCCCGACATCCTCGACGTCAACCTGCTGATCGAGCTCCTCGGAGAAATGGGCGTGAGAACAGATCGCGCCACCCGCGATACCTGCATTTTCCAGGCCGACCAGATCGATATCGACTATCTCCGGAGCAATGACTTTCGCGGCAAGAGCGGCCGGCTGCGGGGCTCGGTGATGCTGGCCGGCCCGATGCTGGCCCGCTACCGTAAGGCCTATATCCCCAAACCCGGCGGTGACAAGATCGGCCGCCGGAGACTGGATACCCATATCATCGGCTTTGAAAAGCTGGGCGTGCAATTCAATTATCAACCGGAAGACGGCCTCTTTCACCTCGAAGCCCCCCGGCTAAAAGGTAGCCACCTCCTGCTTGACGAACCATCCGTTACCGGCACGGCCAATATTGTCATGGCCGCCGTCATGGCGGAAGGGACGACGACCATCTATAACGCAGCCTGCGAACCATACATCCAGCAGCTCTGCAAAATGCTGACCCGCATGGGCGCCCGCATCAGCGGTATCGGCAGCAACCTGCTGCATATCGAAGGAGTGCGTTACCTGGGCGGGACTACCCACCGGATGCTGCCCGACATGATCGAGGTGGGGTCCTTCATCGGCCTGGCAGCCATGACGCAAAGCGAGATCACCATTCGCAATGCCGGCCTCGACGACCTCGGCATGATCCCTGACAAATTCCGCCAGTTGGGCATTCAGCTCGAATTCAGCGGCGACGATATCCACATCCCAAGCCAGGACATATACGAGATCCGGAGCTTCCTGGACGGCTCGGTCCTGACCATCTATGACCACCCCTGGCCCGGATTTACCCCCGACCTCCTCAGTATCGTGCTCGTCGTAGCCACCCAGGCCCGGGGCTCGGTCCTCATCCATCAGAAGATGTTCGAAAGCCGCCTGTTCTTTGTAGACAAACTGATCGACATGGGCGCCCAGATCATCCTCTGCGACCCCCACCGGGCAGCCGTTGTCGGACTGGCAAGAGAACAACGCCTCCGCGGCATCAGCATGAGCAGCCCCGACATCCGCGCCGGCGTCGCCTTACTCATCGCCGCTCTTAGCGCCGAAGGCAAAAGCATCATCCAGAACATCGAACAGATCGACAGAGGATATCAGTATATCGACGACCGGCTGCGCCAGCTGGGCGCACAAATCAACAGAATATGACTTCGGCCCCCGGGATCATCATCATCACCGCGCCGTCAGGTGCCGGCAAAACATCCATCACCCGCTACCTGCTGGAGAAATACCCGGCCAACCTCGCCTTTTCCGTCTCCGCCGCCACCCGCTCACCCCGTAGTTACGAAAAAGACGGCGTGGATTATTACTTCATCACCCTCGACGCCTTCAAGCAAAAGATCCGGCATAACGAATTCGCAGAATGGGAAATGGTCTACGAGGGTAAATATTATGGCACCCTCAAAAGCGAGCTGGAGCGGATCTGGAAGGCAGGAAAAACTCCGCTGCTCGATATAGAGGTCAAAGGCGCTATCCATATCCGTGAGCAGTACCCACATTCCACGCTCGCCCTTTTCATAGAACCCCCTTCCGTGGACGAGCTGCGCCGCCGCCTGGAAATGCGCGGCACCGAGACAGTCGAAAGCTTGATGGCCCGCGTCAACAAAGCCTCCTACGAGATCTCCTTCAAACATCATTTCGATCGCATTATTGTCAACGATGATCTCCGGAAAGCCTGCCGCGAAGCCGAATCGGCTATCCTCGAATTCCTGGGCCTACCCCCGGATGATCAAGCCTCTCGCCCCCAAAAGGATTGTTAATATTCGATTTTTCGAGCTATTTTAGCGGTCCGAATAATATGAACGCATATGCCTTTATCTGGTCCGTGATCGCCTGGGTGATGATCGCCTTCTTTTCGGGCATCGAGGTCGCCTTCCTGCGCGCCAACAAATTGGCGATCGAACTGCGCAAGAAGCAAGGGCTGAACAGCGGCATCATTCTGTCCAATTTCGTAGAACACCCCGTTCGGTTCATCGGCACTACCCTGACCGGCTTTAATATCTTTCTCGTCATTTTTGGCCTCATGGTCGGCGAGACCTTCCTGCCCGCCTGGAACTATCTCATCACCCACTACCAAATAAACCCCAGCTGGTTAAACGCCATTCAACTCCTGCTCGAGACTATGGCTGCCTCGATCTTCATCCTGCTATTCGGGGAATTTGTTCCCAAAGCCCTCTTCCGGGCCAAAAGCAACTCGCTCCTGAGCTTCTTCGCCCGGACCATGGAATTTCTGAACAAGCTGCTGTACCCCATCTGCGCCTTTTTCGCCGCTATCGCCCAGTGGGTCCTCAAATACATCTTCAACGTCCGGATGGACGAGCGGAAAGGAACGCTCTCCGTCACCGATCTGGACCGCTTTCTGCAACAGACCAGGGACACGGAAGAAGAAGCCAACGACCTCAACCGAAACCTCTTCGAAGCAGCCTTAGCCCTTCCCAGGGTCCGGGTCCGCGAATGCCTGGTCCCCCGTAAAGAGATCGAAGGCGTGGACGTCGAAGCTACTATGGAGGAGGTCAGAAAGAAATTCGTGGATACCCGGCTAAGCAAGCTGGTCGTATACAACGGTAACGCCGACCACGTTGCCGGCTATATCCATCAGCTCGACCTCTTCAAGGACCCGGCGGACATCAGGACGATCCTCCATCCTATCCCGGCCGTTCCGGAAAGCATGAGCGTCACCGACCTGATCAACAAATTCAGCCGCGAAAGAAAAAGCATCGCCTGGGTCGTGGACGAGTTCGGCGGCACCGCCGGAATAGTTACCATGGAAGACTTGCTGGAAGAGATCTTCGGCGATATCCGGGACGAATACGATACCGAAGAATTTGAAGAAAAGAAATTATCCAATGACGAATATATCTTCTCCGGCCGCCTGGAGCTCGATTATATCAACAAGAAATACGGGCTGGAATTGCCGGATAACGGCTCCGAAACACTCTCGGGCTATATCATCAACCAGCACGAGACGATCCCCCGCCTCAAAGACCGGATCATCATCGGTGACTACGAATTCGAGATCGTCAATGTCAGCGACACGCGGATCGAAATGGTCCGGATGAAGGTGCTGAAATAGCCGCCCGGTTGCAAATTACCCATCCCTTCAAACCCTCTGCCTCCCTGTTAACAAAAGTTAACCCGTAGTTAATCGGGCTGCGTTTTTTCCTCATCCTGATCTTTTTGCCCACCTTCGTCCTACCGATCGACAATAAAAATTTTTCATAGGTCAGTTAGGAGTAAACAACGCACTCTGTAATGGAGTGCTTGTTTTTTTATATCCCCCCATACCCCCCCGCCGCCGCCGCAGGCGGCCCGGGCCGATCACAGGCCCCATCATTGGCCATGCCTCTTCCAGATTTCCGTCTTCATTTGACATCTTTCAATATCCTGCCGGTAATCTTTGATCTTTTCATCATTCTGACTGGCCATGATAGCTTTTTCGAAGTAATAGACGGCCTTTTCATAATTCCGCTTCAATTCCTCCAATAAGGCAAATCGCCCGTAAACCCAGGACTTATCTATGGTCCGGATGCGGAGACATTTTTCCAGATGCTGCTGCAGCTCGTCGAAACGTTCCATATCCATCAGCAACGCAGCGATATGAAAGTAGGAGTGGGGATAAAGCGGGTCGCATTTTACCGCCGTCTGAAAATGGTTTTCCGCTTTGGCATAATCATCGAACTGTGTCTTGTACAACCAGCCCATGGAATTATGCGCTTGCGCACTGTCCGGCTCCTCATACAAAATACTCTCATACTTCTTGAACGCCTCCGCGTAATTATTGTTCTTGATATCCGCTTCGGCTTCGAGGTATAATTCTTCGGAATTTGCATTCATAGACTATGATTTTATTACCACCCGACTTCTTTTTTACCACCCGACATCTTATTGCCGCCCGACATTTTTTTACCACCCCAACACCCATGCAAAAATGAGTGGCGCGACAATAGTGGCATCACTCTCAACAATAAATTTCGGCGTGTGGATGTCCAGCTTGCCCCAGGTGATCTTTTCATTCGGCACCGCCCCGGAATAAGATCCAAAGGACGTAGTAGAATCCGAGATCTGACAAAAATAGCTCCAAAACGGAACATCATGCCATTCCAGGTCCTGGTACATCATCGGCACCACGCAAATGGGGAAATCCCCCGCAATCCCACCACCGATCTGGAAAAACCCGACCCCCTTCCCGCCGCTGTTTTCACGGTACCAGCCGGCCAGCCACGTCATATACTCGATACCGCTCTTTACCGTCCCGGCTTTCAATTCCCCCTTGATAACATAGCTTGCAAAAATATTGCCCGTTGTGCTGTCCTCCCAACCCGGAACGACAATCGGGATATTCTTCTGCGCTGCAGCCACGATCCAGCTGTCCTTCGGGTCGATCTCATAGTATTGCCGAAGGTCACCGCCAAGCACCACCTTATAAAGGAACTCGTGGGGAAAATAACGCTCATTTTTCGCCTCCGCATCCTTCCACACTTTTACCAAATGCCGTTGTAACCGCCGAAACGCCTCCTCCTCGGGGATACAGGTATCCGTCACGCGGTTGAAGTGGTTCTCCAGCAGGTTCCATTCATCCTGGGGTGTCAGGTCCCTGTAGTTGGGAACCCGCCGGTAATGGCTGTGCGCCACCAGGTTCATCACATCTTCCTCCAGGTTCGCACCGGTACAGCTGATGATATCTACCTTTCCCTGACGGATCATCTCGGCCAGCGAGATCCCCAGCTCGGCAGTGCTCATGGCGCCGGCCAGAGTGACCATCATTTTTCCCCCTTCCAGCAGATGCGTTTCATATCCTTTGGCGGCATCGATCAGCGCAGCAGCGTTAAAATGCCGATAGTGGTGGCTGATGAACTGAGAAACAGGACCTTTGCTCATGCTTTCCGTTTTTTAAGCCGGGCTCGCCCCCGGGAGCCGCAAAAGTACTGGATTTTACGGACAGCAGAAAGCCGGCCCTACTTTATATGTTCGAGCCGGCTCCTGTAGCTTTCGACCGTTGTTCTTATTGTTCCGTCTCTGTTTTTTTCTCTTTGCTATATTGGTCCCAGGATGCAAGATCATCGGATTTCAGCACGACTTTCTTATCGCTGTTCTCGAGCGTGACATAATAGGAAGTTTGCCCGTTACTGGAGATCTCAAAAAGGTCAGTGATCCAGTACTCCGTATAATCCCTGCGCAGACTGGTGAGCAGGTTCAGCGGCAGCAGGTCCGAAGTGATATTCCGAACCACGGCCTGCAGATCGCCGTTAGCAAAATAGTAGGCGGTGAGGATCTGGCCACTGTAGGAAAAGGTTGCTTTCAAAAAGTTATTCGTCTGTTCCCAACGGATATTGCTGGCCGTTGCAAAATCTTTCTTGAACGCGTTACGCACTTCCGGCGTAGCGACATTGTCAGTTCCATTAGCGAATACGCTGGATCCCATCATCATTACTGTTGCGAGGGACAAGATCATCTTTTTCATGTTAATTGCTTTATAAGTTTTTAATGTCTTTTTCTTTTCTATTTAACGATCGTTGCTTTGATATTAGAGACGCAGGCTTTTCTTTCCATGTTGCATCCCGGTCGAAGATTTTTTTTAAAGAACTGTTTCAATTCCACATTCTCCGATCATCTAAGACGCGACAAAAATATTTATGTTACACCCGCCCGCAAGCCAATATTGACCAATGGTGCATCCGTGTTACCGGATCATGAACAAAACACATCCCATACCGTTAGTTCCTGCAAAAACGTGAAACCGAAACCCTGTGCTGGCAATAGTCTGGAGAGAAATTCTTAATGAAAGTCTAAAATGATCATTCGTTGTGTTAAAATAAATTTTCGGTAAAAATGCCCCCCGGATTCGATAAATTACAGCAAGTGAATTATCTGGCCCACGCATATCTGTCATTTGATATCCCGGACATCGTAACAGGAAATCTGATCAGCGATTTTGTAAAAGGCAAGCGAAAGCTGGATTATCCCCCCGCTATTCAGGCCGGGATCACCCTCCACCGGGCCATCGATACCTTTACCGACGGCCATCCCGCAATCCACCGCGCAAAGTCCTGCTTTAGAGCCGATTACGGACTTTACTCCGCACCCCTGACGGATGTCGCCCTGGACCATTTCCTGGCAGGCGACCCGCTGATCTTCCCGTCCCCCGCCGACCTGGCGGCCTTCGCCCGCCATACCTACGAACAGCTGACCACCCGCGCCAACCTCTTCCCGGAGCGGTTTAACCGCCTCTTTCCCTATATGCGCGACCAGGACTGGTTTTCCGGTTATCGGACCAAACAAGGCATCTTCGCGAGCTTTGGCGGGCTGGCCCGCCGCGCCGCCTATATGCCGGACCCGGAACAAGCCTGCCGCCTTTTCGAGCTTCATTATACCACGCTGGGTGATTGTTACCGCCTCTTTTTCCCTGAATTGAAGGACTTTGCGCTGAAGACCCTGCAGGAGGTCCAATAAGATCTGCAAACCGGGATATTTTGGATAATTTCGGGCCATGTGCGGCATTGCAGGTATCCTTTCCACCGATCCGGCCAACCTGACCCCGGAACGGCTGAGTTCCATGACCGACGCCCTTGCTCACCGCGGACCGGACGGCGAAGGCCACTGGCTGGACCCCGATGGCCGGATCGGCTTGGGACATCGCCGCCTCTCGATCATCGACCTGAGCACCGCCGGCACCCAGCCGATGAACTGCCTGGAACGCTATTCCGTGATCCATAACGGCGAGATCTATAACTATATCGAGCTTCGCGGCTTCCTCCAGTCCAAAGGCTACTCCTTTTTCTCCCGGACCGATACCGAAGTGATCCCGGCGGCGTACGATTTCTATGGCCCTGATTGCGTCCGGCACTTTGACGGGATGTTCGCCTTCGCCCTTTGGGACCGCCGCGAAAGAACCCTTTATCTTTCCCGCGATCGCTTTGGCGAAAAACCCCTGTTCCTCTACCAGGATGAAACCCAATTCCTGTTCGCCAGCGAAATGAAAGCCCTTTGGGCAGCCGGGGTGCCAAAGACCATCAACCCGCCAATGCTCTTTAATTTCATCACGATTGGCTATACCCACAACCCTGCCGACCCCGCCGAGACCTTCTATAAAGGGATCACCAGGCTACCCGCCCGCACCTGGCTTCGCTACAACCCCCTCACCCGCCAAAAGGAGACCAGCCAATACTGGAACCCCATCCTGCCCCTGATCGGATCCCTGGCCGCCGCATCCCCCGCCGGATCTGCCGCATCCCCCGCCGTACCCGCCGTAACCCCCGACTCCGTCGCATCCCCCGCCGACAAATCCGAATCAGCCATCTGTGAAGAATTCAGTTTCTTGCTCTCCTCCTCCATCCGACGCCGGCTGCGAAGCGACGTTGCCGTCGGCGCCAGCCTCAGCGGTGGCCTCGACAGTTCCGCGATAGTCGCCTGCACCCTGGGCCAGCGTGACCCGCCAGATCCATTCCCCACCTTCTCCGCTGTCTTCCCCGGCTTTGAAAAAGACGAATCTTCCTTCATCAATAAGGTCGCCAATCAATTTAACCTGACCAATTATCGCACAACCCCAACCGCCGACGAGCTCGCCCGCGATCTCGCCCGCCTCGCCGCACAACAGGAAGAACCTTTCCAATCTGCCAGCATCTACACCCAATACCGGGTTTATCGCCTCGCCGCAGAAAAAGGCATGAAAGTCCTGCTCGACGGGCAGGGCGCCGACGAGCTGCTGGCCGGCTACCCAAAATATTTTACCTGGTATTGGCGCGAGCTGTACCGCAACAACCGCACTACCCTGAAAAGCGAACTTACCGCCACGCAATACCCCGGCGCCAAACAAGAGTGGTCCATGAAACACCGGCTCGCCGCGATATTGCCCGGCCTCGCCGGCGCCGTCCAGCGACGACACCGCACCGCGCAACAGCGGTCCAACAAGGACCTCTCCCGCGACTTTGTTCACGCTTCCGGCATTTCGTATTATGACCTGCCGCCGGTCACCCGGCTAAATGAAGTTTTATATTATAATACCCTGACCAACGGCCTCGAAGAACTGCTCCGCTATGCCGACCGCAACTCCATGGCCTACGGGGTCGAGATCCGCCTGCCTTTCCTCGACTACCGTCTCGCTGAATTCCTGTTCTCACTCCCGGCCCGTTTCAAGATCCGGGACGGATGGACCAAGTGGTTGCTTCGTAAAAGCAGCCAGACCCTGCCTGCTGATATCGTCTGGCGAAAAGATAAGATCGGGTATGAGCCCCCCCAGCAAGAGTGGATGACAAATACAACCTTGCAAGACCTCATCCATGAGGCGAAACGCAACCTGGTCAATAAGGGCATCCTCGACCGGGCCGCCCTGCAAAAAAAAATTCAGCCGATGGGCGCCCATGCGGCTGAAAATTATGACTGGCGATACCTGGTTACAGTCGCTTGCCTGGGCTAACCAGGCCCTCGTCAGACGGATCACACCTCAGACAGATCACCCCTCAGACGAATTAACCCCGCGGACGGATCACCCCTTCTTATATTTTTCAATCGTTTGCAGGTTCCCGTCAGAATCACTGCGCACCGTATACCAATTGTGGTCGTCCACCAGCTTCACATAATACTCCGTGCCCGCCTCAGTAGACATCTCCGTCACTCCCCATACCGTCTTGCCACCATATTTTTTCTGAAGCTGGCAAAGAACGGTGACCGGAAGGTTCTTTTCCGAATAATAACGGAGCGAGCTGACAAAATGGGCATCCTTGTCATAAACTACCTTGGTCAGGATGTCGTTCTGCCGGAAGCTAACCTCATAGCCGGCCGGTTCTTCCAGCCAGGTGACCTGCTTCGCATCCGGAAAGGTCTGCTGAAATACCTGCAGTAATTTGTCGCTGATCTTTAATTCATTCCCTGCGAATACCCCCGCGGAAATGGTTAGGAGACAGCAGGTGACCAGCAACGTTCTTCTGATAAAATGATTTGTTGTCATAACGTGTTATTTAAAGAGTTCATTGAATACTTGCTCATTCACCCTTCAAAGCTAGAGTCAAATTGACCCGGTGTCAAGCGTTTTTACAGTTTCGGTAAATGCTGAACAAGGGTCCGGCCGCTCATCAACAACTCTTCCTTCCCAAAGTCGGTAAAAGTGATTTTGAACCCTGCGAAAAGCTGCGTGAATCGGTAATCACCATGTTGCTCCTCGGCGGTTAAGCTTTTGTTAAACTGGATGAAGTATCTTTGCACGATGCGACTTTCCACAAAACTCATCCACGCCGGCGTAGAACCGGACCCTTCGACCGGAGCGATCATGACCCCGATCTACCAAACTTCTACTTATGTACAATCGGCTCCGGGTGTAAATAAAGGATTCGAATATGCCCGCTCGCAAAACCCGACCCGCTTCGCACTGGAGTCCGCGCTGGCACACATCGAAAATGGAAAGCACGGCCTATGCTTCAGTAGTGGTGTGGCCGCGACGGATGCTGTACTCCGCCTGCTGGTTCCCGGCGACGAGGTTATCGCTGCAAACGACATGTACGGCGGAACCTACCGGCTTTTCACCAAAGTCTTCGAAAAGATGGGCATCCGTTTTCACTTCGTCAACCTGCAGGATGCCGCTGCCATCATACCCTACGTCAATGCCAATACGCGACTCGTCTGGGCAGAGACGCCCACCAACCCGCTGATGAATATCATCGATATCGCCGCGCTGGCTGCGATCACCGGACAACGTGGGATACTGCTTTGCGTGGACAACACTTTTTCTTCTCCTTATCTCCAGAACCCGCTCGATCTCGGCGCCGATATCACCATGCATTCCGCCACCAAATACCTCGGCGGCCACAGCGATGTCATCCATGGCTGTCTCATCCTGAACGACGACACCCTGCGGGAGAAACTCTATTTCATCCAGAAAAGCTGCGGAGCCGTACCGGGCCCGCAAGATTGCTTTCTCGTTCTCCGCGGTCTCAAGACCCTGCACGTCCGGATGGACCGGCACTGCTCGAACGGCGAAAGGATCGCCCGCTGGCTGCGCAATCATCCCAAAGTCGGGCAGGTATACTGGTGCGGTTTCGAAGACCATCCCGGCTACTCCGTGGCAAAACGACAAATGCGCGGATTCGGCGGCATGATGAGCTTTTCGCTGAAAGACGATAGCGTAGCGGCCGCAACAAAAGTATTGTCCTCGACCAGGATATTCGCGTTGGCCGAAAGCCTGGGCGGCGTCGAATCCCTCATCAACCACCCGGCCAGCATGACACACGCCTCCATCCCCCGCGAAGAACGGCTTCGCAATGGTCTCGGAGATTCACTCATCCGCCTGAGCGTGGGTATCGAAGACGCAGATGACCTCATTGAAGACCTTAAGCAGGCAATCGGATGAGTACATCCATCACCCCGGAGGTTACGCCCGGCGCCTCCCATCTCGCGCCCGACACCCTGCAACGCTTCCTCGAAAGAAAGGTAAAAGAATATAACCGACCTTCCTTTATCCCGGATGACCCGATCAGCATCCCTCATGCCTACCGGAAAAAGCAAGACATCGAAATCGCCGGATTCTTCACCGCCGTCTTCTCCTGGGGCAACCGGACAACCATCATCCGCAAATCCCGGGAACTGATGCAATTCATGGATGACTCCCCGCACCAATTCGTCCTCAATTACACCGAGCGGGAGATCCGAAAACTCCTGTCCTTCAAACACCGGACCTTCAATCCAACCGACCTGCTTTATTTCGTCGAATTCCTGCGCTACCATTACAGCCGATCGGACACGCTGGAAGACGCCTTCCTGTTCGACCCGATCACCGACCCGAACACCGAACCAAACGCCGACCCGAAAACCGAACCAAACACCGGCCCGAAAACCAAACCAACCGCCAAACCAACCGCCAACCCGATTGTCAACCCGATTGCCAACCCGGCTGCCAACCCCGCCGCCGCCCCCATTTGGGACGCCGAAACCGCCCTGACCGCCTTTTATCACTATTTTTTCTCTCTGGAAGACGTCCCGCCCCGCACCCGTAAACATATCGCAACCCCGGAACGCAATTCCAGCTGCAAGCGCCTGAACATGTTCCTGCGCTGGATGGCCCGTAAAGACGACAACGGTGTGGACTTCGGCTGCTGGGAACGCATCCCCATGAACAGACTCATCTGCCCGCTGGACCTCCACGTAGCCCGCGTTGCCAGACGTTTCGGTCTGCTGACCCGGAAACCGACGGACTGGACCGCAGCCCTGGAACTGACCGAAAGGCTCGCCCGCTTCGATCCCGCGGACCCCGTAAAATACGATTTCGCCCTCTTTGCACTGGGGGCACTGGAAAAATTTTGACCATGGAAGTACCCGCCTTGCGCTCCGAACTCAATAACTCCTTCGGTCTCGATCTTCCCGAGACCGCGACCATCGACATGCTCGGGCAGACCCTCGCCGAGCGGGTCAATACCCTCATCATGGACGATTTCAACCGCCTCGTCCAATTGCTTTACCGCATCGATGTCAGTGAAGAGAAATTGAAAAAGCTATTAAAAGAAAATACCGGTACCGATGCCGGCCTGCTCATCGCCCGGCTGATCCTCGAGCGGCAATGGCAAAAGATCGAAACCAGAAGGAAATATCGACCCGGAAACAGAACTCCCTAGAACATCAGCTCCTTTACCTTCTCCTTGTCTTCCTTCTCCCGCTTAAGATCGAACATCGTCCCGAAAACCCGGTCCCAGATCGTACTGCTCACCCCGAAACCCCTGTGATCGTCCTTATAGTGGTGCAGATGATGGTTACGCCACAAAGGCTTCATCCATTTGAACGGCGGGTTCCACGCATGGATCGCATAATGTATCGATCCGTACAGCAGATACCCCAACAAAAATCCTGGAAAGAACATAAATGCAGCGGGGCCAAGGATCAATCGCATCAACAAAAAAAGGATCGATGCAAGGATCAGGCTGGGTACAGGCGGCATGAACAGGCGCTCCCTATCCCGCGGGAAATGGTGGTGATTGCCATGCATGACATAGACGACCTTTTTTGCCCGCTCATTTTCCGATACCCAGTGGAAAACGAACCGGTGCATCAGGTATTCGAAGAAAGTCCAAAAGAACATCCCGAGTAAAAAGACCAAAGCGATACGGACCAGCGGGAACCCATACCGATACCCGCCATAATATAGGGAGTAGCCGATAATGGGCAGATACATCCCCCAAATCACCAGCGGGTGAGTCTTGGTCAGCATCTCAAGATATTGGTTCTTGAAAAGCTGGGCCTGCCCCTTATTATGTATCTTCTCAAATTTCATCTTATCCGCAATTAGACTACAAAAATACATATTGTCCGCGAAATCCGCGCCGGCCCCCGCCGCCTCGTCAGTAATCCATCGGGCTGTAGTCTATCCTGAACCGGCTTAGATCCGGCCGGAAGTCCCGATGCCGCCCTAACTCATACTGATAGATGATCTCCCCCACGTCCTTGAAAAAAGGCCACCCGATCTCCTCATATTCGTATTTATCATCATTTAAGATCCCGTCCCTGTTAACATAGATCGTCCCGCTCAACATAAACTCGACATTGTTTTTAAAGTCGGCGATATAGGCATAATCCGTCAAAAAGCCATAGGACCAGCCAGGTTTGTTGAAGACACGGATATACGACGGGACCGGGCTTCGACCGGCCCGGAAAAAAAAGAATTTGGTATAGCTGTCAAAATATTCAGCCGTATCATACCTGGGATGCAGCGACTCCCGCGGATATTCCGACATATATTTATATAGGAAGCTATAGTCGCCCGGACTAAGCCGGAACCTGCGCGATTCGGGTACGGATCCCGGAAAGAGAACCGATTGAAGGATTTGCTGCCCGTCTTCCAGCGGAAAATTGTTGTGCCGGGTGAAATCCATCGGCGCATGGATCAGCGAGTCATGCCGGTCATAATAAGCATCGCCGATCAGCACCCGATGACTGAAGTCGAAATCCAGCCGGCTGACAGCCGGCGGCTGCCGGTACAAAACCCGGCCACCTTCGACAAAACGGATCGGATTCGTATGACGGTTCTCATCCTCGGTCATGGGCACGAACCGTCTGGTGATCCGGATATCCGGATAGCCCAGCTGCCAGAGCCGCCGGTTGATCGCTTCCTGCCCCACGAATTCATAGAGCCGGTTATAAGCTTCATTATCACTGACAAGAAAGATCTTCCGGATATATTGCGCAAGCGTGGGCAATACTCCCGCTGCACTCGTATCCTCATCGACAGTCACCTGCCCGCTATAAGCGCTGTCGGTATACATCGGCGTTTCCCGGTCGACGCCATACCGCGCGAGACTATCCATTTTTTCCAGCGCCAGGAACGCCAGCGGCATCTTCACCGTAGACGCCGGATTGAAATAATCCAGCGGATCCACCCGATAATAGAAATTACGAAATTGCGGTCGATTTTTCCGATCGCGGTCGATCCGCGTATAGATCAGCTGATACCGGAACGAATCCGGATGATCCAGCACATGCAGCAGGGCAGGGGAGGCATGCTCGCGAAGCAGCGCGACCAGGAAACTATCGGTCTTGTCCTGGCCGATCGCCGGACTGAAAAGTAAAGCCGCTAAACAAAAGAGAAGGAACCGCCGGCAGCGCATCGATAAAGCTAAACAAAATTCCAATACTTTTGCCTTTATGAAGATTGTATCTTACCTGAAAGAAGAGCACGAACATTTGGGCGTCGTGGTCGACGATCTCCTGTATGATATGGAGCTGATCCATCCCGATATCCCCAATACCATGAGTATGTTCCTGAATTATTGGGAAGAATTGATCCCGATCCTTCAAGCCGCCGATCTCGCCATCCGGGACGAACATATCGGCCGCGGTAAAGCCATCCCTGTCGACCGTGCGCAATTCCTGGCCCCCGTACCTTTTCCCTCATCCTGCCGCGATGGCTACGCTTTCCGGCAACATGTAGAAGCCGCCCGCCGAAACCGTAAAGTACCCATGATCCCCGAATTCGATCAGTATCCCGTCTTCTATTTCACCAATCACCATAGCATCCAGGGCCCCGGCGAGGTCCGCTGCATGCCGGACCATTTCTCGCGACTGGACTTCGAGCTGGAAGTCGCGATCGTCATCGCCCGGCAGGGACGCAATATTCGCGCCGAAGAAGCCGACAGCTATATCGGAGGCCTGATGATCATGAACGACCTGAGCGCACGGACCCTTCAGGCAGAAGAAATGCTTCTCAATCTGGGCCCCGCGAAAGGAAAGGATTTCGCCACCGCCACCGGCCCCTGGCTCGTCACCCTAGAAGAATTGCAGGAATTCGAGATCCCCTGCAAGGAAGGCCATACCGGCCTGAGCTGGAACCTCCGGATGCAATGCCGCGTCAATGGTATAACCGTAAGTGACGGCAACCTCGGCGATATGGAATGGACATTCGCCGAACTGATCGAAAGAGCCTCCTACGGAGCAGATCTATATCCCGGCGATATCATCGGCAGCGGCACCGTCGGCACCGGCTGCTTCCTGGAACTTAATGGGACCGGCAAGCTGAACGACCCCGGCTATACGGAACAGTGGTTGCAGGAAGGCGATAGCATTGAAATGGAAGTGGATGGCCTTGGTATCCTGACCAACACGATTGTCGGGGAAGAGAGCGACTTCTCGCTGCTGGAGGGAAAAAAGAAATGATCGTCGATCTGAGCACGATCAGCCCCGTTGAACGACAGGGTTATTTGCAGGCATCGGTGGCGCCCCGACCCATCTGTTTCGCCAGCACCATCGACCGCTCCGGCCAGGTGAACCTGAGCCCGTTCAGCTTCTTCAATATGTTCTCCAGTACTCCGCCTGTCCTGATCTTTTCCCCGTCCAGGCGCATCAGGGATAATACCACGAAACATACCTGGCACAATATCCGCGAAGTACCCGAAGCCGTCATCAATATCGTCGACTTTCCAATGGTACAGCAGGTGAGCCTGGCAAGCTGCGAGTATCCAAAAGAAATTTCCGAGTTCACAAAAGCAGGCTTCACCGAAGAGCCTGCCACCCTGGTGAAGCCACCCATGGTTAAGGAAAGCAAGGTCAGGATCGAATGCCGCGTCCTCGATACCCGCCCCCTCGGCGACCAGCCCGGCGCCGGCAACCTCGTGATCTGCGAAGCCCTGCGTATGCACATCGACGACAGTATCCTCGACCCCGTCACCGGCCGTATCGATCAACGCCGGTTCCCGCTGGTAGCACGCCTGGGAGAGGACTGGTATTGCACCGTCGAACCCGCCAACCTCTTCCGTGTCGAGAAACCCAACGTCCACCTCGGGATCGGGATCGATGCCCTCCCGCCTGCCATCCGTCAGAGCAAAATCCTGACCGGCAACGATCTTGGCCAGCTGGCGAATGTGCATTCCCTGCCAATTGTCGATCCCTCCTACGACGACGAACGATTGCGACAGATCTTCCAGTATTATTCCGTCAACCCCGAAGAGATGGAGGCCGAACTTCACACTTACGCCCGGCAGCTGCTGACACACGGGAAGATCCGCGAAGCCTGGCAGGTGCTGCTGGCCCTCAACTAACAACAATCCACTATCTTCGCGACAATTTATGACCACCCCCAATCTATCGGAACAGGAGATCATCCGGCGCGAGAAACTCGCCGAACTGCAACAGCTCGGCATCGATGCCTTTCCCGCACCCTTATACCCCGTCAACACCACTGCCGCCTATATCAGGGAAAATTACAGGGAAGGCGTCAACAATGCCGATTTTGCCGACGTCTGCGTCGCCGGCCGCCTCATGAGCCGCCGGGACATGGGAAAAGCCTCCTTTGCCTCCCTCCAGGACAGTTCCGGCAAGATCCAGATCTACATCAAACGCGACGACATCTGCCCCGGTGAGGACAAGACCCTCTACGATACCGTCTGGAAACGCCTGCTCGACCTGGGTGATATCATCGGGGTAAAAGGCTACGTTTTCACGACAAAGACCGGGGAGATCTCGGTCCATGCCAAGGATTTCACCGTCCTCACCAAATCGCTGAAACCCCTCCCCGTCGTCCGCGAAAAAGAGGGCGAGACCTTCGACGCTGTCACCGATCCGGAATTCCGCTACCGGCAACGTTATGCCGACCTGATCGTCAATCCGCAGGTCAAGGAGGTTTTCCTGCGCCGAACCCGCATGATCAACGCCATCCGCCAATTTCTCAATGAACGCGGCGCACTGGAAGTCGACACCCCCGTCCTCCAGGCCATCCCCGGCGGCGCGGCGGCCCGCCCGTTCATCACCCATCACAATGCCCTCGATATCCCCTTCTATCTGCGGATCGCCAACGAACTCTATCTGAAGCGGCTGATCGTCGGCGGCTTCGACTGGGTCTATGAATTCAGCCGCAACTTCCGCAACGAAGGCATGGACCGCACCCATAACCCGGAGTTCACCGTGTTGGAATTCTACACCGCCTATAAAGATTATCTCTGGATGATGGAGACGACCGAACAGCTGCTGGAGACCGCCGCAACGGCTACCAACGGCGTAAGCTGGGCGCTGGTCGACGGCCAGGAGATCGATTTCAAGGCGCCCTACCGCCGCGTCACCATGTACGATGCCATCCGGGAATATACCGGCACCGATATCGAAGGAATGGACGAGAATGACCTTCGGGAGCTCTGCCATCGCCTGCACATCCATGTCGAATCCAGCATGGGGAAAGGAAAGCTGATCGATGAGATCTTCAGCGAAAAATGCGAACATCATTTTGTCCAACCCACCTTTATCACCGATTACCCGGTGGAAATGAGCCCGCTGACCAAACGCCATCGCAGCCGCCCTGGGCTCGTGGAGCGTTTTGAGCTCATCGTTAACGGAAAGGAGATCGCCAACGCCTACAGCGAGCTCAACGACCCGCTCGACCAGCGCGAACGGTTCGAATCCCAGCTCCGGCTGATGGAACGCGGCGACGACGAAGCCATGTTTGTCGATTATGATTTCCTGCGGGCCCTGGAATATGGAATGCCGCCCACTGCCGGGATCGGATTCGGGATCGATCGCCTCTGCATGCTCCTGACCGGCCAGCCCAGCATCCAGGATGTCCTGCTCTTCCCGCAAATGAGGCCGGAGAAGGCTACGAACCAGGAACCGGAGGCGAATTCATGAGCACCATTGAAAAGACATCCGCATCCTCGCTGCACGGAATGTCCTAATTTTTTGTTAAATTAGATCAACTAAACGATCGCCATATGAACAATGCAACCCTCACCAAGGTCGGGACGATTTTTTACGCCCTTGTCATTGGATTCTTTGGTATCAACCATTTTCTCGAAGGGACCGGCATGCAAAAAATGGTGCCCTCCTTTCTCCCCGGCGGTGTCATCTGGGTGTATCTTACCGGCGCCTGCCTGATAGCCGCAGCCATCGCATTCCTGATCAACAAACATGTCCGGCTGGCAGGTCTGCTGTTATGCCTCTTTTTGCTGCTGATCGTATTGACCGTTCACCTGCCGGCTGTGGTGAATGCACCCGACAAAAGCGCCAGACGATTCCCAATGACCAACCTGATCAAAGATACCGGGCTGGCCGCTGCCGCCCTGCTCATAGCGGGCAGTAAACGGAACATCCTCGGACGCTGATTGCCGGATCCATCGTCAGGACTGTAATAGTCGTCAGGACTGTAATAAAAACAAGGCTGTAATAAAAAACCTCCCGCTTTGGAACGGGAGGAGGATGTTGCCTTTTACCCAGGATTAAAAATGAAAAAAGTTGGATCTCCCCTTCGATCCGCGCTACACCGGCGCGCCGTCAGAGGAACAGGTCATTCATGAGCTTTAGATCGGGGTTGACCGCATATCGCGTGAAATCAGTCACCCCTGCTTCCCTAAGAACGTCCTCATCAATAAAAAAATTGCCCGTCGTCTCGAATGAAGGCCGTCCGAGGATGTGGAAAGCCGCATCCGCTACAATCTCCGGATGCCGGCTCCGCTGCATCAGGAAGTCGCCGCCCAGCAGGTTCTTTACCGCCGCAGTGGCAATTGTCGTTCTGGGCCAGAGCGCATTCGCCGCAATTCGGTATTGCCGCAGTTCCTCCGCCAGACCCAACACGATCATACTCATGCCGTATTTGCTGAGCGTATAGGCCAGATGCGGGCCAAACCAGCGCGGATCCAGGTTCAACGGGGGCGAAAGATTGAGTATATGCGGGTTATGCGCCTTTTTCAGATGGGGGATGCAAGCCTGGCTCATTAGAAAAGTACCCCTGACATTGATGTTCTGGACCAGGTCATACCGCTTTACATCCTGCTGCTCCGTCGTGGCAATATTGACCGCACTGGCATTGTTGACGAGAACATCCAACTGACCGAAATGCGCGACCGTCTGCGCCACGATTTCCCTGATCTTGTCCTCAAACCGGATATCGCCATGCAAGGGCAGGACTTTGCCGTTTCCGGCTGCGCCGATCTCTTCCGCTGCCGTATAAATAGTTCCCTCCAACTTCGGATTGGGCTCGATCGTCTTTCCGACAATGGCAATATTGGCGCCTTCTGCCGCAAGCCGGATTGCAATAGCTTTGCCGATCCCGCGCGTGCCTCCCGTTATGAGAACGGTCTTGTTTTCGAAACTCCGCATATATAGAATGTAGGCTACAAACTACAAAATAGGCTAATTTATGATGCCTCCAAAAAAATCGCGGAGAAGCCCGCTGCATCATTCGTATTTCTACGATCCGGGCCGTAAAAACAGCAGCAAATAAATAGCGCGATTATGCTCTTGTGCCCGCTGCAACCGATTTGTATGTTTGTACCGTTAGTATGATCGATAAGCGATTCCGATCCAGATCCTGAAAAACCATGGCCAAAGAATGAATGAATTTAAATCCGAAAGAAAAACCATCGTATTTAAAACCAAAATCCAAAAGAGAAACCCCGGGTCCTATCGATCAAACTGATTCCAAAATCCAATTTCCGAGAACATCCAAATCCTAAGAAGAAACCGACTTAAAATTTGTACCTATTGATGGCCAAGACTTGTTGGTTAAGTATCGTACAAAAAAATTGAAAAGTCCTGATAGTATCAGGACTTTTCTTTTGCATGGACTCTCATCTCAGCTGTTAGTCGTTTGCCATTCTATCGTTCATTATCCATTCTAATGCCCTCCGGCTGCTATAGCCACGTTTCGTTTAAATGGCTGCAGGAATACGATGGGGATGCAACACAGCACGAATACCCCGATAGTAAGATAAAGGTTATCATACGTAACCAGCATGGTTTGCCGGCCTACAATACCCTCCAGCGCCGCATTGGCCTTTTGCGTAGCATCGTACAGGGAAAAACCCCTGGCCATAAAGCCCTGGATCAGCGCCGCCCGCCGCTGAACGAACTCCGTATTATAGGGATTGAAATACCCGATCAGGTCGTTCCGCACGATCCCGGATTTGATATGGATCAGGGTAGTCAGAATGGCGATCCCGAAGGAACCACCCAGCTGCCGCATCATATTGTTTAGCCCCGTGCCCTGCCCGATCTCCGGGCCCTTCAGATCCTGAAGCGCCAGCGTGGTCAGCGGGACGAACAGGATGGACATCCCCAGACCGCGTACGATAAGGGGCCAGAAAAAGTCACCCGTCCCCGATTCCAAAGTGGAATTGGACAGCATCCATGTAAAGACGAAGAACATAACGAACCCCCCTGTTGCCATGAATTGCGCCGGCACCTTTCGCTTGAGCATCTGCCCCACAAAGGGCATCATCATAATGGTGGCCAGACCGCCGGGAAAAAGGATCAGTCCTGTTTGCTCAGCGTCGAAACCCAACAGGTTCTGACAGAATACGGGAAATATAAATACCGAACCGTACAACGCAAAGCCCAGTACAAATGATGTGACAATACCGATGGCAAAACTTCGATTCTTCAGGATGCGGAAGTTGACAACCGGATGATCCGTGCTCATCTCCCGCCAAAGGAACGCGATCGCCGACACAATGGTCGCAAAAGTCAGTACAATGATATAGGTCTTCGAAAACCAATCCTCCGATTCCCCTTTTTCAAGCACTACCTGCAGACTCCCCACCCCGATGGCCAGTAAAAGGATCCCCCACCAGTCGATAGGTTTACCCTGGCCATATTTCGGCGACTCCCGCACAAAGACCGATACACAGAAGGCAGCAATGACCCCAACCGGAATATTTACGTAAAAGATCCAGGGCCACGCAAATTGTTTTACGATATACCCGCCAATAGTGGGTCCCACCGTAGGCCCTACGACCGCACCCATACCGAAAAGCGCCGTCGCCATGCCGATCTCTTCCCGCGGCCAGGTCTCCATAAGGATCGCCTGCGCCGTGGACAACAATCCACCCCCTGCCAGGCCCTGCAATAGCCGGAAAATGATCAGCGAAGTAAGCGTATGGGCATTCCCGCAGAGAAAGGAAAAGATCGTGAAGGCAATGATCGAAGTGATAAAGTAGTTCTTCCGTCCGAACCTGTCCCCCAGCCAGCCGGACATCGGCAGGACGATCACATTGGCAACCGCATAACCGGTCACGATCCATCCCGCATCATCCAGTGTCGCCCCCAGGTTACCCATGATATCGGGTAACGCCACATTCACGATGGTCGTATCGATCAGCTCCAGCAGGGAGGCGACGATCACCGTTATAGTGATGATCCATTTTCTAAGTCCATGTTCAGCCATGACTCAATAATTTAGTTTCTCAATTTCTGTTTGCCGCGCGACATTGATTTCGCGCGACACTGACTTCACGCACGACATTGATTTCGCACACGACGACTATTTCGTATGCACGACCACATCGACACTCATGCCCGCACGCAGCAGTTTGACCAGGGAGGAATCCGCATCGATCTTTATCCGCACCGGCACGCGCTGCACGACCTTGACGAAGTTGCCGGTGGCATTGTCCGGAGGAAGCAGCGAGAATTTTGCCCCTGTTGCCCCGGAAAAAGATTGGATCTCACCATGGAACGTGCTGTCCGGAAAAGCATCCACCGAGATATCCACCCGCTGGCCGATCCGCAACGGCTCCATCTGGGTCTCTTTGAAATTCGCCGTAACATAGATGCCATTGGCATTGACGATCGAAAATAGCGTCTGACCTGCCTGGACCAACTGCCCGAGCTGGATATTGCGCTTGGACGCAATACCGCTGGCCGGCGCCGTAATGACCGTATAGGAAAGCTGAAGCCGCGCAAAATCCACATCCGCCTGCCGGCTAGCCAGGTTCGAAGCCGTCGCACCCACCTGGCGCTCATTGACATCTACCCTGCGCGTCTGCGTAGGCACCTGGGTTTCCGCGACTTGCAACGCGGCATCGGCCGATTCCTTGGCAGCCTTGGCATCATCGAACTGCGCCTTGGTAATGGCATGATCATTATAAAGGTTCTCATACCGCGTATAGTCCTCATTCGCCTTCCATACCGCTACCTTGGCCGCCGCGACATTAGCCTCGGCAGTAGCGATACTTGACCTGGCCTCATTGACCTGTACCTGCGAGACGTCTACCGTCTGCCTCGTCGATGTCAGGGCCGCGAGCGCCTGCTGCAACCGCACCTGGTAATCCCGGTCATCCAGCACCACCAGCGTATCGCCGGCATGTACGAATTGGTTATCCATGAACCGGATCTCTTTGACATATCCGCCGACCCGCGCTACAACAGGGCTGATATCGGCATCGACCTGGGCATCATCGGTCGTTTCATGGGCGCTGTAGAAGATATACTCCTTGATCCCGAAGACAACGGCTCCTACCAGCACAAGGCCCAAAATGATAGGAAATACTATTTTTCTCCGCGGCTTTTGTTGATTGGCATTCTGTTCCATAATATAATCAGTTTGTAAAGCTTTTTTAGTTGATGGTTTTAAAGATGGATCTTTCCGGTTGATTTCAATACGTTGTAATAAGCAATGGTCGCATCCGACATGGCCAGTTCCAGGTTGACCCTCGCCTGATACAGCAAGGTCTGCGCATCGATCCGGTCCGTCGTATTGACCAGGTTGTTCCTGAACTTGGATTCCGTGATCCGCTCGTTCTCCTGCGCCTGATTTACCGCCACCTGCAAGACCTTGATCTGCTCCAACGCCTGCTGATAAGCGATGAACTGCTTTTGGACATCCATATGAATATCATCCAGCCCCTGGTCCCTTGCCGTATTGAGCTCCGCCCGGTCCAAACTGGCCTCGTGCTCCTTGTTCTTATTGGTATACAGCGTGCCGATATCCCAGGAGACCCCTACCCCTAACGTGATCGGCGCCAGCAAATTATTGTGGGTCGGGATCACCTCCCCCGTCGGGTTGATATAATACATTCCGGCCGATGCCGCTACCGTGGGCAGCCGCTGGTCATGGATCTTTTTCACGTTGACATCCGCCATCCGCTGCTGATAGGACAATTCCGCGAGCTCGCGCCGGTTGGCCTCCGCCTGCTGGATCAGATCGGGCAGCGCAAGGTCCTCATCCGTCTTGTAATTGACCGGGTCAATCGTGATCGTCGTGGTATCCGGCAGCCCGAGCATAATATCCATATCATAGTTGGCTACCTTGCGGTTGTCTTCCAGCTGGATCTGGGTGAGCTGCATCTGCGACTTCTGAAGCTGATAGCGGAGAACGTCGTTCTGTGTCGCCAAACCCTGACTTTCATATTTCGTGATCTCCTCTAACTTGCTTTCCACATCCTGCATATTCTGTGCAACGATGAGCTGATTCTGCAGGATCTTATCGTAATTGAGATAGGCGTTGATCACGATATAGGTGATATCCTCCTTATCCTTGTCCGCATCGAGCCGGCTGAGCTGCACCATGAGATCGGCCGACTGCCGGGCATATTTCAACTGATTGCCGGCAAAGATGGGCTCGCTCGCCGAAAGCGTACCGAGATAGGCCGGGAAGTCAAAAGGCAGCTTGATCGGCGCCTTCGTGAACCCCGGAATGCTGATCACCTGTGAAAGCATCAGCGCATGCAAATATTGAAAGCTGACTTTGAGCGACGGCAGCTGCGCGTCTTTCGCCTGGGCCAGCCTGGCGAGCGCTTCATCGATCTTGTACTGCTGCCTTTTTAACTCCTTACTGTTCTGTAATCCGAGCTGCACCGCTTCGTCGATGCTCAGTTTCCTCGGCTGCGCATCAGCCATAAGACCCATCGACAGTAGCAGGAAAACAACTCCCGATAACCTTTTTTTCATGTTATTCATGTATTTTTAACTTCTATGTTGGTGTACAGATCTCAATGACCTCGTAGGTCTTCTGTCATTGGCCCGCTATCGTTTTTGATATCCAGATGTGCTCTCAGCAGACGCTTGAGGTGAGCCTTTAACCGTGTAGAAAGCCGCGCCCGGTATTGTTCATCGTTAATATCCCCCAGGGAAAGCGTTACACAGGAATACGTCTTGTTTTGCGTGTAGTAAGATATCGTTCCCATGATCGTACCTACCGTCATCGCGATATCCACTTGCCGGAACAGTTTCTTGTGCTGGCCGTCGGTAATGATCTTTGTGATCTGCTCCATGTTACGGAGCTTGATCGCGATGGTCCGGTTCTTGATCTCCTCCGACCGTGCCGTGCTTTCCTGCCACATGATCGAATGGAAGTTCATGTTATTGAGGATCCGGTCCACATAGAAGTCGATCAGCCGGTCGACCTTATCCCATTGACTGAGCGTTTCATCCTTGTTGAGCTCGTCCAGGATTCCATAGGCATAATTCGATCTCGTCTCGATCAATGATTCCAGCAATTTCTCTTTAGACCCAAAATAATACGAGATCATTGCCAGATTCACCCCCGCCCGCTGGGCTATATCCCGGACAGAGGTCCCGTCAAATCCCTTTTCCGCGAAAAGTTCCTCTGCCACGTTTAGAATATGCTCTCTTTTATCACTCATTTTTACCGGATCCCCTTTTTCCGAATCCCCTGGATGTTTACAAATTCTCTTTTGAAGACACAAAGTTAAACAAACGTTTGAATTAAACAAACGTTTAATTGATTTTTTTTTGACGCCGCCCTCCCATCATCAATTAATAAACTGATCAGCAATGTCTTATGTGGATGAAAAAAATTATTTGGGAAAATTGTTCCCTGACGTATAGATAACCCCGATCATGTGCTTGATCGTAAACCAGCGGAAATTCTGGTCCGCCTCCATCCCCGTCCCATGCAGGATCTTGTCCCGCTGATGGATCTCTACCGAGTCCTCCGTAGAGAACCGCTGCGTATGCTGATCCCACCAAAGATACTTGCAGTAAAGCGTATCCCCCTTCAGGATATTCTTCACCACCACCGAATCCCGCAAAAAGACCTTGTCCTGATTAGGCAGATACTTTCCGTATCGCGCGTCCAGCTTGCTTTCGATGACAGGTTTCTCATCAGGGAAGATGGAATCCTTGTAAAAATCGACATGTACCGTATGGGGAAATTCAAAGTACGGTGAATCCGTCCGCTGAAAATGGAGCATATACGGCGATCGCAGCTTGCCCTTCACCCGTGATTCCAATCGGCCCATATCCATTCCCGCCTCACTGAGATAAGCCTGGATATTTGTCCCTTCTTCCGGGACCTCCTTGCGGGGGCCCTTTTTTGCCGCCGGCTGAGTGGCCTCAGAGCCGCATCCGGCTCCTACGACCAACAATACCATAAGCATCCAACTACGAATTAAGCTCACTGATGGCATATAAGCCCTTATAAATTAAATAGGGGTCCACAAATATCTTCTTTTTTAGATGCCGCACGAAATATCCCGCATCCCCGCCGCTCATCAGGACGTTAAAATTATCATACTTCTCCTCGTAGGCGCCGATAATCCCATCGATCTCTTTGGCCATGCCCAGGATCACCCCGCTAAGGATGTTGGTCCGCGTGTCGTACCCGACCAGCGGGAAATTCCAATCGGCCTTCACCAACGGCAATTTCGCCGTCAACGTGTGCAGCGACCTGAACCGCATCTCCATCCCCGGCGATATTCCGCCGCCTATGAATTCCCGGTATTTGTTGACATAGTTGTATGTGATCGCCGAGCCGAGCCCGATCACGAGATTATTCTTGCCGGGAAATAAAGTCACCGCTGCCGCCGTGAGCGCCAGCCGGTCGGCACCGATCGTATCCGGTTTTCCAACCGGCGTCGTAATGGGCACTTTTGAGGTATGGTCCAATTGATGAAATTGCGTCCCGGCCCGCAACAGCCCCTCCAGCCCGGGGTTATGGCGGATCACCGAAGACAGGATCGAACGGGCCGGCCGGAACCGCTGCAATAAGCCCCGGATCGTTTCGTCCCGGTCATCTTCCAACACCACCTCCTCCCGGAATTGCCCATCCGTAAAGACGCCGCATTTCATCCGGGTATTGCCAAAATCAAAGCAAAGCGTTGTACCCATGTCAGTCTTCAAATTGTTGAACCCGCGTTAGTCCTCGAACTTAAACGAGGAAAGGTTTGAAAAATGCCCGTTGAGCTTCACCCGCTCCTTCAACGTCTCCATCTCCGCAATCACCGGCAGCACCTTGCCCAGGTGCCGTTTGAGGTATTCCTGCCGCTGCTCCTCGCGCAATAAGCCCAGCAATTCATACTCCTGCTCCAGGGAAAGCCCCGCGTGGTGCGCAATATCATAGCTGGCGAGCTCCGAATCCGGCTTCTGGAATTCTTTGGTGATATTGAGCAGCCGGTGCAGCTGCCGCATCGCATTGAGCACCTTTGTCATCAGGGCCCGTTTGCCCGGCCCTTCGATATTATCGGGATAATTCACAATGGCGCCGCTGAACAATTTATCCGGGACCGTCTTGATGAGCTCCAGCATCCGAAAAACCCGCAGCCCCTGCGTACGGATATCCATCTCGCCGTTCTCATCCTGCTTCACCAGTTCCGTGATCCGCACCAGCGTCCCCATCTCGTTCAGCCGGTTGTCAATTACCGTGGGAATACCGAACGGCTTCTCCTCCGAATAACACTCATGCACGAGCTGCTTGTATCGCGGCTCGAAAATATGCAGGTTTACGACCTCCCCCGGATATACAACAATACCCAGGGGAAATACAGGAATGAAATTGGTCATAGTCTGCAAAAATAAGTTATTTTCCAGGTCCTGTCACCAAGGTTTGCAGGTAGTCTTCCACCGTCTGCGGTGCGATCTCCCGGATGCAATGACAATCCCCCGTACGCCTGCAGTCCTCACATTCCCCCGCTTTCACAAACACCTTTGCATTGGGTCCCACCGGCGCCCATCGGCCCGGATGCATCGGCCGGATAGGCGGATAAATGCCCAGCGCATAAATACCCAGCGCCGCCGCCAGATGCAACGGCCC
The DNA here is from genome assembly GCA_035508835.1 of Puia sp. Classification (GTDB taxonomy): domain Bacteria; phylum Bacteroidota; class Bacteroidia; order Chitinophagales; family Chitinophagaceae; genus Puia. The sequence continues at coordinate 28,556 of DATJMG010000001.1, forward strand.
CGTACTCGCAGCAATCAGCCCGTCAGCCCTTGCAATGAAACTCATCAGCTGCCCCAACGTCAGTCGTCCCGTCAGATCGGTCACCCGCGGATATTCAGCCAACAACGCCGCCAGCAATTCCCCTTCCGCCGCCGTTCCGCTGACAAAAACCTTGAACCGGTCCGACGGCAGCTGCCCGATCAGTCGGGCGTAATTTTCCAGCCCCCACTCGCGCGCACTGCCCCGCGACTTTGGATGCAGGATGAGGTTGAACCGCGATCGGTCCAATAACCCCGCTATCTCCGGCGGCAAAGGAACAAGCCGCGTCAATCCATAATATCCTCCGATCTCCCCGAGGGAATAGTCGCGCCGGCCGCCCAGCGGCGCAAGCAATCGCAAATTAAGCTGGGCCTCATGACAGGGAGAATGACGCCGCGATAGCCGAACCAGCTCATTACAATACCGCCAGTGAAAAATTCGATTGGTGGTCCCGATCCTTTCGATGACCCGCGCCATCCGCGCAATCCGCGCAATGGCCGCATCCGGAAAGACATGAATGATGCCATCCGCACCCGTCGCCGCCATCGCCCGCGCCGCTTCCCGGACCGGAAGCTGCCGCCATTCATCCCAATTGAGAAAGGAATCGATATGCCCGCAGGCAGCGATAACATCTTTTGTATAGGAGCGCCCCAGGAAGAGGATCCGCGCCGACGGATACAACGCCCGCAGCACACCGGCCACCGGCAGCGTTAATACCACATCGCCGATCGCATCCGTCCGGCTGATAATAAAAGTTGAACGACTCATTTGATCTTCACGAGCATCTTGAAACAGAAAAGGTATTTCCTGAAGGTAGAGTAATTCTTCACGACCAGCAACCGCTTGTAATTGGCCAGGAACAACCCCACCCGGCGGATATCGTTCCAGGGTGCAAAATTCCGATAGCTCGCCGCCAGCGCCCGCAGGAGCCGTTTCTGCGGAATCAGCCTTTCCGGACAGGCCGTACAATAGGCATCCATCCGCAGCCGGATCCGCGCCAGCTCCTTCCGCCGCTTCTCCATCCGCGTTGGACGCCGAAGCCCCGGCGAAGGCGTCTCCGTACGGGTTCCTTTCTTCTTCCTTCCCACCACCCCGAATACATTGGCATCATGCTGCCGGTATTTGACCAGCACCTCCGGCAAATAAAGCACGCCGCCATGCAAAGTAGCATGATACGCCAGCCAGCCGTCGTGCGGTATCCCCTCCAGGAAGGGGCTGGCCTTTTCAAACAAGTCCCGCGTGATCAGCGTGGCGTGACCATACATCCGCGAGAACACGCAAAGCTGCCGGCAATCATCGAACGATTGGTAATGGACAAGATCCGAGATCCGCCGCCCCAGGGGCTGCAAATCCTCCCCGCAGAGCTCCGAATCACAATACACCATCGGATAATTGCCGATGGCACCGACCATCCTTGCTATTTTTTCCGGGAACCAATAATCATCCTGATCGCAGAGCGCGATATATTTTCCGCCGGCCAGCCGGCAGCCCTTCTCAAAATTCCGGATAAAGCCGAGATTGCGCTCGTTGACCACCACCCGTATCCGCGCATCCCGGCCGGCATACTCCCGCAGAATGTCGACAGTCCGGTCCCCGCTGCCATCATCGATCGCAATGATCTCGAGCGCAGGCCAAGTCTGAGCCAATACCGACCGAAGCTGCTCATGCAAATAGGCTTCGCCGTTATAGGTGCCCAGTACGATCGATACCAAAGGGAATTCATTCATGGTGTTGCTCGCTCTTCCACCAGCGATAACCGATAATGCCGCCCAGGACCAGCGGAGTGACAGCTAAATAGAGAATGCCCTTGTTCAGGGCCTTTGCGGGCCGCTCACCCAGCTGCTGCGCCGTCCGGGTGCAGATGGAGCACTGGGCTCCGGCAGGGATGACACCGGATATCCCGAATAACAACAGGAACCCAACGATTACACTGAACTTTTTCATAACTGCCGATTCAACCCCGAAGTTACGAAATTTCCGCACCCCGCGCCCGCATCAACACCTCCCGGCTCACTCCAGCCCCGCATCAACACCTCCCGGCGCACCCGGCCGGCGAACCGAACTTCGTCGGACCCGCTTCGCCCCGTTACCTCGTCTCCTCCGCCTTCATCGCCCGCGCCGACCTCTTCCGCTCCTCCTCATCCAGGATGACCTTCCGGAGCCGGATCTTCTTCGGGGTCACCTCGATACATTCATCCTGCTGAATATATTCCATACACTCCTCCAGGGTCATCTGCTTCCTGGGAACGATCCGCACCGCATCATCACTCCCGCTCGCCCGCATATTGGTCAGCTTCTTCCCCTCCGTCGCATTCACGATCAGATCGCCCGGCTTGATATGCTCGGCGATGATCTGACCGACATACACATCCTCACCCGGATCGACGAAAAACGTACCCCGGTCCTGTAATTTGTCGATGGAATAGGCCGTAGTCTTTTCCTGATTCTTGGACAACAACACCCCATTGTTCCTCCCGGGGATCGGACCCTTCCAGGGCTTATATTCCAGGAACCGGTGCGCCATGACCGCTTCACCGGCCGTATTGGTCAACATATTGCTCCGCAGCCCGATCAATCCCCGTGAAGGGATCTCGAACTCCAGATGCTGCATCTCGCCCTTGCTTTCCATCACCAGCATCTCACCCTTCCGCTGCGTGACCATATCGATCACCTTTCCGCTGAACTCAGCCGGTACATCAACCACCAGGATCTCATATGGCTCATGCTTCTTTCCGTTGATCTCCTTGACGAGCACCTGCGGCTGACCGACCGTAAGCTCAAACCCTTCCCTGCGCATCGTCTCGACCAGTATCCCCAGATGCAAAATGCCGCGCCCATATACCAAAAAGCTGTCCGCACTGTCCGTATCCTCCACCCGCAACGCGAGGTTCTTTTCCGTTTCCTTCATGAGCCGGTCCCGCAAGTGCCGCGAAGTCACGAACTTGCCATCCTTGCCAAAAAAGGGCGAGTTGTTGATCCCGAACAACATGCTCATCGTCGGCTCATCTACACTGATCACCGGCAGCGCTTCGGGATTTTCCGCATCGGCAATGGTATCCCCGATATTGAACTCCTCGAGCCCTACAACCGCGCAGATATCGCCGGCTTCCACTTCCGAGGCCTTTTTCTTCCCCATGCCCATAAAGGTGTATAACTCTTTGACCTTGGACCGCCTGATCACCCCGCCGGCTTGCATCAGGGCAATAGACTGGCCTTCTTTAATGACGCCGCGCGCCACCTTGCCCACCGCAATCCGTCCCAGGAAGGAGGAATAATCCAGCGACGTGATCTGCAGCTGCAAAGGGCCCTCGGTGACCCTCGGCGCCGGAACATACTGCAGGATGCCATCCAGCAAAGGCGTAATATCGGCAGAGGGCTCGTTCTTGCTGTTGAACCAGCCATTCTTTCCACTGCCGTAAAAAGTCGGGAAATCCAGCTGCTCTTCCGTCGCATCGAGATTGAAGAACAGCTCGAACACCGCCTCGTGCACCTCGTCCGGCCGGCAATTGGGCTTGTCAACCTTATTGATCACCACGATCGGCTTGAGGTTCAATTGCAATGCTTTCTGGAGTACGAACCGGGTCTGCGGCATCGGCCCCTCAAAAGCATCCACCAGCAACAGTACGCCGTCAGCCATCTTCAGGACCCGCTCGACCTCTCCGCCAAAGTCGGAGTGCCCCGGAGTATCGATCACATTTATTTTAACTCCTTTATATTCAACGGCTGCATTCTTGCTGAAGATCGTGATCCCCCTTTCCTTTTCAAGATCATTATTATCCATGATCAACTCCCCGGTTTCCTGGTTTTCCCGGAATACATGGGTCGCATGCAGGATCTTATCCACCAGGGTCGTCTTGCCATGGTCAACGTGGGCGATAATTGCTATGTTTCTGATTTCCATTCGGCCGCAAAAGTATGCCAAATCGCCCGGATTTCCTATTTGAAACGACCGGATCACCGCCGTTAGCAGAAATTTAATAAATTCAACAAATTTTATGCTATGCGCAAGTTATGGTGGCTCCTCATCCCGCTGCTGCTCGTGATCCTCTACTTCCTCGGCCCCCGCCCCAAAGAGCCTGTCTATTCCGCCGCCATGCCGCAGGTTCCTACAACCTTCACAGCTTTGGAGACCTATATTCACGATGAAGAAGCTACCCACCATCTGAAGCCGGATAACGAAGCCCGGATCGTCTGGGCTGATTCCACCCGGATAAAAACGGCTTACGCCATCGTATACCTGCATGGCTTTTCCGCTTCCCAGGGCGAAGGAGATCCGACCGACCTCGACATCGCCCGGAAATATGGCTGTAACCTCTTTCTTTCCCGGCTGGCCGAACATGGCATAGATACCCCCGATGCCATGGTCAATCTCACGGCCGACAACTACTGGGAATCTGCCAAGGAGGCACTGGCCATCGGGGAAAAGCTGGGCACCAAAGTCATCCTGATGGGGACAAGCACCGGCGGCACCCTGGCGCTGCAGCTGGCAGCTGCCTATCCGGATAAGGTGGCCGCTTTGATATTGCTCTCCCCCAATATCGCTATCAACGACCCGAACGCATGGCTGCTCAACGACCACTGGGGCCTCCAGATCGCCCGCCTCGTGAGCGGCGGTAAATACATTGTAAACAAGGAGGACTACGGTCCCCTGTACCGGCAGTACTGGTACCCCAAGTATCGCCTCGAAGCCGCCGTGGCGCTGGAAGAGCTGCTGGAGACAACCATGAACAGCCGCACCTTCGGTCAGGTAAAGCAACCCGTGGGACTTTTCTATTATTACAAGGATAAAGTTCACCAGGACAGTACGGTCAAGGTCTCTGCTGAACTGTCCATGTTCGATGAGCTGGGTACCCCGGCAAACCTGAAATACAAGGAGGCCATCCCGGAAGCCGGCACCCACGTGATCGGCTCCTCCATCCGCTCGCATGATGTCCCGGGGGTAGAGAAGGGTATCTCTCATTTCCTCTCCGACATCATGCACCTGCCCATCGCCGCCACCCCCCCGTTCCACCCCGGTTCCGTCCCCCCAACCCAGCCCGGTTCCGGTACCCCAACCCATGCCGGCCCATAAAAAATTTTGCCGGATATTTGCACCCGCATGAATAGCAGGAAAATCATTTACCTGATCAATCCCATTTCCGGTACGCGGGGCAAACGCTCGCTGCAAGATCTGATCACCAGGCAGACGAAGACAGCAGGGATCGATTTCAGCATCCTGCCTACCGATCCAGCAGGTAACTATTCCTTCTTAGTCCCCATGATCGAACAGGAAGGAGTGACCGATATCGTCATTTGCGGCGGCGACGGTACGGTTAGCGCGGTCGCTGCTGCACTGCAGGGAAGAGATACCCGGATCGGGATCATACCCATGGGCTCCGGCAACGGGCTCGCATTTGCCGCCGGTATCCCCCGCGACCCGGCCAAAGCTCTGGACATCATCCTGGCCGGCAACGCCTCCTGGATCGACGGCTTTCTGATCAACGACCACTTTTCCTGCATGCTCTGCGGCATCGGATTCGACGGTGGTGTCGCCCACCAGTTCGCACGCGAACACCGTCGCGGCCTGCAGACCTATATCAGGGTCACACTTTCCCAATTCCTCCGTGCCCGCTCATACCCGTTTACCATCGCCCTTCCCGGCAACGGGGCCCGCTCCGCCTTTCCAGTCGAAGCCTTCTTCATCGATATCGCCAACGGCAACCAGTTCGGGAACAACGTGACGATCGCGCCGCGCGCAGATCTCCATGACGGCCTCCTGGATATCGTTATCGTGAAAAAAGCCAGCCGCCTCCGGCTGCTGCTGTCGGCCACCAGGCAAGTGCTGGGCGGCTATCGAATGACCGCCGCTCCCACCAACGCCGGGAAAGAGAAGGTCCTGTATTTTCAGACTCGCGGCCTGTCGATCGTCAACCCTGAAGGAGCACCGCTCCATATCGACGGCGACCCGGCCCCATCCGCCGATCGGTTCCACATAGAGATCGCCCCCAATGCCATCCGGTTGATCCAGCCTTAACCAGCCCGCAAACGCCGCGAATCCTTCCACCCCGCAAACGCCGCGGATCCCCGGCCCGACAAACGCCGCGAACTCCCTAATGCTTCGCCAGTTCCGTAAACTCCTGGAAAGTTTGCTGATTGTTCCTGTCATCCAATGCCCCGATGATATTCAATTTTTCCTGCGTGGTGAGATGAAAGTTCAACGCCGCCCCCGCATCCTCCGACTTGGGAACATATTGGAACACCAGCTTGCGGAACGG
>DATJMG010000002.1:0-13211 GCA_035508835.1 Puia sp.
TGTCGGCGTCTTTAAAAAGGATGATGAGCGTACGACATACAATATGATCTATGTGGATGGCAAAAGCGGCATCAGCTACGCCAAACGGTTCAATGTAACCGGAATAACCCGGGGTAAGGAGTATGACCTGACGAAGGGTGGCGATGGCAAGACACGGGTCCACTACCTCTCCGCCAACCTCAATGGAGAAGCGGAAGTCGTTCGGGTTATCCTTAGCCCTGCCAGCTCGGCGCGACATAAGGAGTTCGATTTCTATTTTGAGGAGCAGGAGATCAAGAACCGCAGCAGCCTGGGCAATCAGGTTACCAAATACCCCATCCGGACGGTCAGGTTCAAGGAAGCAGGCAAGTCTACGCTGAGCGGACGCCGTCTCTGGTTCGACCCTACTTTCGGCCGCCTCAATACCGAAGGGAAAGGGGAATACCTGGGCAGCTTCGAAGGCGAAGAACGGCTGCTGGTCATTTATTCCGACGGTAATTATGAGATCACCGACACCGAGCTGACACACCGTTTCGATGCCGACAAGATCATCGAGATGCGTAAATTCGATCCCGAAAAGATCATCACCGCCATCTACCTCGACAACGAGAAGCAACAATTCAACGTCAAGCGGTTCAAGATCGAAACGACGACCCTCAATAACAAATTCCTTTTTATCAAGGAGGGGGAAGGGAACCGCCTGGAACTGGTAACGCAGCATCCCGAACCGGTCGCGGTGATCAAATCAGGTCGCGGCGCCGGCGCCAAAACGCAAAAGATCAAGCTCGCAGGCTTTGTCGAAGTGATGGGCTGGAAAGCAGTGGGAAGCAAGTTGATCGACTTTACGAAAAGCACCGAAATTGAATGGGGACACAAGGAAGAAGCAAAAGAGGAGCCGCCGCAGCCCGAACTGTTCTAACCGGACAGGATCCTATGGCCTTTTTCTTCTCAGTTCTACGGTGGCATTTTCCGTCAGACTGCTGCTCAGGAAAACTTCATACCGGTTCTTCCCGTCCGTCACCACCATCAGGGCCGTATTCGGCGGGATGCTTCCCAGGTTCTCCGCAAACATGCTGACCTCCGTCAGTTCACGGGTACTGTCGAGATGCAGGTAGATATTAAAGGCCTTGGCCTCCAGCCCCTGGTGGCTTAACACCAGCTGCTTGTTGACAAAAACCGAAATGCTGTCACCGTCGATCTCGCCGTTGTCATAGAAGCTGAGCCGGACGGAATCAGACTCCACCAGTAATTCGCGGTTCAGGACGGCTTTCCGCCTGGCAAATGACTCGGTGATCTTGAGGCTGTCCTCCGCCGCGCTATCCGGCCGCGCGACCGCAACAGCCGAATCGGATGGGAGCGGAACCGACGTTGTCTTCGGCGTATCGGGCTGAGGTGGGGAGGGGGCCAACGGTGACGCCGCCTTCACCTCCTCCACTACTTTGTCGTCCGCCTGTGGTGTCCAGATCCGGGCCCTGGCCGCCATCAGCGTCGCACTGTCCTGGCTCTTGTCCGCTTTGTCGAGCTCGAGGTTGACCTTCAGATCGGGACACATGTATTTGTATTTCGCGTCGTGATAGAAGGCCCCCGTCAGCCGGGTTCCCACCCGCGACGTGATCAGGGTACCCCGGAAACTGGTCATGCAGTCGATGCTGTTGATCGTGGAATTGCTGCCGTAATAGATCACCGGGATGTTGAGGATAGTGATCTCCCGGGTCTTCGGATTATACGTGCCGTGGATCAGATAGCTTTCATATTTGTCGCGGAAGTAATAGCCGAAAATACCTTCGACCCGGGTCCCCTTTTGCCTGATCACCAGCTCGGTCAGGTAATTGTTGTACACGCCGGTCAGATCGACATCAGCCCGGCCATACCACGCGCCCGAGATGGTCTGGGCCCGCAGCAGGGTGGGGGCGGCAGCCAGCAGGACGATATAAAATAATGTTCGCATCGGGCGTAATTAGTATGAAAAGGGTCTCGCCGGTTGAGATGTTTAATACCGGTTCAGATGACGTTTGATCTCCTTCTGTGTATCCCGCTGCTTGATCGTTTCGCGTTTGTCATAGTTCTTTTTGCCTTTTCCCAGTCCGATCTCCAGCTTGGCATACCCTTTTTCGTTAAAAAAGATGCGCAGGGGCACCAGGGTATATCCCTTTTCCTTCAGCTTGTTCTCCAGTTTGCGCAGCTCGCGTTTATGGAGCAGCAGCTTGCGGTCGTGAACGGCCAGGTGGTTATTGGTCGTCCCAAAACGATATTCCGCAATATGCATGTTCCGCACCCAAAGCTCTCCCTGGAAGAAGACACAGAAGCTATCCACGAAATTGACCTTTCCGTCCCGGATGGACTTTATCTCCGTCCCCGCCAATACCATGCCTGCATCGTATTTGTCCTCGATGAAATAGTCATGATAGGCAGTTCTGTTCTTAATTTCGCTCATAATCAGGGCGCCTCGAGCCCGCTCAGCCTTTGAACAGGGTCAGCAGCGTGGCGATCCGCTCTTTCAATTCCTTCCTATTAACGATGAAATCCAAAAAACCGTGTTCCAGGAGGAATTCACTACGCTGGAAACCTTCGGGGAGGTCTTTTTTGATGGTTTCCTTGATGACGCGGGGGCCCGCAAAACCGATCAGCGCCCCGGGTTCGGCGATATTGAGGTCACCCAGCATGCCAAAAGACGCCGAGATGCCGCCGAAGGAGGGGTCGGTCAGAAGGGAAATATAAGGTATTTTGGCGTCCGTCAGCAGGGACAGCTTCCCCGATACCTTGGCCATCTGCATCAGGGAAAAGGCGCTTTCCATCATCCGGGCGCCGCCGGATTTGCAAATGATCATCAGCGGCAGCCGGTGCCCGAGACAATAGTCCACGGCCCGGGAGATCCGTTCGCCCATCACACTTCCCAGCGATCCCCCGATAAATTCGAAATCCATACAGCCGATGACCATCCGGTGCTCTTTGATCTCGCCGGTCGCCACCCGGATGGAATCGGTGATCTCGGTCTTGGCCCAGGTTTCTTCCAACCGTTTCTGATACGACTTGAGATCGGTGAAATGCAAAAAGTCTTTGGAACGGATATTTTCGAACAGGACCTCATATTTGTTATCGTTGAACAGGATCTCGAAGTATTCGGTGCTGCCGATCCGATGATGATGAGAGCATTTGGGGCATACAAAGATGTTTTCCCGCAGCTCCGTGACGGTACAGATATAGTTGCAGTTGGGGCACTTGGTCCATAGCCCTTCGGGGGTTTCCTTCTTTTCAGCGGTACTGGTCAGAATCCCTTTTTTGATGCGCCTGAACCAACCGCTCTTGCTTTCCTCGCTCTGCCCTTCATCGCCGGCCAGATTCGCTTCAAAATCGTCATCATGTTTCATGGACTGTTGTTTGTCTTTTGTCATTCGAATGGTCTCCTTTTCGGGGCGCACCGCGGCGCAGCTCCCGCATGCAGATTTTGGCCGCAAAGATACTAAAGAGCGGCCATTTATAGCTATCCTGTCCTATTGACCCCAAAAAATGCAAAGGATATGGATTTTGCAACCAATCCTGTGCTAAATTTGCGCGGTTGCAGAGTACGATACGCATGGCACGAGCCGAATGGCGACTGCATTTGGCCTTTGAAAAGACAAACTATGAACGCATGAAATGGTCTGAACTTTTTACTTCTTCCGTAGGCAAGAAATTCGTCATGGGCTTTACGGGTGTTTTTCTGATCCTTTTTTTGATCGTTCACGTCGGGCTCAACGCTTGTATCTGGGCGATGGATGGCGGCGAAATGTTCAATAAAGCCGCCGATTTCATGGGGACTACCGTCGTCATGCGGATCCTGGAAGTCGGTCTTTTCATCGGTTTCATCCTTCATATCGTCCAGGCTTATGTTCTGGAAGCCCAAAACCGCCGCAAGCGCAGTATCGGCTACCAGGTGCCGATGGGTAACAAAGGCAGCAAGTGGTATTCCCGTTATATGGGCTGGCTGGGCACCTTTATCCTGCTGTTCCTGGTCATCCACCTCAAGAATTTCTGGTTCCCGTCACGGTTCGATATGCCCGAAGATTACCGGCAGACCTATAATGGCGTTGAAATGCACGACCTGTTCCGGCTGATGCAGGACACCTTCGCCAATCCCTTGTTAGTGGTTGTTTACCTGATCGGCTGCCTCTCCCTGGCCTTCCACCTGATGCATGGCTTCCAGAGCGCCTTCCGGTCGCTGGGCGTCCACAACCCCCGCTATCTAAGACTTTTGAAAGGGACCGGATACGGGTTTGCCATCATTGTGCCCGTAGCGTTCGCCATGATGCCGATCTCCATGTACTTTAATTGGGTCTAACTATAATCAGATATCATGCTCAACTCAAAAATCCCGGGCGGTCCTTTAGAAAAGAAATGGGAAGATTATAAAGGTCATGTAAAGCTGGTGAACCCTGCCAATAAGCGGAGCATAGAGGTCATCATCATCGGCACCGGCCTGGCCGGGGCCTCGGCAGCGGCTTCGCTTGGCGAAATGGGATATAAGGTAAAAGCTTTCTGCTTTCAGGACTCTCCCCGCCGGGCGCATAGTATCGCCGCGCAGGGGGGCATCAATGCGGCAAAAAACTATCAGAACGACGGCGACAGCACCTTCCGCCTCTTTTACGATACGATCAAGGGCGGCGACTACCGGTCCCGCGAAGGGAATGTCTACCGGCTGGCTGAGGTCAGCGCCAGTATCATCGACCAATGTGTCGCCCAGGGCGTTCCCTTTGCGCGCGAATATGGAGGATTGCTGAGCAACCGCTCCTTTGGCGGCGTTCAGGTGCAGCGGACCTTCTATGCCGCCGGTCAGACCGGCCAGCAATTGCTTATCGGCGCGTACCAGGCCCTCGAACGGCAGGTGGCATTGGGTAACGTCGAGATGTACTCCCGCCACGAAATGCTGGATGTCGTCGTTATCGACGGGAAGGCCCGGGGCATCATCGCCCGCAACCTCATCACGGGCGGGCTGGAAAGATATTTTGGGCACGCGGTACTGCTGGCCAGCGGCGGCTACGGAAACGTCTTCTATCTGTCCACGAACGCAATGGGCAGCAACACATCAGCCATCTGGAAGGCGCACAAAAAAGGCGCATGGTTCGGCAACCCTTGTTTCACGCAGATCCACCCGACCTGCATCCCCGTTACCGGCGACCACCAGTCCAAGCTCACGCTGATGTCCGAGTCATTGAGGAATGATGGCCGCATCTGGGTGCCGAAACAAAAGAACGATCCCCGCAAGCCCAATGAGATCCCGGCTGAAGAACGGGATTATTATCTCGAAAGACGATACCCCGCATTCGGTAACCTTGTCCCCCGTGACGTGGCTTCCCGTGCTGCCAAAGAGCGTTGCGACGCTGGCTATGGGGTAGGCACTTCCAAACAAGCGGTCTATCTTGATTTTGCCTCGGCAATCGAAAGGTACGGGAAGACCGAATGTCGCAAGCATGGCATTGAGAACCCCACGCCCGAAGAGATCCGCCACCATGGGATAGAGGTCATCAAGGAAAAATATGGCAACCTCTTCGACATGTACGCCAAGATCACCGGGGAAGATCCTTACGATACGCCCATGCGCATCTATCCTGCCGTCCACTATACGATGGGCGGCCTCTGGGTCGACTATGAGCTGATGACTACCATCCCCGGCCTGTATGCGCTGGGGGAGGCCAATTTCAGCGATCACGGCGCCAATCGCCTCGGGGCATCCGCACTGATGCAAGGTCTGGCCGACGGCTATTTCGTCATCCCTTATACGATCGGCAATTACCTGGCGGGTGAGATCAGGACAGCGCCGATCCCGACTTCCCATGCCGCATTCGAGGCTGCGGAAAAGACGGTCGCCGAACGGCTGCAAAAATTGAAGGGGGTCAATGGAACCCGGAGCCCTGAAAGCTTCCATAAACGACTGGGGAAGATCATGTGGGATAAATGCGGCATGGCCCGGAATGAAGCCGGCCTGAAGGAAGCCATCGCCGAGATCCGGGCCCTCAAAGCCGAGTTCTGGCGCGATGTCCGCATCACCGGCGAGATCGGCGAGCTGAACCCCGAGCTGGATAAGGCAGGACGGGTAGCCGATTTCATCGAGCTGGGCGAACTGATGTGCGAAGATGCGCTTGATCGCCGGGAAAGCTGCGGCGGCCATTTCCGTGAAGAGATGCAGACAGAGGATGGCGAGGCCAAACGGGACGACGAGCATTTCTGTTTCGTTTCCGCCTGGGAATATAAAGGCGACAGTAGCTGGGAGCTCCACAAAGAGGCCCTGGAATTCGAAGTGGCCCATCCCAGCCAGCGGAGCTATAAATGAAAAATAAACGCATGCATTAAGAATAATTTATGGAACATTATACGATGAACCTCACCCTCAAGGTCTGGAGGCAAAGAAGCAAAAAAGACAAAGGCCGGTTCGAGACCTATCCGGTGAGCGGAATTTCGAGCGAAATGTCGTTCCTGGAGATGTTCGACGTGCTGAACGAACGGCTGGTCGGCGAAGGGAAAGAGCCGATTGCCTTTGACCATGACTGCCGTGAGGGCATTTGCGGGATGTGCTCCATGTATATCAATGGCCGGCCCCATGGCCCCTGGCAGGGGACGACTACCTGCCAGCTCCATATGCGTGCATTCAAGGATGGGGATACCATCGTAGTCGAGCCCTGGCGCGCCAACGCCTTCCCGGTCATCAAGGACCTCATCGTCGACCGCAGCGCCTTCGACCGCATCATCCAGGCCGGGGGGTATATCTCCGTTAACACCGGGAACGCCGTAGATGCCAATGCGATCCCCATCGAAAAGGATAAGGCGGACACGGCTTTTGCTGCTGCGGCCTGTATCGGCTGCGGCGCCTGCGTCGCAGCCTGCAAGAACAGCTCGGCGCTGCTCTTTCTTTCAGCCAAGGTCTCTCACCTGGCGCTGTTACCGCAGGGGGCGCCGGAGCGCAAAAGCCGCGTGATTGACATGATCGCCCAGATGGACAAGGAAGGTTTCGGCAGCTGCACGGCCACCGGGGCCTGCGAAGCCGTTTGCCCCAAGGAGATCTCGATCACCAATATCGCCCGGCTGAATGCTGAATACGCGCATGCGGGTGCGACCTCGGATAAATAGAGCCCGCGGGTCAACAGCGACTGCGGATAAATAGGCCCGCCTCCCCGCCGTCGTGCCGGAAATCCGGCTAATTTGTCGTACTTTTGCGCGGAATTTAAAAGCTGCCGGTAGGCAGCGCATCTTTTTAGCATGATCAGAGTGAACAATGTGACCCTTTCTTTTGGAAAGAGGGTTCTATTCGACGAAGTTAATCTCAGCTTTACGAAAGGGAATTGCTATGGCGTTATCGGCGCCAACGGAGCGGGAAAATCGACCTTTTTGAAGATCCTGGCGGGCGATATCGAACCGTCTAAAGGGTCGATCGAAATCACTCCCGGCGAGCGAATGGCCGTGCTCAACCAGAACCACTTTGCCTTCGACGATCACACTGCCCTGCATACCGTACTTATGGGACATAAGCGGATGTGGACCGTCATGCAGGAGAGAGATGCTATCTATGCAAAGGCTGATTTTACCGAAGAAGACGGCATCCGCGCAGGTGAGCTGGAAGGGGAATTCGGGGAGATGGGCGGCTATACGGCGGAAAGCGATGCGGCGGCCCTGCTCAGCGACCTGGGCGTGAAAGAATCCCTGCACGGGAGTCTGATGCGGGAACTGCCCGGCGCCGTCAAAGTCCGGGTGCTGCTTGCCCAGGCCCTCTTCGGCAACCCCGACATCCTGATCCTGGACGAACCGACCAATGACCTCGACGTCGAAACCATCAACTGGCTGGAGAATTTCCTGGCCGATTATGAGAATATCGTCATCGTCGTTTCCCACGACCGTCACTTCCTCGATGCCGTCTGCACCCACGTCGCGGACGTCGACCGCCAGAAGATCAAGATCTTCACCGGCAACTATACGTTCTGGTACGAGTCTTCCCAGCTGATGGCCCGGCAGTTGTCCGACAAGAACAAGAAGACAGAAGACAAACGCGCGGCCCTGCTCGAGTTCATCGCCCGGTTCTCGGCCAACGCCAGCAAGTCCAAACAGGCCACCTCCCGTAAAAAAGCACTGGAAAAGCTGACTATTGAAGAGATCGAGCCTTCCAACCGCCGTTATCCCGGCATCATCTTCAAACAACTGCGGGAGGTCGGCAACCAGATCCTCAATATCGAGCGACTGGGCAAGAAAGCCGAAGACGGCAGATGGCTCTTCTCCAATGTCTCCTTCAGCGTCAATAAGGGGGACAAGATCGCCTTTGTCAGCAAGGACCATCTTGCGCTGGCTACTTTCTTCAACGTCATCAACGGACTGACCGCCGCCGACACCGGCAAGTTCGAATGGGGTACGACTGTCACGAAGGCTTATCTGCCCAACGACAACAGTGAGTACTTCACCGGCCAGCAGATCAACCTCATGGACTGGCTGCGGCAATTCGTTCCGCCTCACGTGACCGACGTGGACGAACCTTTCCTGCGCGGTTTCCTGGGGAAGATGTTGTTTAGCGGTGATGAAGTGCTGAAGAATACCAACGTGCTTTCCGGCGGGGAAAAAGTCCGGTGTATGATCAGCCGGATGATGCTCCAGGACCCCAATGTGATCATCCTCGATGAACCTACGAACCACCTCGATCTCGAGTCGATCCAGGCGTTCAACGAAAGTACAAGCAATTTCAAGGGGATTGTCATGCTGACCTCCCATGACCATACTTTCCTTCAAACCGTCGCTAACCGGGTCATCGAGCTGACACCCGCCGGGATCATCGACCGCCTCACGACCTTCGACGAATTCCTGGAAGATGCACGGGTCAGACAGCTGCGGGAAGAGATGTATCCCAGGGAAGCGCTGGCAGGCGTCCAGGGGTAAAACTACCTAACACCCTGATTTTGTCTCATTTGATGCAATAAATCCAAATTTTAAGCATTTTATGATAAACCCCGTCGGTGTTAGTCAAAGGACTGCTTATACTGGTGTTGATTGGCTGCGGTTTTTGCCTCAAGGTAAGCGCACAGCTTCCGGTCAAGCCGGCAGCCGCCGACACCCTGAAACCGGCGACCGCTGACACCGTGAGACCCGCGGCAGACACCGTAAAACTGCATTTTCCTGCATTGGCCTTCGACACGCTCAGCCCCGGCTCCGGCACCCCCGAGGCCGCCATCGACACCCTTCATCCCGACTCGCTGACCCTTGCCCGCGACTCCATCCGCCGCGCCGATTCCATCCGTCAGGCCAACTATGTGCCCAGCGCAACCGCTCTTCAACACCAGATCGACTCCGCCAATGCGGCCTCCACGCTCTCCGGGACCAACGCCGTCGACTCGCTGAAACTCCGGATGGACGCTATGCTGGCCGCCGCCGGCAGCCAACAGCAACCCAATGCCCCCCCGGGAAGCATGGCCGCTCTGATGCGCCAAAACAGCTCCCCAGCCTACACCCCCGGGGCCGGCGCCTCCCCGGCCATCACCGGGCTGCAAACGAGCCCGCCGACAAACCCGCCAACCGACTCCCCCGCCAGTTCGCCCGCCCGCCCGCCAACGGGCCAGTCCGCAGGCCAGCCCGCCCGCCTGCCAACCACCGGCCGCCAGGGGTCGCCGCCGCCCTTCTTTGCCCGCCGAAATGCCCTGCCATCCTTCTCGAACTTCCATCGGAAGACGATCCCCGTCCACGGCGGCCATACGACCCTTGACACGCTCAGCATCGTGCCCGGCACCTTTTCTATCCGCGATATCGATACGGGAGCCTATCGCCTCGACTGGGTCAACAGCAGCCTCCGCTGGGAACACCCGCCCGGAAAAGACAGCGTGGTTGTCTATTATCGCACTTTCCCATATAAGCTGAACGCCCCGGGCCGCCGATTCAGCTACGACAGTATCATGAACTATTTCCTCGTCCGGCCCTATGACGGCCGACGGTCAGGGAATGACGACGACAATTTCTTCAACTTCGGTAATATCACTTACAATGGAAGCTTTGGCCGCTCGATCAGCTTCGGCAACAGCCAGGACGCCGTCGTCACTTCCAACCTCAATCTCCAGATCAGCGGCTATCTCGCCGACAGCATCCGCATCGAAGCCGCGATCACCGATAACAATATTCCCATCCAGCCCGACGGCACCACCGCTGATCTCAATGAATTCGACAAGATATACCTCCAATTCTCGCGTAAGAACTGGGCGCTGACGATGGGGGATATCGATCTCAAGCAGAATCAAAACTATTTCCTCAGCTTTTACAAACGTCTCCAGGGCGCGACCTTCGAGACCACCGAAAAGATCGGCGACCACATCACCAATAAGGTGCTGACAAGCGCCGCGATCGCAAAAGGAAAGTTCAACCGCAATATCTTCGAAGGCCAGGAAGGTAATCAGGGCCCTTACCAATTGACCGGCGCCAACAATGAAACCTTCTTCATCGTCCTCGCCGGCACCGAAAAGGTCTTTATCGACGGTCAACTGATGCAGCGCGGCGAGAACGCCGACTATACGATCAACTACAACACCGCCCAGGTGACCTTTACCGCCAACCGGCTGATCACCCAGGATGCCCGTATCCAGGTCGAATTCGAATACGCAGACCGCACCTACCTTAACGTCAACCTCTATCTCTATGATGAGGCGCATATCGGCGATAAGCTGAAGCTGCGAATGGGCGTCTTCAGCAACAGCGATGCCCGCAACTCCCCGATCGATCAGACACTTACCCCGCAGGAAAATGCCTTCCTGGCCGGGTTGGGTGACAGTATCCAGCATGCCTACTATCCCGTCGCCAACGTCGATACCTTCGCCGCAGGAAAGATCCTCTATCAGAAAGTGGACACCTTCTATAAGAATGCCGCCGGCCAGATCGTCCAGGATTCGATCTACGAATTCTCTACCAACACGGCGGTGACCCTGTATAACCTGTCCTTCGCCGACGTTGGCCAGGGATACGGGAACTACGTCCCGGACCTCAATAACGTCAATGGGAATGTATATATCTGGGTGGCTCCCGTCAATGGAGTCCCGCAGGG
This sequence comes from Puia sp., assembly GCA_035508835.1. Lineage (GTDB taxonomy): Bacteria > Bacteroidota > Bacteroidia > Chitinophagales > Chitinophagaceae > Puia. Next base: position 11,012 of record DATJMG010000002.1, read on the forward strand.
GTCGTATGAGGCCGCGCAATTCCTCGTCACCCCCAAAACCCAACAGGTTATAACCCTCGGAGCAGACTACGCTATCGACAAACATACCACCCTCACCGCGGATGTGGCGGGGAGCAACTATAACATCAATACGCTTTCGACGATCGAAAAGAACAACGACAAAGGCACGGCGGCGAAGTTCACCTTGAAAAACACGCGGCGCCTTAATTCCACCGGGCTGCAGTTGACCAGCACACTGGGGTACGAGTACGTACAGGCGAATTTTGCGCCCATTGAGCCGCTCCGCTCCGTGGAATTCACCCGCGACTGGGGTTTGACGCTATCCACCAACCCGGCAACCGAAAAGATCTACAGCGCCGGCTTCCTGGTGAACGACAAGCATCTGAACTCCCTCAAATATGAGATCGACCGGTATGAACGAAGCGACGGATTTATCGGGATGCGCAACGCCATCACGCACAACCAGATGATCGACAGCTTCCATATCATGGACCAGATCAGCCTGGTCACGAGCGACAGCAATAATTTCGCGGGCCGCTATCTCAAGCCGTCCATCGATGTTTCCCGGCGGCTGCCCTTTCTGAGGAACTATACGCTGGGCGGGAACTATTCGCTGGAAGACAACGAGAGCAAGGACAAAAAGGCCGATACGCTTACCGCCACCAGCTTTCTCTTCCATACCTGGACCGCTTATCTGAAATCGCCTGAAATAAAAAGGGACCATTGGGGCATTTCCTATGCGGTCCGGGACAATTCCTACGCAGCCGGCCGGAGTATGGCGCTCGGTGACCAGAGTAAAACGATCAGCGTTTTTGCCGACCTCCTTCGTAATCCGCATGAGCAGTTCCATTTCACCGCGAGCTATCGCACCCTGTCCATCGTCGATAGTGCGGTGGATGCCAGGGGCACCGATAGCACCTCCGCTGCGGTCGGCTCCGGCAATACCCTGCTGACCCGGGTGGAATACCTCGTCAATGAATGGAAAGGACTGGTGAAAGGCAACCTGCTGTATGAGATCGGGGCAGGCCAGCAGCAGGAACTAAGCTACACGTATTTACAGGTACCCGCCGGAACGGGACAATACGCGTGGATCGACTATAATCACGACGGCATCCAGGAATTGAACGAGTTCGTCCTGGCCCAGTTCCCCGATCAGGCCCAGTATATCCGCGTCTACACGCCTTCGGGCATTTTCGTCCGGGCAGCCTATACCACCTTTAATTATAGCGTTTCTGTTACGCCGAAGGCATTTTTTGGGCCCAAAAGCAGCAGCTTTCCCTTGTTCCTGGCCCGGATGGTCCTGCAATCCTCCCTCCAGATGAACCAGAAACAGGAAGCGAACAACGGCATTCAATGGAACCCATTCAAATCTCCCCTCTTCGATACCGCGCTGATTTTCCGCGGCATGGTCATGGCCAATACGTTTTCGTTCAACCGGACCGACCCGCACTGGGGTTTTGATCTCAGCAATACACGCACCAGCACCAAAAGCCTGCTGACTTATGGGGTCGAAAGCCACCAAAGTAACGAATGGTCCCTTCGCACCCGCGTCAATATGAACAAGTCGGTCTCACTCACGACGACGATCCGGCAGGGAATGAGCGAGCTGATCAATTCGAGCTCCAATTTCGACAGCAGCAACTATGATCTTCGATTGTATTCGATCGAACCGGACCTGATCTATACGCACAAGTCAAACCTGCGTATCGGCATTGGGTATGCCCTCAGCACCAAGGTAAACTCCCTTGAGTGGGGAGGCCAGGACTATACCTCGACCGGCATCAATACCGACTTCAAATACAATATCCTGCAAAGCACTTCCATCCAGGGGAAGTTCATCTTTAGCGATATTCTTTATACGTCAAAGGAAGGCGCACCCAGCGTAACATCGCCGGCCTCCTATACGATCCTGGAAGGATTGGCGCCGGGAAAGAATTACGAGTGGGGCCTGGACTTTACCAAACGGCTGGGCAGCAGCCTCGAGATCAGCCTTCAATATGACGGCAGGAAGCCGGCAGGGCAGGGAGTGATCAATACCGGCCGCGCGGCGCTCCGGGCTATCCTCTAAAAGCAGAAGCCGGGACCCATCGATCCCGGCTTCCGATATATAAATTCAAGTGTAGGCTAGAGGCCCAGGAAACCAGGTTTCTTCAGGGTCTGAGTGCCTTCACCGATCTTGAATCCATTGTGATAGATCTCG
>DATJMG010000003.1:0-9471 GCA_035508835.1 Puia sp.
GCGGAGCGCCGAAAAATATTCGATCCCCTGATACCACGGCACGGCGCCATCCGCATCATTGTGCATCATCAGCAGGGGCGTCGTGACCTTGTCGGCCCGGAAGAGCGGCGAGCTCTTGATATAGAGCTCGGGATGCTGCCAAAGCGTCGAGCCGATCCGGCTTTGCGTCTTCTCATACTGGAACTCCCGGCTGATGCCCGTACCCCAGCGGATGCCGCCATAGGCGCTTGTCATATTGGCAACGGGAGCGCCGGCTTCCGCCGCGGCGAACAGATGTGTCCGGGTCACAAGATAGGCGACCTGGTAGCCGCCCCAGCTATGGCCTTCCAGCCCCATCCGCGTCGTATCGACCCATTTGAAACGCGCGAGATAATGTGCCGCCGAAATGACCGAGTTATAGGCATCCTCCCCCGGCGCACCGGTCTTGTAGTAGATATTGGGATCGAATACAAGATAACCGTTGCTGACAAAATAAGGGATATTGATCACCGCCCGGTCCGGTGACGGCGCCATATAATGATACAGGTTGTCGGCATCCCGTTCATAGAAATAGAAGATGATCGGGTATTTCCTGGTGCTGTCAAAGTTCCCCGGTTTGTAGAACAGCCCCTCGCTCATCCGGCCGTCCAGCATTTTCCAATGTTTAAGCTCGACGGTCAGCCAGTTGTAACCATCCTGCTGCGGGTTGATATGGCTGAGTTGTACGGGCTGGTTCTGTAATGAACCGTTGTCCGCGCTCCCCGTCGGATCCGCGACCCAGATATCATAAGGTTTGTCAAAGCTGCCTTGCAGCCAGGCCAGCGTCCAGTTATTCTTTGCTTTGATAAAACCCGCGTAGCTTAGCGGATGGGTAAGCGGAGTGTCGGAGGAGAACGCAGACCCCATCCGGTAGATCATCGTCCCGGCAGTTTTGTCCCGATTATTGAATACCGTCAGCAATACCGGTTGACCGGGATGGATCACCGGGTCTTCCCGGTCCAGTCCCATATACCGGAAGGTCAGCTGGCGGCGCCGGCCGATACCCGCGGTGAGGTTGACCGGGGTGGAACCGCCTGCCGGATCGCATTGCCAGATATCATACCGGTCGTAAACATATACATACCGGTCGTTTTCAAACCAGCCCATGTCGCCATGGGGCGGCGGGTCATCCGGATGGTCGTCCTCTTCATCGTAAAGCGGCACGCGGATCGATGCGGTAATGTTATGTACAGCGCCGGTTGCAGTCTCGTAGGTATACCAGTTCCGCCCTTTGAGATCATACCATAAGATGAACTTTCCGCCGGGTGATAACGTGGCGCCGCCCCTGACCCTGTCGCGGACCAGTTTGCGCGACCCGTCGGTGACATCGACAAGCCAAACCTTCTCCAGTCCGCTTTGTTCCCACTGTTGCCGGATCCGGTATTCCTTGTTGCCCGTACCGATGGCGTAACGCCCCATTCCTTTATCGCCCGGCCGCACGGTTTCACAGCTGTCATCAGCCAGCGGAAAAAAGCTGCTGCGCCCCCTGGGCAATACAGCGAGGTAGGACTGTTTCAGCTCACCGGGCAACCGGACCAGCTGCTCGGGGGATAGATAATCATCGTTATAATTCCAGACATCCAGCCGCGCCGTCTCGAATTCCACCAGCGTGGTATCTTTCGGCGGCCGGACCGGGGCCAGGCCAAAGAAGAGGCGGCTGCCGTCCTTGCTGAAAAAGTTGAGATAGTCCGGACTGACGGTCAGCTGATCGATAAAGGCCGGGGCATGTTGCGCAGCATTCGCCGACACATAGCCGGGTATCCGCGGATAATGCAGGCCGCTGGCAGCTACCGTGGCGGCGATGCTGCTCCGGTCAACGCGAACCGCTGCGCTATCCATGCCAGGCGTGTAATACCAGAGGCGATAAAACTTCCTCAGCGCCTTCATCGCGCTGTCCCGCTCCGCCACAAAGGCCACCTGGTTGCCGGCCTCATCCAGCGCATAGTTGCGGGCGTCGTTAAAACCCTTCATGATCGTATCTACATGACCGTTAGCCGTGCTGACCCAGATGACATCCGCTTTGGACGTGGGATCACCGTTCTTACGGGTCGTCTCGACGATGAGCGTGTTGCCGTTGCGGTTGAAATAATATTTGCCGGTTAGCGGGAATGTCATCTGGGCGCCGCTCACGAGGTCCCGGGCCACCAGTTCCGTACCTTCCTCCGCGGTCTCACTGCCGGACCGGCCTTCTTTCCTGCCGGGCGCCGACGGAATTGCCGCCCATCCTACGGTCCCGACTTCCCGGATCTGGCGGCGCAGGCTGTCCACCAGCCGGGCAAGACTGTCAGCGCGGGCTGTCAGCTGCCGGATACGGGTCAGGGAATCCGGTTTGCCCGGGCTGCCGGCCGGCGCCTCCGGCTTCTCCAGCAAATAAGCCATCCAGTCACCCTGCAAATCCGGCAATTTGTAGGATCTTACCCGCGGGATCTTCACGATACTATCCGATCCCAGTTCGATCCAGGCCAGCGTGTCTTTCGGCATCTGGTCCGGCGTCTTTTTCCTGATCCTGGCTTCACGCCTGTCCTTGAAAAAAGGATGGATGAGAAAGACGGCATAACGTCCGTTCGGGGTAAACTCCACATCGGCCCCGCGTGGTATCTCTTTTGCATAATTACCGCCTGTCGCCCGGATGTACAGGCAGCCATCGCCCTCTTCCGGGATAACCGTATAGGCGATGTATTTGCCATTAAAGGACAGAGCCCGTTCGCCGATATGCTGCCAGCCGTCATATGCGGCGGGATCCAGCGGCTTTTTCTGCGCCAGGGCCGGGCAGATAACCACGAGCAGAAAGATGAAAAACAGGATTATTCTCATGAAGCGGGGTTTGGTGTGCTAACGAATTTAAAATAAAGCGGTCATTCGGCCTGAACAATTTATGGGATCGGCTGTTCTCCTTAACCGGGCCGGGCAAAGTCCCGGAGGCAATCGTTCTAAAAACTTCTATTAATCGTTCTAAAAACTTCTATTATATGAGCACCAAAGTTAATTTCCAAAAGAACTACGCGATCGGCGGCGACCTTACTGTCCGCCGGATGGGATATGGCGCAATGCGCATTACGGGTCAGGGTATCTGGGGGCCGCCGAAAGATCGCGATGAAGCTATCCGGGTCCTGCGCCGGGCAGTGGAGCTGGGTGTGAATTTCATTGATACGGCGGACAGCTATGGTCCTTCCATTTCCGAAGAGCTGATCGCGGAAGCGCTTTACCCCTACCCTGCCGGCCTGGTCATTGCCACCAAAGGAGGTTTGCTCCGCGGCGGCCCGGACCAGTGGCATCCGGACGCAAGTCCAAAACATTTAAAGGATGCGCTCAAAGGCAGCCTGGACCGGCTGAAGCTGGACCGCATCGACCTTTATCAACTGCACCGCATCGATCCGAAAGTTCCCTTTGAAGATACGCTCGAGTTCCTGCAGGATGTGCAGGAGGAAGGCCTGATCAGACATATCGGGCTTTCGGAGGTTAGCGTGCGGGAAATTGAAAAAGCAGAGGAATATGTGGAGGTCGTCTCCGTCCAGAATAAATATAGCCACGACTACCGGAAATGGGAGCCCGTACTGGACTATTGCCGGGAGACGGCCAAAGCATTCATCCCCTGGTTTCCGCTGAACGCCGGAAATGTGGAATCGATGACTGTCATTGGAAAAGTGGCCGACAAGCTGGGCGCTACACCTCACCAGGTCGCGCTGTCCTGGCTCCTGCACCATTCACCGAATATTTTGTTGATCCCGGGTACGAGCAGTGTCAAACACCTCGAAGAGAATATCGCAGCGGAGAAGCTGCCGCTGACGGAAGAAATGCTCGAAATGCTGGAGGGTTAGACGGAACGGCCTGCCAGGAGTTTTTGGATATAGGGCTCGATCGCCGCCGGTTTGGTCACGGGTGCGAACCGCTTCACCGGGCGGCCGCCGGCATCAACGAGGAATTTAGTGAAGTTCCATTTGATGCGGCTTCCAAAAAGCCCGCCCAGCCGTCGTTTGAGCAGCCGGAAAACCGGATGCGTCTGCGGGCCGTTGACATCGATCTTTTCAAAAAGCGGAAAGGTTACGCCAAAGTTCAGCTGACAAACCTGCTCCATATCGGCATTGCTCTCAGGCTCCTGGTGGGCGAACTGGTTGCATGGGAACCCGAGTACGACAAGCCCTTTGTCCTTGTATTTGTTATACAATTGCTCGAGCCCCTCAAACTGCGGCGCCAAGCCGCATTGCGTAGCCGTGTTCACCACGAGGATAACCTTGCCTTCATACCTGGCCATACTCACCGGCCGCCCCTGCGGGTTATTGGCCGTCAATTCATAGAATTCGCTTGTCATGGATCAAAGGTACTGAAACGTTTTGCCAGGTTCATGCAAATCGTCTAACTTGCGCACCCTATGATCATTCTTGTGTTTTTCCTGTGTCATTGGTTCCTGTCCCTATTTTCGCAAACGTTTTTCCTGCACCGCTATGCTTCCCACAAGATGTTCAGGATGAATAAATCTTGGGAACGCTTCTTCTACCTCTTCACTTTTATCTCGCAGGGTTCCTCCTTTCTCAATCCCCGTGCCTACGCCATCCTTCACCGGATGCATCATGCCTACAGCGATACCGAGCAAGATCCCCATTCCCCGCATTTCTTCAAGGATGTCTGGTCCATGACGATGGAAACCAAGAGGATCTACCTGGATTATCTGTGGTACAGGAAGGAGCCCGAACCGGCCTTTCGCGGCAACTATCCCGCCTGGCCTGCCCTGGACCGCATCGGCGACCTCTGGCCGACAAGGATCGCTTTTGGTGTAGGATATTTTGCCTTCTATGTGGCGTTCGCTACCCATTGGTGGATGTTCCTGCTCCTGCCGGTCCATTTCTTCATGGGGCCCATCCATGGCGCCGCCGTGAACTGGTGCGGGCATAAATATGGCTATTCCAATTTCGATAACAAGGACCATAGCAAGAATACGCTGCCCCTGGATTTTCTGATGCTTGGAGAATTATTTCAGAACAATCACCACAAAAGCCCCAATGACGCTAACTTCGCCAGGAAATGGTTCGAGCTCGATCCCACCTGGTATCTCATCCGGCTATTGCACCGGGCACGGATCATCCGGCTCCGCAAGATGCCGGTTCGCCGACCGGCTTTGGTCAAACCGGAGGTCACCCGGAAAGAAGAGCTCGTGCCCGAAGAATAATGTATGAAAAATACGCTTGCCGGAAAATAGCGTATTTTTCGCAAAAATCTAAAGCCCGACCTAACGGTCGGGGCGGCCTCCGGCCGGCATAACTATATGGCTCGCCTGATAACGATCCTTTGTCTGCTGCTGCTCTCCCTGCTCGCCGCCTTTCGCGCGCCGGTCGAGTTCCTTTGGATACCTGCCGTTTTTGTCCAGTCGTACCCCCTGATCTTCGTCCTGATCATCCTGATCCTGCTCCTGACCGGAGCCTACAAAGGCAAATACGGGCTGATCAACTCCATCGCCTGCGCCCTGGCGCTGGTACTCTTTTGTTCCCCGTTGATCCGTGGTTATTCGGTGGCAAAACGCCTGAACAGGAGCCTGGAACAGTCCCTCACCCTTCCCGACAGCCCCCGCATGGCCGGGTTCAGCGGCAACCCCATCCAATGGGCGGAACTCTTCAGTTTTAGCGCGCCGGCCATTGCCCCGCGCACCCGGACTTATGATTCCAGCGGCGGCACACCCCTTACACTGGATCTCTATCCTGCGCAACGACCGGGGATCCGGCCTTGTGTGATCGTGATCCACGGCAGCGCATGGCCCCACGGCGACAGCCGCCAGCTGCCGGCGCTGAACAGCCGGCTCGCGGACGAGGGATATGTCGTCGCAGCCATCAACTACAGGCTTCCCCGTCGCTATCAAAATCCCGGCGATGTCGGGGATGTTGCTGCCGCCATCGACTATCTGCGCCGCCATGCCCCCGAGTTTTCCATCGATACCAACGAATTTGTACTGCTGGGCCGTTCGGAAGGTGCGCCGATCGCCCTGATGGCCGCCTATACGCTGCCGGACCCGGGACTAAAGGGCGCCATCGACTTCTATGGCCCGACCGATCAAATCATTGGCTTTGTCAACCCTTCCTGTGTCCCTACCCTCATCATCCATGGCCAGCAGGACCCGCTGGTCGACTACCGGCAAGCGCGCCAACTGAGCAGAAAGCTGGCGGACAGCGGCGTCCGGCATTACCTGCTCACGCTGCCCTGGGCTACTCACTGTGTCGACTATACGCTTAATAGCCCCGGCGGCCAGTTATCGACCTATGTCGTCGAGCGATTCCTCCAGGAGGTGACGCCATGAAGGCGATTTGGATGACCGGGAAAGGAGGTCCGGAAGTGCTGGAGGTTCGGGATGTCGAAAAGCCGGTTCCTGCCGCGGGAGAAGTCCTGATCCGCGTTGCCGCAGCCGGGCTCAACCGCGCCGATATCTATACCCGGACCAGTGCATCTTATGGCGGCGATACCCGTATCCCGGGACTGGAAGTCTCGGGCATCATCGAAGCAGTGGGGCCCGAAGCAGTGGGGCCCGACGCGGCTGCCCCCGACGCAGTCAGACCTGATGTCAGCCGCTGGAAACCCGGCGATAAAGTTTGCGCGCTGGTCAATGGAGGCGGCTATGCCGAATACGTCGCGGTCCCGGCCGGTCAATGCCTGCCTATCCCTGAAGGATGGAGCCTGGAGGATGCCGCCGGCCTGCCGGAAGCGGTGCTGACGGTCTGGCTCAATGTCATGCGCACCGGGCGCCTTCGCAGGGGCGACCGCTTCCTGGTCCATGGCGGCACGAGCGGGATCGGCATCATCGCCATCCAATTGACCACGGCGATGGGTGCAGACGTTTACACCACCGCCGGTACCGATGAGAAATGTCGTTTCTGCGAAAAGTTGGGCGCCAAACGGGCGGTGAACTACAAGACCGGGGATTTCGAAACAGCGTTCTCCGGGATAGGGATAGACGTTATCCTGGACATGACGGGGGGCGATTTTACCGCCAAAAATCTGCGCCTTCTCCGGGAAGAAGGCCGTATCGTCTATATCAACGCGATGCGGGGCAGGGAATCGATGATCGATATCCGGGAGATCATGACCAAACGCATCACGCTCACCGGAAGCATGCTTCGGCCCCGTGATACCGCCTTCAAGTCCGAACTGACGGCGGAAGCAGAGGCCGGGGCCTGGCCGCTGATCGGCAGCGGTGGCGTGAGACCCGTAGTTTACCGCGTGTTGCCGCTGGCTGAGGCGGCGGAAGCACAACGCATCATGGAGCACGGCGAACATATCGGCAAGATCCTGCTCCGCACCTGACCGTTGTTCGGCCTGACCGCTGCTCCGCACCTGACCGCCGTTCCGGCTAGCCTTTACTCCACTTCAAACGTCGCGGTGCCGCTGCCCGCCCTGCCATCCGCCGCCAACCCTTCCACCACCACTACATATTTGCCGGGCAGATCGGAGGAATAGAAGCTCAGCGCCCCTTTGCCCTGATCGTTCGTTGTTAACTGGGGCGCCCAGTAAAGCACGTTCCGGAAATCGGGCAGATGGCTGGCCGCCTGTTCATCCGTCGCATAAGACGGCGAGTAGAATTCCCGTTTCAACTGCAACCCTTCATAGTCGACGACCGTCGCGCGCGGGTCGAGGAGATAGCCGGCCAGGTCACCCTTATAGGTAGTCCAGTTCATGATCCCGGGGAAATTAACGCTGCCCATGAAATACCGGTGCTGCACCGTCTCCAGCTTCCGGATCTTTAACGGGTCCAGGACCATTAGGCTGTCGATATTGAACACCGGCACACCGTCCAGCAGGATCAACGGATCGGTCAGGAAGAAGTGCATTTCGCCCAGGTCGAGCAGCGGCAGATGCCAGTGCCCCTGCCGGCGTTGTACCAACAACAGCACGACGTACTCCCGCAAGACCTCTTCCATCGTCGTGAAACGCGTATAGTCGTCCAGCAGATACGAGTGGTCCGCCCGGTAATAAAAGGTGGTAGTGTCAACCCCGGCCGGAAGCGTAAGATGTTTCAGCCGCTCGCCGCCATACCGGTTCAGCACCTGCATCGCCACGCTCTTGTCCGTCAGCAGGCCCGAGTCCATTCGCGGGAACTCGAACATCGGCAGCGGCGTCCCGGTATATTTATCCGAGAACGGGTTATCGATCTCGATCCGGTAAGCGCTATCCTCGGGATTGGTCAGGGCGACAACCTCCGGTCCGCCATAGAAATCCTTCATCTCGAAATGGATGCGGCCGCCATCGTCACAGGTGGCAGTCGTGAACTGGGTCCGTGTCCCCGGCACCGACAAATATCCCTGGATGTTCTGTGTCGCCGGATTATCGGTCTTGACGTCGACAACCTTGCCGCTGATAATGGCCCCATGGAACTCGAGCGGATATTGAAAAGCAGGGGGATTGGCGCCCACGACGTCTTCCCAGCGGAACCGCCGCCATCCATGTGTCAGCAAGAGATTATCCAGGGCCTGCCGGTCTTCCGGATGATTGAAATAGTATTCCGGGGATTCAATTTTTCCTTTCAGTTCAGAGCGGAGCCACAGGTACTCATAAATATGGCCGGTAGTCGCGTTTTGAAGCGAATCGACCCGGAATACGGCCACCGAACAATCCGCAGGCACCGGGCTGTTCCCATCCGCCGTGCTGCTGACCTCGAGATTGATCTTCTTCCGCATCCCGTAAGCCGCCTGATCGGCTTTGACGTCGAATTGCAATGGCCGGGAAGGCTGCCGGAACAGCAGCCGTTCGCAAACCGGCTGCCGCCGGTAATCGAAGAGGGTCAGGTGCGATATGCCCGCTCCAAGCCGCCGCGTGTCCAACAGAAAGCTGGCCTTCCCATCCTTTACGGTTGCTGCCTCCGCCCATTTGACCGATTGGCGGGTATCGGCGAGCAGGTAAATATCCGTGGCGGCAGTCGTGGATTGTACATCGACCCGAACCTGATCCTCCCCCTGTTCCGATACGTGCATGACCATCCCCTCCCGATAGGCTGCCGGCAAAAGGGTGCTGATCGCCGTCCCATCGGCGAGCCGGACGGTCGAACGATACCGGTGACCTGACCGCGGGGTCAGCACAAAGGTGCCCAGCCCATACCGGAACGTTTGAAACCGCGCGACGGTATCCTGGTCATCTTCGGTGACTACCCCCGTGCATTCAGTAGACTGACCGAACTGGTCCGCGATCTTGAACGCAACGGTGCTGGTGAGGCCATCGACCAGGTTACCTCCCTCGGGAAAGAAGCTGACGGAATATTGCAAAGTTGGCGGCGCTGCCGGCACTTCAGCCGATTTGAGGGCATTGACTATCGTGATGGTCTTCTCGAAGAATCCGTTCACCCCGAAATTTTTCATCCAGCTGGTATAGGCCCGCAGCTTGTAATAGCCGGAATGTAGGCTCAGCGGGAGATAAAGCGATCCGTCCCCATGCCCGTCCCGCAGTCCGATCTTTGCCTGCATGACCGGGCGGTTATCCCTG
>DATJMG010000004.1:0-11386 GCA_035508835.1 Puia sp.
TTAGAACTTTCTTAAAATGGGGCGCCGGGGCGGGGACGGACCGGGTATGGATGGACCGGGCATGGGCGCCGGGGCACGGACGGTACGGGCAACCGGGATCGTTATGGGTGCCTTTTGGGCTGCTGTTTCGGCTTGATGATCGGAATGGTCGGCAGGGCGGCATGTTGGGAGCCGGGCGCCTGTTCGGCCGCTTTTTCGGCTTCTTCGAAACTTTCTTCCTCATTTTCCCCATGCAGCGACTCGAACATTTCCTGCTTCGACTTTGGCCTTCTTTTCTCCAGCCATTTGAATCCGCGCAGGACCATGTCGTCGGGGATGACATGCCGCATGGGTATCAACGTACCTTCGGCATCGTTGCGCAGCACGACACGTTCCAGTTCCCTGCCTTTGGGCTTGCCGGCGGAGTCCAGCTCGACATTCCCCGCGGAATCCAGCTTGGGCCCAAAAATCATATCGATGATATCGGCGTGTGCGCGGTTGGCGCCGGTATAAGCTTTCTTATCGTCCGCAATGTAATAGATGCTTTCCGCATTCCCCTTGGCTCGGATATAGTCGATGTCGCCGTTCTGGAAGTAACAGTTGATGGTCGTGCCCTTCAGCTGATTGTAAAGCGTTCGGGCGACCCGGTTGACGGCAAGGGCGTTTTCGAAGACATAAAGCCTTTCGGCTTTTTTGTTCTTCGTATACATATACATGGTATCGCCGGTGATCTGGTAATTTCCGCTCCCCCACGCGACGGGATCATAGAACAACCGGAAAATGGAATCCTTTGTCGAATAGTAGAGACTGTCGGCCACCGCCTGCAGCGAGTCCGAGAAGATACGGACATGATGGTAACCGATGATATACCGGAGCGTGGAATCTTCCGGCGGGAGGTGTGCGATGCTGTCGGCATAGTGCTTTTGTTCCGCCACCTCCTGCAGGCTATCCTGGATTCGTCGCAGGGCGAAGCTGTCTATCGGCAGCGGGAGCCCGTTATGGGTCAGGGCGCTGTCCGTCCAGCCGCCCTTTTTCCTGAGGCTGTCGGAAAGGTGTCGCGTCAGGATGGTATCCCCCCGCGCAAGGGCGCCCGTAATGGTGGTGTCGAGCTCTTTTCGTCGCCGGATGCTGTCCGCGATTGCCCTGACACGGGCTTTTGCGGCAAAACCCGCCTTTCGGACGCTATCGATGGCTTCCCGCTGTCGCTGTTTGACAGCCTTTGCGGCCGCTCTCACGCTGTCGCGTTCGGCTTTCTGCCTGACCTTAAGGGCATATTTGGCGTCGCTGATGCTGTCTTTTCGCGCCTGGATCTTCCGGGCGATGCTGTCTTTGACGGCCTGGACGACGGCCCGGGCGCTGTCGGTTCGGGCTTTGGCCAGCTCCTTTTCCAGCTTCTTTCGTTGTTTGTCGTTGAGGTGCTTTGTCGTATCCGCGAGGGCGGCGGTGAGTTTGTCGATCTGGGTACTATCCTTTTTGACGACCCGCTTTGTCGTGTCGCCATGCAGTCCGCCGAGTGTATCGAGCCCGAGTCGGTGAAGGCTGTCGAGGGCGAGACGCGCCAGGCTGTCCTCAACACCGGGCGCCAGGCTGTCGCTCCGGTCTTTGTTGAGCGAGTCGCTCAGTGCGGCAAGAGAGTCCCGGCGGGCCCTGGCAAGGGTGACCAGGTGGAGGCTATCAGCCGATCGCTTCTGGATGCTGTCGATATAAAGCCGGTGCAGGCTGTCCTGGTGGGCCAGGATCTTCTGTTCGGCCTCGAAATCCACCAGCCGGGCCGACCGGAAAGTATCCGCTGTCATATAGAGGGAGTCTTTGTCCTGCTTGATGATCATCATCGGGCGTTTGGTGGCCAGGAAGGTATTCTTTTTACGGTTGTTGATCATATGGTCGGCTATCAGCCGGACGCCCTGTGCCGTATCGCGGTAGTCTGCGCCGCCGTCGGCCGTGCTGAGGCCGGTGCTGTCGTCGACACTGACATCGTCGCCGGTGATCAGTTGGGATCCGTCGGTGATCACGGGCTGGTGGCCCAGGCCCTTGGTGAATTTTGCCTTTTTGTTCTGAAGGTCATACCAGCCGGCCCACGTCGTGACCGTCCGGTGGGTCGTGTCCTTGAACAAGACGAAGGTCCTGGTGATAAAGGTGGAAAGCTGGGTTTGGGTATTGTAAAGAAGGCTGTCGGCGGAGAGGTCGTATTGTGGGTCCCGGAGAATGACATTGCCGCTGAAATGTACATCCTTGCTGTCTTCGAAATAGACGCCCCGGTCGCTGGTCAGGACGGATTCCTTGTTGACTATTTTGCCGCCGTGGTCGTAGGTGCCCATGTGCAGGTTCATATCGTAGTCGAGGGCGTCGCTGGTGAGGGTGCCCTTATTGTCGGTGAGCCGGACGTTTTTCTCGAAATGCACGAACTTCCTGCTCACCAGGTATTTCATATAGTCCGAATAGACATTGACGGAGTCATTGTCATTGATATGGACGTTCCCGAAGCATTCGATATAGTCTTCATGAGGGTTCATGCGCAGGCTATCGCAGAAGATCAGGGTCGATTCCTGCTGGATCTCGACGTGGTGGACGAGGGTGGTAATGGTCGTTACGGAGTCGATCTGTTCGGAGTGGTAGATCTCGTCATTGAGGATCTTGACGAGCTTGATGGAGTCGCTGCCGGGGCGGCCGAATGTGACCTGGCCCCGGGCGCGGGTGACCAGGGTAAGTAGTATGATGCAGACGAATACCCAAACTCTGCAGGCCAATAGCCGACTTTTCATCCGCGGGATCATTTATTAGGTTTCGACGCCGCAGAATCGGGCAGGGGTGCCATGAGCGGGCCGGTTTTATCCTTCCGCCCGAAAACGGAGACGTTGACATACCGTTTTGGATGGAGCCGGAAGTCATCCAGCAGGGTGTTCAGGCTCCGGGTGGTGGCCTCCATATTCTGGTAGAGGTGTTTGTCGTTGATGAGCAGGCCCAGGGAACCGTTGGTGCTGTTGATGTGATTGACGGCAGTCCGCAGGTCGTTGAGGGTGCTGTTGAGATTTTGGACGGTCTCCGGGATTCTCGCGGAGGCCAGGCTGCTGGTGGTCTTGTCCAAATTGTCCAGCGTGTGGGTGATATGGTCGTTGTTCTTCGACAGGTTACCGGTGAAATCATTGAGATTTTTGAGTGACTGGGCCAGATAGCCGGTTTGATTGTTCAGGAGCTTTTGCAGCTCGGCGGAGGAGCCGGCGAGATTGGCGATTATCGCAGTGAAGTTGTTCTTTGTCCTCGGGTCGAACATCCCGCCGATGACTTCGACCAGGGAATCCAGTGAGATGAGGGTGCCGTTCAGCTTGGCGACGATTGGATCGAGATTTTGTTCCACCTGGGCGATAATATTGGGTTTCTGCCTTGTCTGAAGGGTATCGCCGTTTTTCAGGTATTCGGTTGCATCCCCTTTGGTGATGACGACGGTGGGAGAGAGCAGCAGACCGGGGTTGAGGGTGGCGATGGAATTCCTGGGGATATGAATGTCCTTTTTGAGCGTGATGGTTACGAGGATGCCCCGGCTCAGGTCCGCGTCGGTTTCGGCCATTGACGTGATATTGCCGACGGTGAGACCATCGATCTGTACGTCGTTGGAAACCTGCATTCCATCGACACTGTTGAAGAGGGCGTATAATTTTTTAGAATGCTGGAACAAGCTACTGCCTTTCAGGTAATTGAAGCCCAGGATCAGACCGGCGAGGGCAATCACCGCCATCAGACCGACCTTGGTTTCGTTGGCTATCTTCATGCCGCTAAATTAGGGTTTTTTTCCATAAACCCTGCCATGGAACCGGGCGAAGCGAAGATTCCGAACGAGCTTTCACCGGCGGCGAAGGCGAAGTTCTCCTGAGCCGGCAGGCCAGCCCGACTTTAACATTTTACCGGAACAGAGATCACCGGTTGGAACGGACGTCCGGCGAATCCGCAGTGTTGATCGGATGGCCTTCGAGGGTAGCCTTATAGCGTTTGAGCGCGTCCAGGATATTGCGTGCCACCTCATTCTGGCCGTCTTCACTGTTGAGATACTTCTCTTCTTCTTCGTTGCTCAGGAAGCCGGTTTCGATCAGTACGCTGGGCATTCCGGTAGCTTCGAGTACCCGGATGCCTTCGTCCCGCT
Source organism: Puia sp. (assembly GCA_035508835.1). Classification (GTDB taxonomy): domain Bacteria; phylum Bacteroidota; class Bacteroidia; order Chitinophagales; family Chitinophagaceae; genus Puia. The sequence goes on from DATJMG010000004.1 coordinate 4,115, forward strand.
GGATGACCCCTTCGCTTATCCGGCCGGCCTTGGTGAATTCGTCTTCCACGAGGGTGGCGAAGAGGGCGCTGTTGGCGAAATATTTCTGTTCATACAGTTCGGCACGCATCCGGGCGACCGGCGAGCTCATGTCGAAGACGGCACTATCGGCGTTCTTTTCTCCCGAACTGTCGCCGGGATCATCATCTTCTTCGGCGCGCTCGGTGATGCCGATCCCTTTCGTTCCGCTGCGGTTAGCCTTCCAGATGAAGGCTTCCGTACCCTTGCGGGTATGATGGCCGGTATAGGTCTCGTAAATGCGGACCCGATGTCTTCTCTTTCCTTTTCCTACGTACTTATGGCCGATGACCCGGCGGACGGTGAACGGGCCCGCAGGGTGGCCGTCGTTATCGCAGTGGATACAGATAAAGAGGTCGCCCCTCGACCGGTTGGCCAGGTCGGCACGGTAGTTCAGGCCGGCGGCGAGTGCGGAGTGATAGGTATAGCCCGGGGGCACGTCGACGCCTACGCCCGGCATAACATCGGTGGTCCGGGTGTAGATGACTTTGATGTCCGGAAAGGCTTCATTGATATCCGCGCCCAGCTTCAGGGCAATGGCCAGGGCTACGTTCTTTTCCAGGGAGAACAAGCCGGCGGTGCCGTGGTCGAATCCGCCGTGACCCGGGTCGATGATGATGGTCCGGATGGCTTGTTTCTGAGCGGGGCGGGAGCCTTCGGAAGGACGGCCGCCAGAGTGGAAGGAGGTCAGGGCACACAAGATCCCGCCTGCCACTAATACCGATAGATGTTTCGATCGTTTCATTCTCTTCTTATAGCGTTCCCTTTCGGGGGTGTTTTTCCATTAACATTTTTTGGCCCGGGATGTTCACCGGAGGTCGTGCCGGGATCCCGAGGTCGTGCCGGGATGCCCCGACGTCCTGCCTGGATGTCCTGAGGCCGCGCCGGGATGTCCGCCGGAATGCCCGGAGGTCGCGCCGGAATTCGCGCCGGAGGTTAGTTTCGCGTACTGCCGGAAGGCGGTCATGATATTGCCGACCACCTGATCCTGTCCTTTCCTGCTGTTCAGATAGCGTTCCTCCTCCCTGTTGGTCAGATAACCCGTCTCTATAAGGACGCTGGGCATTCCCGTCGCCTGCAGGACGCCAATCCCGATCTGTCGCTGCAGGACACCTTCGCTCCGGCGGCCTGATCTTTTGAACGCATCTTCGACAAGGGTAGCGAATAAGGCGCTGTTCGCAAAATATTTTTTCTCATACAGCAGGGCGGCCATTCGGGCTTCCGGTGTATGGAGGTCGTAGGCGGTATTATCGGTATCCCCCATATTCTCGCTATTGCGCTGGTTGATCGCCACGCCTTTGGGGACGCTGCGATCGGCTTTCCAGATATAGGCGGCGGTGCCGGTCCTGGTGTTGGTGATCCAGCGGGTCACGTATATCGGTACTTTCCGTTTCTTCCTCCCTTTCCCGATCGTTTTGTATCCGGTCATCTCCCGCACGGAATACCGGCCCGCGGGCTGACCGTTCGAGTTGCAATGGATGCAAATGAACAGATCGCCATGTTCCCGGTTGGCGAGCTCGGCGCGGTAGCGGATGCCGTCGCGGATCGTCCGGGCATTGCCGGGTAGTTGATCCGTTGTCCGGGTATAAACGATCTTCATTTCGGGATATTCCTGATGCAGCGCTCTTCCCAGCTTGAGGGAGATGCTGAGCGCAACATTCTTCTCCTTACTGAACAACCCATGCGTACCCGGATCAATGCCGCCATGACCCGGATCGATGATGATGGTATGGATGGACATTAACAAGGCGGCGGTCTTTCTGATCATAGTCCTTATATTTTGCCAAATCCCTTTAATCTTCACATATTCTTATGGGAGTTATAGCTATTTTTGCCGCGTACCTTATAGCCGAAACTTATTCGCTGTTTAATTAATGTATGAACAATAACGGACGCAAAATTAGGTCAAAATCTTTACTGATATTGATATTTACTGTCCTATTCTTTTCAGTAACGTTCAATAGCCCCGCAAATTATTCCGCCGCCGTCCGTTTTACCAAAACTCTAACATCTTCATCCAACACTGCGGGTCCAACTTCATCTCCCGCAAGCGACACGACCAAACCCTTTAATCCCGATAGTCTGCCGCGTGCCCGGCTGCCTTCGATCGACACCGGCTACATGAACATCCGTGCCGACACGGCCCGCTATCTCACGATCCGCCTGCGCTACGGCCGGAGTGCAGATACGCCCGACTATCAGATATCCAAGGATACGATGGCGGCGCAGATCGATTACAAGGCGTCGGATTCCATCGTGATGAAGGTCCATTCCCAACAGATCACACTTTACTCCAAAGCGGAAGCCGACTACCAGGATGCCAAGCTGACGGCCGACCACATCGTGTACGATCAGAACAAGAACATGGTGATCGCCTCGCCGAGCAAGGATTCGGCGGGAACGGTGATCGGACTGCCCAAAATGGTCCAGGCGGACAATACCATGACGTCCGACACCATCAAATACGATATCAAGACCCAGAAGGGGATCACCCAGCATACCTACACCGTCTCGGGTCAGATGTACGTCCACGCTGAAAAGATGAAGAAGATCACCCCGGAGGAGTATTTCGGCTACCGCGGCGTTTTCACCACCTGTGACCTTGACACGCCCCATTTTGCTTTCCGGACAAACAAGATGAAGATCATCAACCAGAAGATGGCGATAACAGGTCCGATCCATCCGGAGTTCGAGGGAGTGCCCATTCCCATCTATATTCCATTTGGCTTCTTCCCGCTGACCACGGGCCGGCATTCGGGGCTGCTGCCACCGGAGATCACTTCCAGCGATCAGGCGGGGATCGGGTTGACGGGTCTCGGCTACTATAAGGTCGTCAACGACTATTTCGATATGATCTTCCGGGCCGATCTCTATACCTATGGTGGGTATGCGTTCTATTTCACGCCTACTTATAAGGTCCGGTACAAGTATAGCGGCCAGGTGAATTTTACGTACCAATACACCAAGCTGCTCAGCTCCGCAGGCGCCGATGCCTTCCAGAATACAAAGACCTTCAGCTTCAACTGGAGCCATTCCATGGACAGCAAGGCACGGCCGGGTACCAATTTCTCCGCCAATGTCAATGTGGCGTCCACCAAGTTTGCGGCCAGCCAGCTCAACAACCCGACGGCGGCATACAATAACCAGCTGAGTTCGTCTATCACCTATTCGCATACGTTCGACGGAAAGTATAACCTGACGATGAGCGCCAACCATAACCAGGACAATGAGACGCGGCTGATCAATGTTTCGTTGCCGAACCTCGCCTTCACCGCCCCGACGATCTATCCGCTGCAGAGTAAAACTTTTGCCGGCACCCCCAAATGGTATGAAAAGCTCGGGGTCGGGTTAAGTTCCACGCTGGCGGGCAGTTCCAGCTTCTATGATTCGCTGTTCACGCTCAAACGGGCGATCGACACGTTCCAATGGGGCATGCAGAACAGCATTCCGATCAGCCTGGCCCTGCCTATCAAAGGGCCGGTCCAGGTAACCCCCGGGGTCAGCCTGCAGGAGCGGGTATATTCGCAGAAGATGTACCGGCATTACGATGCCGCTTTCAACAAAGTGGACACGGATGCCATCCAAAAAGGCATTTTCCAGGAGGAGAGCATGTCCTATAGTCTCAGTCTGGCCACGGCGATCTTCGGTACTTTTCAGGGATTTGGGCGGAACAGCACGCTGATGGGGATCCGCCATGTGATCAGGCCTACCCTCAGTCTCAGCTATTCACCCGATTTTGCCTCGAAGGACTGGTATACGATCCGGACGCCTTATGACTCCGGTGATGTAACCAAATTCACACCTACCCGCCGGGTATCGTATTATGACGGGACAACATACGGGCCGTTCTCGGAGGGGACGTTCGGGGGCATCTCGTTTGGATTGGACAACCATTTCGAGATCAAGACCCGATCGAAGACCGATACCTCTTCCGCCGGCATCAAAAAGACCACGATCATCGACGGTCTCGGGCTAACGGGCAGCTATAACTATCTTGCCGACTCTTTCAAACTATCCAATTTTACCTTGTACCTGCGAAGTACGCTGTTCAAGAATATCAATATAACGGCGGGCGCCACAGTGGACCCTTACCAGCACAACCAGTTCGGAACGGATATCAACAAATACGCCTGGGAGGGCGGGAAATTCTCGGTAGGCCGGATCACCTCCGGGAACCTCGCGATCTCGACGAGTTTCAAGAGTGCCCCGATCGATCAGAAGCTGGCCGATCAAAAGAATGCGGCGCAGGGGTCCGATCAGATCCCGATGACGATGGAGGAGCAGCAGGCGCAGCTCAACTATATCCGGCAGAACCCGGCACAGTTTGCGGATTTTAATATACCGTGGTCGCTTAACCTGTCTTTTGCGCTCAATTTTACCAATGCGTTGCAACCTAATTACAGCTTTCAAACGACGATTACCTCGAGTATTAACTGGAGCGGCGACTTCAACCTCACCCCCAAATGGAAGATCGGCCTCAACGGTTACTATGATTTGAAAGCCGCCCAGATGCAGTCGCTGACCGCTTCCATTTCCCGGGACCTGCACTGCTGGCAGATGTCCATCAACGTCACGCCCGTCGGTTATTCTCACTTCTTCAGCTTCACGATCAGTCCAAAGGCGCCCATCCTCGAGGACCTCAAGATCAACCGCACCAAGTATTTTTATAATGAGTAGCCGGGACCGTGCGAACCAGGCCCGATTATCGGGGGCCCCCCACGTAATAATCCCGCATGATGGTGAATACTTTTTGTTTCAGGCTTTCCACGGTGTCTTCAGCCTGCGGCGCAATGGGGTCGAGAAAGTGCATGGCCAGACGGTGGGGCCGGAAATAGAAGGGTTTGTCGGCCGGCATAATGGTCCGGCTGTGAAAAATAATGGCCGGGATGATCTCCTTGCCGGTGGTCAGTGCAAGACGGAAGGCCCCGTCGTGGAAGGATTTTAGCGGTTGGGATGTTTTGTTGCGGGTTCCTTCCGGGTAGATACACATATGCAGGCCCATGTCCAGCGCTTCTTTCATTTTCACGAAGCTTTCACGGCGGCTGGCTTCGCTTTTTCGGTCGACCAGCACGCTGCCGGTCCGGTACATCAGCCCAAAAAGGGGGACTTTCGCTATTTCGATCTTGGCAATCGTTTTGTTGCCGCCGGGGATACCCGGCGACGTCACGGGTACGTCTATGAGGCCGTTATGGTTACACACAACGATGTAGGTATGACCTTTCACGAATTTCTCCTTGCCTTTTATCCGCAGCGGGCAGCCGGCCAGCGGAAGGAAAACGCCCATCCATAGCCGGGAGTAACGGGTGAACCAATTGGTTTTTGCCGGATCCTGCCGGAAATAGCAAAAGAGGAGGAAGGGGATCATAAAGATCAGCATGGTAAGGATGAAGATCAGGATGACCCAGACGGCCCAGATGCGCCCGAGGATATCCCAGAGGCTGAATGGTTTGTTTCTGGCGGGTTGCGTCATGGTCGGGTGGGTCATGGTCGGGTGCGTTTTGCATTCATGGCCGGCTTCATTTAGTTCAATGACCAGTCAACGGGGTCGATTCCTTTACTCATCAGCCAGGTGTTGGCCCGGGAGAAATGACGGCAGCCGAAGAAGCCCCGGTCGGCGGAGAAGGGGGAAGGATGGGCCGCCTTCAGCACCAGGTGTTTCGTCTCGTCAACGAGGGCTTGTTTCTCCTGGGCGAATTTGCCCCAAAGCAGGAAGACGACGTGGGGTCTGCAAGCCGACACTTTGCTGATCACGGCGTCGGTGAATTCGGCCCAGCCGATCCTGGCATGGCTCATGGGATCGTTGGCCCGGACGGTCAGGGAGGCGTTGAGCAGGAGTACGCCCTGCTCTGCCCAATGGGTCAGGTTGCCGTGATTGGGGACGGCCATGCCGATGTCGGAATGGAGCTCTTTGAAGATATTGATCAGGGAGGGTGGAGGGGGGATGCCTTTAGGCACGGAAAAGCTCAGCCCGTGGGCCTGGCCGGGGCCATGATAAGGGTCCTGGCCGAGGAGGACGATCTTTACCTTATCGAGAGGCGTAGTATTGAAGGCGTTGAAGATGAGACCGCCCGGCGGATAAATGGTCGTACCGCTCATTTTCTCCGTTTTCAGGAAGGTGGTGATCTGCAGGAAGTAAGGTTTGGCAAACTCCTGTTTCAGCGCTTGTTTCCAGCTTTCTTCGATTTTGACATCCATAGACAGGCGGTTGTGGCGATTCCCGCCCCCGGCGGGATGACGGGCCGAAGATAGGTAAAAATGGACAGCATGGTCATTCCGCCAGGCGATCCATCGGGTGATCCCGTTTGGCCTCATGGCGAATTTTAGCTATTTTCGCGGCGATTTTCGCCGAACGGCCCGACCGGATGGCGATCTCTGACCCGGTAGCTCAGCTGAATAGAGCTCCTGCCTTCTAAGCAGGTGGTCGTGGGTTTGAATCCCGCCCGGGTCACTATTTTTTCTCCACTCTTTGAAACCCGCTATCAGGGCGGGTTTCTTGGTTCGATCAGATATGAAACCGTTTTAGGAGATATCCTAACTACTTTACTGCTAAAGTCTTACGGGTTTGATTCCCGTAAGGATTGATCATACACCCTCTAAAGGAAAGCATCCTCCTATGCAATGGTAAACGATCCGTCTGATACCATCATCTGGAATGCATGCGCGCCGGATCAAAATTGTTAAAACTTTTGTAACAGGCAGGAGCCAATAACAGCTTTCTCCTATTTTAGGTATATGTTAAAGAATTACCTCTTTACGGCCTTGCGCAATCTGCGCAAAAACATGGTTTTTTCAATAATTAACATCAGTGGCCTGGCTATGGGTCTGGCTGTGTGCATGGTGATGTTGGAATATGTAGAACATGAACACAGCTACGATCGTTTTCATGCCATTGCTGAACGGATTTGCTGGGTGCAATCAAAGGTCTTGCTGAACAATGATTCGTTCTTCACGCCAGCAGTAAAATATCAGGCTGGCCCAATGGTAAAGAGCCGTGTTCCGGGAGTCGAGGCATTTGTCAGGTTGAAGAAAGAAAGGGAGTCGACCATCATTGAGAACATCCGGCGTCCTGACATGAGATTTGCCGAGCAGAACGTGGGTTTTGCGGACAGCAATTTCTTCCGTTTTTTTTCATTCAAACTGCTGTCTGGCGATAAAGACAACGTGTTGAGGGAACCTTATACTGTAGTTATTTCACAAAAAGTAGCCAGGAAATAT
>DATJMG010000005.1:0-32696 GCA_035508835.1 Puia sp.
CGTCCTGCAGGTGTGAAGCCAGCGCCCGGAGGTCCGCAGACGACTGGGACAATTGCTCCTTAACTTTTTTCTCCCGGGTGACGTCCCGGAAAAAGAGCGATATCCCCGCGGGCGACGGATAAAGATGGGTTTCGAGCCAACTATCCAAAGCCGGCGACGAGACCTCCGCATGCTGGTCCTTCTGTGTCTCCAGGGCCATAAGGAAAACCTGTTTGAATTCGCTGTTCGCGACGAAATACTGATCGAAGATATTTGTCCCGACCCTGGCGGTATCCGGTCCCATGATCTCTGCTGCCTTACGATTCGAATAAACGATCTTACCTTCCGGATCGAAGGCCATGAAGCCGTCTGTCACCCGCTCAAAGATCGCCCGGATTTCCGCGGTCTTCTCCTCCACCTGTCTGAACAGCTCTTCATTGAATTTGATGAGGCGCTGTTCCGCCCGTAATCGCTCCGTGATATCCCGGCAGACGATCACATAACCGGTCATCGCATTTTCCTCATCCCGGGTGGCCGACGCGGAGATCAATACGTTAAGCGCCACATTCTTTTTCGTGTAATACAGCATCTCGCCATACCAATACCCCCGTTCATGCAGCAATTCCCGGATCGCCTGCTGCATTGAAGGGTCTATCGGACTCCGCAAAAGTTCCCCCATCTCGATACCTTTTGCTTCCATCAGGCTGAAACCAAATAACTTCTCGGCTGCCTTATTCCAGCTAACGACCCGGAAGTCCCAGTCGGTGGAAATGATGGCATCACTGATATCCTCCATCAATTGGGCCTGATGCCGGATCAGGTCAGCTGAGTGCTTTTGTTCCGACCTGTCCCGTGTTATCTTGGCGAATCCCTGAAGCTGGTGCTCCGAATTATACAGCGCGGTAAATACAATATCGGCCCAGAAGCGAGACCCATTCTTGCGCACCCGCCAGCCTTCGCCGCGGTAAGTTCCGTGCATTTCCGCCATTTTCAGGTTGTAGGCAGGCTCGTTGCGTTCCAGTTCCTCCGGGGTATAAAAAATACTGATCGGCTGGCCGATGGCTTCCTCTGCCGTGTAGCCCTTGATTGCCTGGGCGCCGGGGTTCCAGCTCTTGATCCGCCCTGCACGGTCCACCATGAAGATCGCGTAGTCCCGGATATTCCCGATGAGCAGTCCAAAGGTCCGCTCGCTGGCGCTCAGCTCTTCGCGGGCCTTCAGCCGGGACTCATCTCTGCGATTCAACAAGCGCGCGTTGTGCCAAATGACCGAAACAAAACAAATAATGATGCTTACGACGAGGATCGAAACGCCGAACTCCACGGTAAATGCGCCGATCCGCGCACTGAGAAGCCGGAGCCACCCCAGGACGACCGGCGCCAGGAATGCAAACGGCAGAAGCCTTCGGGCCGTCACACTCCCTACCCCTCCCGTGGTCAGGTCTTTCATGAACCCGCTGTCAGGGGTTGCGGAGAGAAGTGCAAACGCCGCGCACAAAAAACAGGCAGACGTGTTGAGGGCCATCGGGAGATAGTGGAGAATTCCGCGAAACTCGCGAACCTGGTAAATATAGCCGATAACCGACAGCAAGCCGATGCCCCCCATGACCAAAGCCAGCGGCTGGACGGCGCGATGGATGCCCGCCGGGGTCCGAAGCAGCAGAAGTGCTATCGCCCAACAGCCGAAGCATAAGGCCGTGGTGAAAGCCATCCGGCCGGGAAAGCTGCCGGCGACATCCCCTTTCAAGCGACTGGTATAGAGGAATTGATCCACTCCCGCCAGGACCGGTACCAAATATCCGCTCAGCCGGATGACGGCGATGGCCAGGACAACGGCTGCCAGGAAATAACCCACCGCTTTCGGGGCGCGAAAAGGAAAAGCCAGGATCAGGAAGGAGAAAGAAGCCAGGAGGAAAGACAGGGCCGACGCCGGGTTCATGGCCGGGAGCCCAGGTGCAAATTGTCTTAGGACCGGAACGTCCCATTGCCAGCCGCAAAAGGCGACCAGTGCAATGACTATAGTCATGGCAATCAATCCGAGTGACAGCCTTTGGAGCGTTCCGCTGCCGATTGGTTTGGGTCTAAGACAGGCACTCATTTCTTCGGAATATACCACATCAATGACATGGAATGTTAATCCAATCGAAATCAATTGCTTCTAATCAGTGCCTTAGATGTTTTATTTACAATGTGAAGAGGTTACTGTCTATATGCATAGACAAATTATGACAATTATTTAGTTTGTTGAAGAATTTCCCCAATAAAAATAAAAAACCTCCGGGAATGGCCAGAGGTCTTTCAAGGACAGCACAGAATTAGGGCAGGATTTCACAAGATAGGAATTGAACAGGATAGGATTTGAGCAGGATAGGGATTGCACAGGATACCGGATCAAAACGGGTCTGGATTAAAAAAGTACGGATCGAAAAAGGTACGGATCAGTTCACTAAATCTGGATTGTTGTCTTCGGATATTGGATGTTTGCCTTGCCGATACAAAGATGAGCCAGGATCGGCGCAGAAAAAATAGATCGCTTTATCATTCCAGGGTAGACTGCCCAAGGGCGTTTGTAGGAGATGGTCTACAACCGACTGGCATAGGAATTGTGAATGACTACCTGCCTGTTATTTTTCACCCAATTAAAATCCGTCATCGATGGCAACAAAAAAAGAGGTGACCAAGATCCTTGTGATTGAAGATGAAGGGGATATTTGTCTATTGCTGGAACTGCTGCTGGCCGGCAGAAAAACGATCATCGACCATGTACACACCCTGACAGACGCGAAAGAATTCATCGAACGGGAGCAACCGACGCTCGTGCTGCTGGATAACCGGCTGCCGGATGGGTTGGGGATCGACTTCATAGGTTATCTCAGGCGACGCTATCCGCAGATCAAGATCATCATGATCACGGGTGTGGATGGGATCGCGGAAGATGCGGTACTCGCCACGGGGGCGGACCGTTTTATCAGCAAACCTTTCACCCAGGCCCAGTTGCAGGCGTCGATCGACCAGGTATTGAATTGAGCGGAGTGTGCAAACGGGCCGCCGGACCGCATTCGACAATGTAATCACGATTATGCTGGGTTCCATTTTCAGCCGGGTTGTGGTGGGTGCAAGTCCGTTCATCCCGACGACGCTGGCTTGTTAGCCTTTGTCCTGGTGCACTGGGGGCTGGGATGGGTGACGGTACGCAGCGACTGGGTAGGCAGGTTGGTGAAGGGAAAGCCATCCGTGCTATATGCCGGCGGCGAACGGCTTGAAAAAAATATGCGGGAGGCGATGATCAGTGAAAAGGACCTGATGGAAAGTGTCCGCCTTCGGATCAATAGCGATAACCTGGCAGAGGTTCGCGAGATCATGATCGAGCGGAGCGGAGAAGTCAGCGTGACAAAAGATCAGGCAAAAAAATCCACACCGTGATCCGGACTTAATCGTGATCCGAAATCAATCGTAACCCGAAATCAATCGCAAAGGAAATCAATCGCAAAGCGACAGGATGGTTTCGGTGATGACGGCCAGTTCGATCACATTGTTTGGCTTGGGGAAATATTTCAATGCGCCTTTGCTGAGACATTCGTCTATATGTTTGCTGTTGGAAGAGGTGCTCCAGACGACCTTCGGTAAGGCGGCGTACCGGATATTGGCGTTGAGCTCGTCCAGGACCTGGCCGGCATTCAGGATAGGCATCTTGTAATCGAGGATCAGCATGGCAGGCAATTGTTCGTCCGGGCATTCATCGAGCCATGCAAGGACCTGGGGGCCGTTGTTGACGGTCTTGATCAGAGCGGACGGTCTCCGTTGCAAGATAGATTCCGTTAATAGATCCTGGTCGTCGCCATCGTCGTCGGCCAGGAGAATGTATCGCTCAAAATATGTGGTCATCGTTCGGTATAGTCAGGCTGGAATAATTATATACCTATTATTGTGCCATTTTATTGTGCCATTCTCGGTTAATGGTCCGATTTTCCGGTTATGTCCCCTGCGAATTGAACAGATCGATCGCTGCACCGATGGCTTCGCTAAGATCGGTCTCTTTTTCACTGTCTACATGCACCCAGCGGCCCGAACTTTTCCTGATCCGGACCTCCGGCAGGATGCCGGGACCATCAGATCCCTGCGGCCGGAAGTTTTTTACAGAATAGAATTTCAGGGACCGATGTTGTTCTACGTCGGCATCCAGGGGTACCACCAGCCGGCCTGCGTCAGCCTTAAATAGGAAGGTGATCGTAAATTGTTCTGCGACCATTAGGATTGGCTTGAGGGCCCAAAATTAAGCAATCGGCCTTATTCGTATTGCAGGTCAATGGGCTGAAAGAAACTGAAAATCATCACCCTAAGGGTTCTACTGTAGTTTTTATAGTAGTTTGGCGGTCAGTACCGAAACATATTCGGATTAAAATTAAATTAAATTGTAATTTAAACAGACGTGATTTTGGAGCGGACGCCAAAAAAAAAGCCGCTCCTGATAGCTCCCGAAGCGGCAGTGGATATGGGGTGACTCTTACTTATTCATGTCTTTCGGATTAAGGGCTTCCTTGATCCGTTCCAGCACATCCTGCAGGTGATATTTGCTGACTTTGTCGGTCTCTTTGGGGATGGCGGCGGTGATCTCGCTTCTCAGTTCAACCAGTTGAGCCCTGGCGACCGACGGGACATCGGTATTCCTGGTATCGCCGGTGAAGATGACGAGGCCCCTTGGCAATCCCGCAGGCGGCGCCGTAGGCGGAGCGGGGTTAACGAGGTTGCCCAGCGCTTCAATATAGACCTTCTGGAGGTTGCGCCGATAGATGTCGATGGGCGCACCCGTCGGCAGTTCGCTCCATACGCCTCTTTTTGCATCCGTCAGGAGGTCGTCGACGCTATAGGCAGCAGCCCCGTAGCGGCCGGTGCAGACGGTCAGGCGGTAGAGACGGGAAGGGGAAAGCAGGCTGCGCAGGATGTTATCCTGTACGCGGCTGAGGAGCTCCTCCGTGCCGGGGTTGGCGAATTTGTTCAGCACGTCCTTGTTCAGCAGCCAGGTGGGGGTTGCAAAGAGCTGTTTGTTGAGAAAATCGACGGCGTCCTTCTGGGTAGCTTTCGGTGTCGCCTCATAAACATCCCCGGGCTGTTCGACGCTCTTGAGGGTTTCCTGTACACCGCCGACATTCTTGGTAACATGACCCATCCAGCGGCCGAATTCATCGACAAGGTTGGCATATTCTTCGCTCAGGTTATCGTACTGGTCGGCTTCTTCGCGGCACCAGTCGGGAAGGTTGGGCAGGATCCGTTTGAGGTTCCTGATCCCATATTCGCTTGCCTTCATGGCATTGTCGCCAAGGTCTTCCGTCTGGGCGCGGGGATCGAAGTTCTGACCTTCGCCGCCGAACCACAGGCGGGGATTTTTCAGACTGTCGATGGCCAGCTTGTTCATGATCTTTTTATCTTCTTCTTCGTCCTTAGCCTCCGGGTGATACTGGTAGCCCCATTCGATCGCCCATTTGTCATAGTCGCCGATCCGGGGATAGAGACCCCGGGGCCCGATATTGTCTTCGGGCTGGGCGACATAGTTGAACCGGGCATAGTCCATGATGGAAGCGGTATGACCGTTCGCTTCGACCCAGGCCTTGTCCCGCAGCTTCTCGACCGGCGTCTTGCTGCTGCTGCCCATATTGTGACGGAGGCCCAGCGTGTGACCGACCTCATGAGAGGAGACGAACCGGATCAGGTCGCCCATCAGCTCGTCGTCAAACTTCATCTTGCGGGCCCGCGGGTCCACGGCCGAGCACTGGATCATATACCAGTCATGGACGAGCTTCATGACGTTGTGGTACCAGCCGATGTGCGCTTCGAGGATCTCGCCGCTGCGAGGGTCGGCCACATTAGGGCCATAGGCGTTCTCGATGTCGCTGGCGAAATAGCGGATGACGGAGTACCGGGCGTCTTCCAGGCTCATGGTCTTGTCGCCAACCGGCCATTCCTTGCCGACGATGGCGTTTTTGAACCCGGCCTTTTCAAAGGCGGCATTCCAGTCGTTGATGCCGGCGATGAGGTAGGGCACCCATTTTTTGGGGGTGGCGGGGTCGATATAATAGACGATTTGCTTTTTGGGCTCTACAAGTTCGCCGCGTTTGTATTTTTCGAGGTCTTCGTCCTTTGGCTCGAGGCGCCAGTGGTGGATGAAATCGTCGGTGTAGATGCGTTGCTGGTCGTCGTCATAGACCGTGTATTCGCTGATGAAGAAGCCCACGCGGGGATCGAAGGCGCGTTTAGCCATCGGCGTTTTGGGAAGGAGAAGGAAGGAGTTGTTGAGCTCCACGGTGACTGCGCCGGCTGCTGATTCCGCAGGCAGCGTACCGAAAGGCTCGCGACCGCCGGCAGCGGGTGGCCCCGGTGTGGGCGATGCGGTATAGGTCTTCACGGTCCTGATCTCGGTATTGATAGGATAAGTGTGGATGCTTTCGATGTAAGAACGGTCTGCCGCGAGGCCCGAAAAGTTAAACCGGCGTTTGATGGCCGGCGTCAGGCTCACCACCTGGTTATCCCCCTTGAAAAAGTCGGTGACGTCGATGACTACCGTGCCGGAGGTAGAGTCGGCGCTTTTGCCGTATGCTTTAATATCGAATTCGGCAGCGATGGGATTCATGTTGGAATTCCGCACCGCCTGCGCGATCGGCTGACTGGAATCTTTGGCCACATTTACAATGGTCAGCACATTCAGGAAAACGGTGTAGCCGGGGCCTTTTTCCCAGCGGATGGTCTGAACATTCACCTGCTCGCCGCCGTAGTTGCCGCCGGCGGAAGTCCTGTTATAGCGGGTGCTGACCAGGATATCGCGCCCGAAGATCGAGTCAGGGATCTCGAAGTACCATTTGTCCTCCACTTTATGTACGGTAAAAAGGCCGGTGTGGCTGATCGCTTTATCGGTGATGACCTCATGATAAGGCTTGGGCGGCTCGGACCCCGACCTTGCGCCGCCGGACCCGCTGCGGCCGCCGGAAGGCGCTCCGGCGTTATTACCGGATGGAGTGGGATTGCCGGGGCGTTGAGCGACGGCGACCGAAAGCCCCGAGACCAGCAGGAGAAGAGTTAGAAGTTTTCTCATAAAGTTGAAATTCTTGGTTTTATGAAGAGGCTGAAATTTATGAAGACGCTGAAATTAAGGCAAGCGGGGACTAACGGGGCTTTAATTATGACGAGTGGGAAAAGAAAGACAGCGGGCGGATTAAAATGCCGGGTTCTGCAAGGCGATTGGGTAGAGCCCTGCAACGCGACTGGGTAGAGCCCTGCAACGCGACTGGGTAGAGCCCCGCAAGGCGACTGGGTAGAATGAATTCTTTAAAAGAATCCTAAAATTGGCGTATTCGGGCATCCGGGCTTTGAGCCGACATGTTCCTCCCCTAACTTCACTCCCGTTAATCAAAACCTTTAATCTCAAAGCCTCGTCCAGATGAAAGTCAATGTTACGCCCAAGCGTTTCCTTTCCGTACGGCTGACTTCCGAAGAACTGGAAGAAGTCAAACTACATTCCCAAAGTTCCAGCTGCCGCAGTCTGACAGAGTATGTCAAAAAAGTTCTCACCAAAAAACCCGTTACCGTGAAGGTCCGCAACCAGTCGCAGGACGATCTGCTGGCGGCGATGATCGGGATCAAGGACCGGTTGGACCGGTGGGCTGAGAAGGCTCAGGATACGGATGACGGTGAACAGGCCCGCGAGATCGGGGAGATCAAATCGATGATGCGGCGAATTCACGAAAAAGTGGTTCAGGATTAATCGGCCACCTTTACAAATGCGCTGCGACGCGGGGCGGGGACAGTGCTGTTCTCGCCCTTCACGGCTTTCCAGAGTACCTCATTGAGCAGGGCATCGGGGACGGCGTCCGCGCGTGACAGGTCGAACTGCGCCGAAAGGATGGCCGAAGGCGTCATCGCGGTGTTGCGCTGATCGATATCGATGCCTGCCGGTACGGCATTGTATGCGGTGGTGTCGGGTGTCGCGGTAAAGCTGTTGAACAGGGGCGTAGCGGCCGCATCATACTGGCTCATCGGCGGCAGGCCGAGGATCAGCTCCATCGTGTGCAGAATGGATGTCGTGGAATACAGCGTATGGTCGACGGAACGATGTTTGATATAGGGGCTGATGACATAGGCGGGAGACCGGTGCGCATCTACATGGTCGGGGCCGTCCTGGGCATCGTCTTCCAGTACAAAAATTGCCGATTGCGGCCAGATAGGGCTGTGGGAAATATGATCGACGAGCCGGCCTAGCGCCAGGTCGTTGTCGGCAATCATGGCCATCGGGGTATAATCGCCTTTTGTGAGCCCGCTGGTATGATCGTTCGGCAGATAGATGGTGCTGAAGTGAGGGACCGCGCCGATCCTTACAAGGGAGTCGAAATCCTGCTCAAAGATCTGCTCGCGCCGGATATCCTGGGTATCGAGATTCCAGCCGATATAGGGGTGACAATAATTATCGGGGATCTTGAGCACATCGAGGGTCGGCGGCCCGTTATCTTCAAATTCGCCATAGTTCCGGAAGGATACGCCGGCACGCCGGCAATAGTCCCAGATGAAACCGTTAGTGGGATTGGCGACGGGGCGATGACCGTCAAAGTCATAGTTACCGCCGCGGCCGCTGTAGTTGCTCGGCCAGGTCTTTTCGGTGAAGTCAGTCGCATAACCCGCCATCGACCAGTTGTGACCGTCGGCGCTGACTTCTGCGTCAACATAAAAATTATCCAGCAAAACGAACTGATTCACCAGCGCGTGGGCGTTGGGGGTGACATGCGCCCCGAAAAGACAAAGGCTGGTATCGCCGTTGCCCTGCGGCAGGTCGCCGAGGATCTGGTCATAGGTCCGGTTCTCCTTCAGCACATAGAATACATATTTGATCGGGGATGATCCGCCGCTTTTTTGGGGGATGGGGTTGCCTTCGGCGCCGGGCGCCTTCATTTCGCGTTCCGCCGGGAAAGGTGTATTCGCATATACCTGGGCAGTATAGGTCTTGAGGGCTTCTTCGGCCGGAGCGTCGATGATCGACAGGGTGCCTTTCAGCATACTTCCGACATATTGATCGATGACCACACCGCTCTTCCTGTATGCGTTCTTGTTGTGCCGTTCGCCCGGCTGCGGTTCGCCCGGGTTTGGCATAGACGAAAGTCCTTTCCCGTTGGTCACAAAGATCCGGCGGCCGAGGGTCCGGACGCAGGTGGGATACCAGCCGACGGGGATAAAACCCAGCGACCGGCTATGTCCGGGATCGGAGACGTCGAATACCGCGAGATAGTTGTTATCGGCGTTGGCGATGTAGAGGGTCTTGTCTCCCGGTGCGAGGCAAACGCTGTTGGTAGTGGAACCGATCGGCGCATCGGGTGTAAGCGCGGTATGGAGGGTCTCGACGACGTTCTTTGTTTGGGTGTCGATGACCGAAACCGAATTGGAGTTGGCGTTCGCAACATAAAGCCAGCGGCCGTCGGTACTGATGGCCATGTCGTTGGGGTGATCGTCGGTCGCGATGGAGTCGGTGAGGCGTTGGTGTTCGGTGTCGAAGATCCAGATCTTCCGGCCGCCCCAGGCGGAGATGTAGAGGTCGCGGTCTTTCGGGTTGAGGAGAACCGTATATGCCTCCGCGCTCAGGGGAATGCGGGTGGTAACGGTCATGGTCTTTGTGTTGCAGACATAGAGCGTATTGTTCTCCTTCGTGACGACATATAGCCGGTCATGGGTTTCATCGATGGTCAGACCGGTGGGGCTGATCTTGTCCTTTGGCCAGGGGCGGCCAAGGGTGATCGTATCTTTGCGGATCAGGGTGTCGCGGGTCAGCAGATAGCGGATGATGACGTCATCGTTGCCGCCGGAGACATAGAGCCAGGGATGCCGCCGCGCGAAGGCCAGGCCCAGCCACGACGCATGGATCGGGATGCTGGCGGTAAGGCGTTGTTGCCTGAGGTTGATGATATCGATGGTCTGGCGTCCGTTCCCGTTATTCGTGACGGCGAGATGGACGCCGTCCGGGCTGAAAGCCATATTAAGCGGGAGGTCGGAAGATAACGGGACAGACCTGCCGGCAGGCGTGAGCGACCAGCCATTGGGGAGGAGCGTGCGGGGTCCGCCGGGGCCTTGCGCGGAGGCTACCGGGCCGGGGAGGCTGGTCGTTTGGCCGTTCGCGGCACTGAACAAAAAAAGGACCGCCGAGACAGCGAGGATGTTTCTCATGGGATCAAAGGTAAGCGCCCGGTGTTAATTGGATATTATGATTACGGCTATGGTTGCATCTCTTCTCTGACCAGCCTCCCGTCCGGCGAGAAGTATAACTTATACTCCGTTTCAAAGTTAAAGACATGGTTGTCGTCCAACAGGGGCATGTTGTTCACGTCCAGGCAATACAGGGTTTGGTCGGGTGTTGCCACCTTATTGATCTTTACAATGTACCAGGCAGCATAATTGCTATTCCTCCAGCCCTTCCTTACGGCAGGCGGCAGCTTCCATGACCAGCTGACCGGGGTTTCGGTGGCCTGCCATTTCCCGTTGGGTGCGTAATAGGCGACGTCCTTTTTATCCCTGGTCTTAAAATGGGCCAGATAGCTCTTGCTGTCAGCCGTTTTCCATTTCACGTCCCGCGCGTCCGGGAATCTGGCAGCAAAGGCCGCGGCTACCGGCTGCGGCGGAGCGGCAATGGCATGAACACGCGCGGAATCATTGGCTTGGGCAGTCCCCGCTCCGGCCAGGAGACCGGCAGCGAGGACAATTGTTAACGTTCTCATCTTCGTAGCTTTAATGTTAATCGATAACATTAATGCCGCGAATGTCATGCCCGGGCGGCCCTTTTGCAGAAGATCATTGTTAAGGCGCCGTTACAAACGGGAGACGACTGCCGACCCAAACGGGCGACCACTAAGGAATGGGCGCCTCCTTCAGCCCGTATTTCGCCATGTATTTGTGATAGAGCTCGGTTTGCTTGTTCTCCAGGCTCACCTCACGGCCCTGGATAAAGGCATGCTCGATGATGCTGGTGCGGATATCGAGGATGTCGCCCGCGCTGATCACGATATTCGCGTCCTTGCCCGGTTCGATAGAGCCGGTGCGGTCGTCGATTCCAAGGATCTTCGCCGTGTTGAGGGTGATCGCCTGGAGGGCCTGTTCTTTGGTCAGGCCATAGGCGGCGGCAACACCGGCATTGAACATCAGGTTGCGATAGCGGGTCTCCTCATGTTCGTCGTTGATGCAATACAGGACGCCGGCTTTCTGCAGGACGGCAGGGGTCTTGTAAGGCTGATCGATGTCATCGTCCTCCGAAGTGGGGAGGCTGTGCATCTGCTCAAGGATGACGGAGATATTGTTTTGTTTCAGCAGATCCGCGATAAGCCAGCATTCGCTGCCGCCGACGATGGTCACGTCAAACCCGAATTCCTTTGCAAGGTCGATGGCGACGAGCATTTGTTTGACCTGGTCACCATGGACGAAAAGTTTTTGTTGTTTGGTGAACAGCCCCTTAACGGCTTCGAATTTGAGATTGGTCTCCTGGTGAGTGGGCTCGGCAGCATAGGCCTTCGCCTCCCGGAAGAAGGCTTTGATCTCTTCGATCTTCGCCAGCGCTTCTTTGGTCGGATCGGCCTGGGGTTGGTTGGCGCCAAAACGACCGCCGCCGCCGCCAAAACGTCTTGGGCGGGCCAGGAAACTGGGGAGGTTGAGGTGGATGGCGTTATCCAGTTTGTAGGCGGCGTCTTCATAGTTCCAGGCATCGAGCTGAACGACGGTAGAGGAGCCGCTGATCGTACCGCCCTGCGGGGTGACGCCGGCCAGCAGGATGCCGTTTGCCTTGAGGGTGTTGATGATCTTCGAGTCGGTGTTGTAGGCCACGATCGAACGGATGCCGGGGTTAAGGTCGCCGAGCTCGCGGAAGTCGTCGGAGCCGCGGGCGCCGCTGGCGATCTCCCGCAATCCAAGGTCGGTGACCGGCAGGATCAGTCCGGGGTAGATCTGTTTGCCTTTGGCATCGATGACCTTTGCGTCGCTCCCGTCCGGGGTGACGTCAGCGCCCACTTTGACGATCTTGCCGTGGTCAACTTCGATCGAGGCGTTCTCGAGGACCTGGCCGTTGCCGACGTGGATGGTGCCGCCGATAATAAAGAGCTTGCCCATATAGGGTTTCGCGGGAGAAACATCGTCCTGCGCACGGGCTGCCGTGAGGGCCAGGAGAAATGCGGTGAATATATAAAGTCGTTTCATTTTGTTCCTTTTAATCGTTTGTATTCGTGTCATCGTCGCCGTCTTCGTCGATAGTCAACAGGCCATCGTGGCGGCCATGGTCGCCGCAGCTCAGCTCAACGCGATAGCTGGGTGTGGCGGGGGCCATGGGCGAGCCGGACCGTTTCTCGGCAATCATTTTCTGGATCAGGCGGTTCCGTTCGGCGGCAATGTATTTCCTCAGTTGCAGGTCCCGGTCGATATCGTAATAGATAATGCCGTCGACGATGGTCTTCTCGGCTTTTGCGTAAACGCTCAGCGGGTTATCGCTCCAGAGCACGAGGTCGGCGTCTTTGCCTTCCCTGATGCTGCCCACGCGGTCGGCCACGTGGAGCGCAATGGCGGGGTTGAGCGTACACATCTTAAAGGCGTCTTCTTCGGACATGCCGCCGTATTTGACACTTTTGGCCGCTTCCTGGTTGAGGTGCCGCTGCTGCTCGGCATCGTCGGAGTTGACACACACATTCAGGCCCATGCGCTGCATGATCGTTGCATTGTATGCGATGGCATCGGTCACTTCGATCTTGTAGGCCCACCAGTCGGAGAAGGTCGAGGCGTTGCAGCCCTGGGCTTTCATCTTGTCGGCGACCTTATAGCCTTCGAGGATATGGGTGAAGGTATTGACGGTAAAGCCGAATTTGTCGGCCACGCGCATGAGTGAGGTGATCTCGCTTTGGACGTAGGAGTGGCAGGTGATGAACCGCTTGTGATTCAGGATCTCCACCAGCGCATCCAGCTGGAGGTCGCGGCGGGTCGCGAGGGGTGCTGCTTTTCTTTGACGCTCGTAATCGCGGGCCCGGGTAAAAGCGTCGGTCAGCACTTCTTCGACGCCCATGCGGGTATCGGGGAAGCGGTTGTTATTGGTGGATGTAGTCCGTTTGACGTTCTCGCCGAGGGCGAACTTGATAAAGGGATCCCAATTCCGGAATTTGAGGGCGGTATCCGTCACGCCCCAACGCATTTTGATCAGCTGTGTCTGGCCGCCGATGGTATTGGCGGAGCCATGGAGGATATGCGCGGAGGTGACGCCGCCGGAGAGGCTCCGGTAGATGCTGATGTCTTCCGGGTTGAGGTTGTCGGCGATCCGCACTTCGCTTGTCACCGAATGGGCGCCTTCGTTGATCGAGAAGGCAGCGATATGGGAGTGTTCGTCGATGATCCCGGGGGTCAGGTATTTGCCCGAGCCGTCGATCACCTGGGCGCTCCCGGCCTCGAGATTCTTGCCGATCCGGGCGATCTTGCCGTTGCGGACGAGAACGTCGGTATTTGGAAGTCGGCCTTCTTTTTCGTTTGTCCAGACGGTAGCGTTGCGGATCAGCAGGTCGTGCTGGGTCGGCAGGACATCCCAGCCGTAGCCGTCGAAGGGATAGAGGACCTTGCCAAGATGGTTCTGCCGTCTGTTACGGGGGGTTGTGCTAGTATCGGGGGGTAATGTTTTTGCAAAGACGGCGGTCCAGATGACGAGGTTACCGGCGGAGTCGGTGCCATTGCCGTTCCAGGTATCGCCGCTGATGATGCCGCTCAGGTGCGTGGCTGCGCCACCACGGCCACCCCCACCGCGGCCACCGCCACGGCCACCATCGCCGCTCCCGCCACCGCCGGGACGTCTGCCGCCGCCGCCTGTTGCAGCGACGGGATAGGTCAGCGAAACTAATTTACCATCAAAGTCGAATTTGCTATTCAGGGTATCCCCGGTGATGACGCTGGCGGAAGTGGACGATCTCACGTCGAGCGTAAGCGTTTTAGTCGCGCCCCCGGCATTGGTGATGACGAGATTGTACTGGCCGCGGATATCTTTCCAGGCATCTTCCCTGACGTCGAATTTCTTGCCCTGGACCCAGTTCTCGACGATCTGGGTCTTTTCGTTGAACACCGGCCCGGTGGTGATCAAAAAGTTGGCCAGCTTGCCGGCGTCGAGACTGCCGACCTTGTCGTAGATGCCGATCAGGGTAGCGGGGGTTTTGGTCAGTGCTTCCAGCGCCCGCGCTTCGGTGAGGCCATATTCGATGGCCTTGCGGAGATTGGTCAGGAAGGACTTCGGGTCGCGGAGGTCCGATGCGGTGAGGCAGAAATTAATGCCCGCCTTTTCGAAGGCGCCGGGGTTGGTAGGCGCCAGCTCCCATTGTTTCATATCTGCGAGGGAGACGAACCGTGCGGCGTTGGGGTCTTCCACGTCCATGGCCTGGGGGAAGTTGACCGGGACGATATAAGCGGCTTTGGTGGCGGCGATATCGGCCATGCGCTGATATTCGTTCTCGCCGGCCTTGATGATATATTGAACCCCGAATTCCTTACCGATGCGGTAGCCATGGAGGTCCTGCCATTTGTCATCCCCATCGAAGATCTGGGGGAGGGATTGTTCGTCGTTCCAGGCCTGGAGGCTGAGGTTAGTCCCCTCATGTTTCGGCTGGGTCTTGTACCATTCGCCATCGAGGTAGGTCTGGCGCAACAGCGCGATGGAACCCATCAGGGAGGAGGGATAGCTTTGGGTGGAGGTGCCTTTGCTGAGTGAATAATTGGCCGAGGCGTGTTGTTTGACGATGGCGAAATTCTCATTCTCGTCCGTCAGGGTCACGACGACGCCGGTGCCGCGGGCGATGCCGTCCTTGACGTGCGACAAGACAGTTCCAAAGCCGATATCCCGCAGCGGTTTTGCCCGGCTTTCGTCGGTAGTGAAGAGCTTCGAGGCGTCGGTCTCGGGATGGATCGCCTGGTTCCAGTTGTAGGCGCCTTTGGTGTTGGACTCCATCTGCGCCGGGGCGCGGAAGTCGAATGCCGGCCGGCCGGCTCCCCGCTCGGGAACGGGCATCCCGTAATCGCTGTAGAGATCGATAAAGGATGGATAGATGTATTTCCCGGTGCAATCGATGACTACGGCGTCCTTCGGAATCGCCAGGCCGGACCCTGCGCCGACGATGAGGCCGTCGCGGATGACCAGGGTGGCGTCGGAAAGTGTAACGGCGCCATCTTTCACGATCGTGGCGTGGGTGAAGGCATAACAGTGTTCTCTTGGATCTGCGACCCCGTTAACGGGAAAGGTGGATTGTGCAACGGAGAGGAGAGAATGACAAACCAGTAGCAGAAAAAGCGGGAGCGTACTGCCCCTTGGCAGGAAGTTTCTCATGTGCGTAGTGTTTAGTAGAGGTGAAAATTGAACCAATATACTTAAATGGCCTAATTTTGACGGTTGATTGCCGGTACAATATTTTTATCGGTAAATTGCATGGATAAATTTATGTATAAGTTATTGTTCTTGTTTTTGTTGTTCCCCGGATCGCGCGTGATGGCGCAAGTCGACACGACCGTTACCGTAGACAAAGATCCCCGGATCGACCAACTGGTGAAGAAACAGATCGAGATCAATGAGGTGACGACGCGGGAGAGCCGCCGGTTTGTTCCGGGTTTTCGCATCCAGGTGATGAATTCGCCGGACCGGGCGAAAGTATTCGCGGCAAAAGCCCGGGTATTTGAACAATTCCCCGACTGGAAACCTTATTTGCTTTATCAGTCGCCCAATTACAAGCTCCGGGTCGGCGATTTCAAGACCCAGGACGAGGCGGAGGATGCCATGAAGCAGCTGTCGAAATTGTTCCCTTCGGGACTTTATGTTATTCCGGATATCATCGAGCTCAAATTATCTGATCTGCCCAAAGTGGACACCTCGAATTAAGATGCGCAATTCCCGCACATATATGTTGAAAGAAAAGATCCGGCAACTGGCGAGGCAATATGCGCCCGACTTCATTTCGATCCGGCATCACCTGCATGCACATCCGGAGTTAAGTTACCAGGAGTTCAAGACCTCCGCATTTGTCCAGCAGAAATTATCATCCGCCGGCATCCCTTACCGGGTCATGGCGGAAACGGGGGTTGTGGGGCTGATCGAAGGCAGGAACCCCGGCAAGCGCGTGATTGCGCTGCGGGCC
The DNA here is from genome assembly GCA_035508835.1 of Puia sp. Classification (GTDB taxonomy): domain Bacteria; phylum Bacteroidota; class Bacteroidia; order Chitinophagales; family Chitinophagaceae; genus Puia. The sequence continues at coordinate 16,128 of DATJMG010000005.1, forward strand.
GATATGGATGCCTTGCCGATCCGTGAAGAGAATCCTGTTCCTTACAGGTCGACGAACGAGGGCGTGATGCACGCCTGCGGGCATGACGTGCATACGACGGTCCTGCTGGGGGCTTCGAAGATCTTACAGGAATTGCGGGCGGAGTGGGAAGGCACCGTAAAGCTGATCTTTCAGCCGGGCGAGGAGAAGAACCCCGGTGGGGCTTCGCTTATGATCAGGGAAGGGGTGCTGAAGGAACCGGCGCCGCAGGCGATCCTCGGGCTGCATGTTCATCCGGGGCTCGAGGCGGGCAAGGTCAGTTTCCGGGGCGGAATGGTCATGGCGAGCGCCGATGAGATCTATATCACTATCCGGGGGAAAGGTGGTCATGCGGCAGCTCCGCATCAGACGGTCGATACGATCCTGGTGGCTTCGCACCTTGTGGTTGCGTTGCAGCAGATCATCAGCCGAAACCGCAATCCGTTGTCGCCGTCTGTTCTGTCGATCACTTCCGTACAGGGAGGGTATACGACGAATGTGATCCCGAGCGAGGTCAAGCTGATGGGGACCTTCCGGGCCATGGATGAAGAATGGCGGTTCAGGGCCCATGAACTGATCCGGAAGCTCGCCACCGGGCTGGTGCACGGGATGGGCGCCGAGATCGACCTGCATATCGACGTCGGCTATCCGATGGTCTATAATAATGAAGCGCTGGATAAGCTGGCAAGGGCTGAGGCAAGAGCATATCTGGGCGCGGAGAATGTCGGGGAAACGGAGGTCAGGCTGGGTGCGGAGGATTTCGGGTATTATACGCAGCAGATCCCCGGTTGTTTTTACCGGTTGGGCGTCATGAATGTGGAAAAAGGGATCACATCAGGGGTGCATACCCCCACCTTTAATATCGATGAATCAGCGATCGAGACCGGGGTCGGGATGACGGCGTGGCTGGGATGCCATATAGAATTGGTCGATCTGTCTTAAAGCTTCGAAATTCGGCTGGCGGCTGATGCCCCAGATGCGCAATGCGTTGAGGCCGATGTTGAATACGCCGTCGGCCTGAAAGCCGGAGACACCCCAGGTTTTACCGAGATAATGGTCCTGGCCTTTGAAGTCCCCGCCGGGATCGGGGTTGGCGCGATGGATCGAGCCGGGAGTTCCCGGTGGGCCGTCCATGGCATCGATTGCATAGATGGGCGCCTGGAGGAAGACAGCGGTGAGGGAGTCATCGGGGGACATGCGATGCAGGGTGACCCCGTCGGGCCGGGCCGGGTGGCCGTGGACCTGACCGATGAGGATGCGGTTGGTGTTTCGGGGGCTATCGGCGGGAATGGGGGAAACCATTCCATGGTTCCGGTCGGATTCGATATAGGGGTGGGAGTCATGGTTGCTGCCCGGTTCGCCGTGGACCGAAGAGATCAGGCCGGTCGTGCGGTCGATAAAGAGATAGACCTGGTATTCCCTTCCGGTGATGGCGGAGGAGTCTTTGATCCATTGCAGGTCGGCCTGGATGCGGGTGCTGTCGAAGGCGATGAGCCGGCTGGAGTCGACGAGGCTGCGGATCGCGTTGGGGTCGTCCAGGGCGCCGTTATACGACCGGCGGATGTCTTCAAAGGTTTGCGAGTCGATGAGCCGGTAGGACAGTTGGTCGGCGCTGTCGCTGCCGAGGTATTTGGCGTCCCAGTAGTTGTAGTATTGATTTCCGTGGGTTGGCCAGCTATGTTGGCTGGCGCCTGACGGGCCCAGGGGGGCACAGGCAGGGAGGAGGAAGGCTCCGATGACCAGCCAAAGGCTGGATGGCCATACGCTTTTAACGGACATATAAGATAAGGTTTGGACGTGCAATTTAACGACAGCCGCTGCAGCAATCGTGCAGCGGAGGGGAATTTTTGGGACTTTTAACGGATGAGCAAGACGGTTCCCTTCTGGAACATCTGCCCGCTGCATGCATTTGACGCACTGACTTCCCAGACATAGGTGCCGGCGGGCAGGGCGGATCCCCGAAAAGTACCATCCCAGCCCTGGGATTCATTAGTGGTCGTAAAGACGAGCTCCCCCCAGCGATCAAAGACCGAGAACCGCCCCAGCTTCACCGACCCCCGCGTGAGGACCCTGAAAACGTCGTTCCGGCCATCATTATTCGGCGTAAAGGCAGTTGGAAGATAGATATTCGCCATCCCCACTTTGGTGAAGTCAACGGTCACCGTGTCGGTAGTGGAGCAGCCGAGCGCGTTCATCCCGGTGACCGTATAGGTGGTCGTTTCAAGGGGCGAGGCTATCGGGTTGCTGAGGGTATCATTGTTGAGGGAAGCGGCGGGCTGCCAGGTATACGTGAGTGCTCCCGTTGCGGTCAATTGCGCCGAGCCGACGCTGCAATCTATATCGTTTGACTTGGAAACCGACAGAACGGGCGGCGGATCGACGGTGATCTGTACCGCGAGCTGCTTGCTACGGTGGCACACCGTGTCATCGATGAGAACCCGATAGGTGATAGAGGTATCGGACATGGCGGTAGGGTCGCCGATCGCAGGGTTGTTCAATCCTGTTGCCGGACTCCAGGTGTAGGTATCGCCGCCTTTCGCATCGAAAGTTACCGGACCCGGCGTACAAAACGCAGTATCAACCGGAGATACCGCAAAGCCGCCGGTCGACCGGATAGCAACCGCGATAGTGTCAGAAAATGTCTCGTCGCAGGCGTTGGTCGCACTCACCTCATATACCCCCGTCTGTGTTGCCTGGTAGGTCGGATTGGTGCTCCCGTCCTGCCAATGATAGGTCAGAAAGCCCGGGCCGGCGTTCAGCAGCAGACCGGGAGCATTGCATAGTACGGTGTCAGGTCCGAGGTGGATGGAATCCGGTGAGAATTGCGCCAGCAACTGTACCGTTTCTCCCACGATAGAACAGGGGTCGGTGCTTTCGGTCTGGATGGCGTAAGTGCCGTCGGCCGGAAGATGAATGCGCAGCGTCGTGTCATTGACCTGTGCCGAATAAATGCCGGGTGGAACAGTCCAAAGGAGGCTGGCGCCGCAACTGCCGGCACGCAAAGCCGTGATCGTGGTCGTGTCGGTAATTTGGCAGATCGTATCGGGGCCCACCAACCGGATATGACATGCGGCCTCAAAACAAAGTGAATCGACGGTAAAATTAAATGGAACGGCTTTGAAGACACCCGAAGGTGCCTGAAAATCATAGGTTGAAACGTTCGTCCAGGTAAAGGGAGAGAAGGTGAGGGTAGTCGGGGCAACCGGAACTGCCGGGTTCAAATTCGGACAGAATTGAAATTGTCCGGACGAGTTGAGCTTCAGGACGGATGCGTGGCCGCTGTCGCTGCCCACGGCCCAGATCGAGCCGTCGGCGGTCTGAATGGCAGCGTAGATCGAATAGGCATTGCCCGATGATATTTCGGTGGTGAAGGTCAAATTGCCATTCCCGTCAAATTTGAAAATATAGCCCTGGGTCGAGCCCGTGGGGCTGCCGGTAGCGAGAAATCCGCCATCCGTGGTTTGAAAGAAACCGGAAAAATCGAAGTTATCGTAGGGCGAGGCATCGATCTTGAAATAATTGAGCGGGTTAAAAAGCTGGTCAGTCGTCACAAAACCCTCTTGCATCTGAGCGTAGGAGTAGGCATCGATGATGTGGACGCTGATGCGGTATTGGTTCCCGCTGGATTGGATCTTCCCGGAAAAAGCGCCGCGGCCGTCGATGACAAAGGATCTGGAATTATAGAGGGTGCCGTCAGCCACGGCCAGCTTGACAATGACGCCCGCATAATTAATGCTGTTGTTCTCATCTCCTAACGCGATCAGCGTATCGCCTTTCTGGATCAGGGAAAAAGCGTCCTCATTGACAGCATAATCGAGACGTTTGGTCCAAACGAGACTGCCGGAGGCGTCCAGTTTTGCGATCATCCAGTCCGAGCTTGTGTTTGGGGCATAGTCGGTTCCGCTGACGACAAATCCGTTGTCGGTTGTTGAAAGGATGTCCAGGCCCAGCGCATGGCCGGTCGTTTCTTCGAATTGGTTCTGCCAAACAATATTCCCGTTCAGGTCGATCTCCATGGCGATGGCGGCGCCCACTCCCTGCTCGTAAGAGTTGCTGCTTCCGGTGATCAGGATATTGCCGTCGAGCGCGAGGCTGATCTTCCGAAGTTGTTCGTCACCGGTTGACCCATAGGCATAGCTCCAGACGATCGTGCCTGAGGGGGTCATCCGGGTCAGGAAGATGTCGATACCGCCGTTGCCGAAGCTGGTCGTTTGGCCGGCGATTATCAGATCGCCGCCTGATATTTCAACGATACCATAACCGAATTCTGTGTTCAGACCGGAGAGGGAAAGCCGGAAACTATTCAGGCACTGGGCGGGGGAAGTCTGCGCTATCAATAGACACCAAAGCACCAAAAATGGGCATTTGGCCAAAAAACGGGGCATTATATAATGGTTCCGATGCTTCAATTTAAGGGCTGCGGGTTTGGCGGGACTAAAATAACATCATTTTCGTATTTTGCAGCCTTTAGGCGGCCGCAGGGCGGCGAAGACAGATAATACATGCAAAAAAAACAGCTCCGCAAAGAGCAGGCGCTTGAATATCATTCAAAAGGGCGACCCGGGAAGATCGAGGTCATCCCCACAAAGGAGGCGAAGACGCAACGGGACCTTTCCCTGGCCTATTCGCCCGGCGTGGCGGAACCTTGCAAGGAAATCCACAAAAATGTCGATGACGTCTATAAATATACAGCCAAGGGCAACCTCGTGGCGGTGATCAGCAATGGAACGGCAGTCCTGGGCCTGGGGGATATCGGGCCGGAAGCCAGCAAGCCGGTGATGGAAGGAAAGGGGGTGTTGTTCAAGATCTTTGCCGACATCGATGTCTTTGATATCGAGATCAATGAGAAGGACCCGGTCAGGTTCGTGCAGATCGTCAAAGCGCTGGAGCCGACTTTCGGGGGGATAAATCTGGAAGATATCAAGGCGCCGGAATGCTTCTATATTGAAAGGGAACTGCGGCAGCAGTTGAAGATCCCGGTGATGCATGATGACCAGCATGGGACGGCGATCATCAGCAGCGCGGCGTTGCTGAATGCGCTGGAACTCCAGAAAAAGAAGATCGACAAGGTACGGTTTGTGATCAATGGGGCCGGCGCGGCGGCGATGGCGTGCGTGAAACTATACACGGCGCTGGGGGCCAGGCCCGAGAACTTTATTTTGTTCGATAAGGACGGGGTGTTATCCACGGACAGGACCGATCTGGATGAAGACAAACGGCGATATGCGGTTGACCGGAATGACTGGACACTGGAGAAGGCGATGAAGGATGCGGATGTTTTTGTCGGGTTGAGCGTGGGAAATGTGGTGACGCCGGAGATGGTAAAGAGCATGGCGCGGCGGCCGGTCGTTTTTGCGATGGCGAATCCCGATCCCGAGATCAGCTATGAGCTGGCGACGGCGGCGCGGGAAGACATCATCATGGCGACGGGGCGGAGTGACTATCCGAATCAGGTGAATAATGTTTTGGGCTTCCCTTTTATCTTCCGGGGGGCGTTGGACGTCCGGGCTACGCAGATCAATGAGGCGATGAAGCTGGCGGCGGTGAAAGCGCTGGCCGATCTGACGCGCACGCCGGTTCCGGATATTGTGAATATGGCGTATAATGAGAAAAACATGCTTTTTGGGCCCACCTATATCATCCCGAAACCGCTGGATCCGCGGCTGCTGTCCACGATAGCGCCGGCGGTGGCCAGGGCGGCGATGGAAAGCGGGGTGGCGCAGGCGAATATCGAGAACTGGGAGGCGTATGGAATCGAGCTCAACAAGCGCCTGGGGTTGGACAATCAACTCATGCGGGTACTCAGCGCCAAGGCGCGGATGAACCCCAAGCGGCTGGTTTTTGCGGAGGCGGATAATGTCAAGATCCTCAAGGTGGCGCAGCTGTTGTATGATGAGGGGGTGGCTTATCCGATGCTGCTGGGGGATGAGCGCAAGATCCGGCATATTGCGGCGGCCAACCAGATCGACCTGGAGGGGATGCCGGTGATCAATCCGTATAACGATGAATATGAGGAGCAGCGGAAGCGTTTTGGGGATTTGTTCTTTCAGAAGCGGCAGCGGCGGGGCTTCAACAAATATGAGGCGTATAAGATCATGCGGGACCGGAACTATTTCGGGTGCATGATGGTGGAGACGGGGGAGGCCGATGCGATGATCTCGGGGTTGACCAAAAATTACCCGGATACGATCCGGCCGGCGCTGCAGGCCATCGGCACGGAGGATGGGGTAAAGAAGATCGCAGGGATGTACCTGATGCTCACCAAGAAAGGGCCGTTATTCCTGGCCGATACGACGGTCAACTTCAATCCGACGCCGGAGGAGCTGGCCGATATTACGCTGCTGGTAGCCCGGGAGGTGCAGCAATTCAATATGACCCCGCGGGTGGCGATGCTGAGCTATTCGAATTTCGGGACCAGCGATTCGCCGGAGGCGAGATTAGTGGCGGAGGCGCGGGTCATTGTCAAGAAAAAGAACCCCGAACTGATCGTCGATGGCGAGATGCAGGCGGCGGTGGCGTTGAATGGCGAGCTTCTTAAGGAGAATTATCCGTTCAGCGAGCTGGTGGATCAGGAGGTCAATACGCTGGTCTTTCCGAATCTGGCGGCAGGCAATATTGCGTATAATTTACTCAAGGAGGTGGGCGGCGCCGATGCGATCGGGCCGATATTGCTCGGGTTGAAGAAGCCGGTGCATGTGTTGCAGTTGGGGAGTACGGTTAGGAATATTTATAATGTGGCGCTGGTGGCGATTGTCGATGCGCAGATCAAATGCAAGAATCAACCTTCGGATGAGGAGACAAGAAAAGCACCCTGGTGGAGAAGGAAAGTCAAATAGACTTGTTGACGCACACGGGAGCGTCGCAAGGATGTCGAAGAGAGGGGTAAAGCTGACAAACAAATATTATTAATGAAGTTTTTACAAGAATTCGGGCTCTATCTGCTAACCTTGAAAGGGATGTTCTCCAAGCCGGAGAATGGCAAGATGTATTGGAAGGAGTTCATGCATCAGTGTTCGGAGATCGGGATCGGGTCGCTGGGGATTGTCGCCATCATTTCCGTCTTCATGGGGGCGGTATCGACCTTGCAGACGGCGTATCAGCTGGTCAGTCCGATCATTCCGCTGTCTACGATCGCCCAGATCGTGCGGGATACGGTCATCCTCGAGTTCTCCCCCACCCTGGTGTGTATCGTGCTGGCCGGCGTGGTCGGAAGTAAGATCGCCAGCGAGCTGGGGAATATGCGGGTGAGCGAGCAGATCGACGCGCTGGAGATCATGGGGATCAATACCAAATCGTACCTGATCATGCCCAAGCTGCTGGCGGCGATCGTGATGATCCCGATGCTGGTGGTGATCTCGGCGATCCTCGGGATAGCAGGCGGCCGGCTGGCGGGGACGGCGACGGGGATCCTGTCGGCGGCGACTTTTGACAAAGGGCTGCATCAGTCGTTCAAGCCCTACAATGTCTTCTTTGCGATGGCGAAGAGCTATACGTTCGCCTTTATCATCGCGAGTATTCCAGCCTATTATGGATATAACGTGCAGGGGGGTGCGCTGGAGATCGGCCGGGCCAGTACGAAGTCGGTGGTGGTGAGTTGCGTGCTGGTATTGTTTGCGGATTATGTATTGTCAGCGATTTTACTATGATCGAGATCAAAAATATCAGGAAAGGGTTTGGCGACAAGATGGTGATCAACGACGTCAGTTCGGTGTTCGAGACGGGGAAGTGCAACCTCATCATCGGGACCAGCGGAAGCGGCAAGACGGTATTGATGAAATGCCTGGTAGGGTTATTCGAGCCGGACAGCGGGGAGATCTGCTATGACGGAAAGAATTTTTCGGGCATGAATGAATCGGACCGGAAGGAGCTGCGGCAGAGCATCGGGATGCTGTTCCAGGGCTCGGCGTTATTCGACAGCATGACGGTGGAGCAAAATGTGATGTTCCCGCTGGATATGTTCACGAAAAGCACGGTGGCGGAGAAGATGAAGCGGGTGGATGAGGTGTTGGAGCGGGTGAACCTCGTCGATGCACATAAGAAGTTTCCCGCGGAGATCTCGGGGGGGATGAAGAAGCGGGTCGGGATTGCGCGGGCGATCGTTCTGAATCCGAAGTATTTGTTCTGTGACGAACCCAATTCGGGGCTGGACCCGCAGACTTCGCTGCTGATCGACAAGCTCATCAAGGAGATCACGCTGGAGTACAATATTACCACGGTCGTGAATACGCATGACATGAACAGCGTGATGGAGATCGGGGATCATATCATGTATATGTACCAGGGGATCAAAGAATGGGAGGGCAGTAATAAAGAGATTATTTTTAGCAAGAATAAATTGCTAAATGACTTTATTTTTGCGTCGGAATTTTTGAAGGATGCAAAGGATATGCGGATGCTGGAGGTCAAGGGGAAGATCGATAATAACCGGAACATGGATGACTTATTAAAATAAATTTCTATTGTCATGTCAATTTTAGTCAGCAAGCAGTCCAGGATCATCGTACAAGGCTTTACCGGAACGGAGGGGAGTTTCCACGCGTCGCAAATGATCGAATATGGTACCCGGGTAGTCGGGGGGGTGACCCCGGGCAAGGGGGGCGCGACACACCTGGAAAGGCCGGTTTTCAATACGGTAGCGGATGCTGTCCATGCGACGGGGGCGAATGTGTCGATCATTTTCGTGCCCCCGGCCTTTGCGGCGGATGCGATCATGGAGGCGGCCGAGGCGGGGATCGGGTTGGTGATCTGTATTACGGAAGGCATTCCGGTACAGGACATGGTAAAGGCGAAGATGTATTTGCAGGGCCGGGCGACGCGATTGATCGGGCCGAATTGTCCGGGGGTGATCACGGCGGGAGAGTGTAAGGTGGGGATCATGCCGGGGTTTGTTTTTAAGCCGGGGAGGATCGGGATCGTTTCGAAGTCGGGTACGCTGACGTATGAGGCGGCGGACCAGGTGGCCAAGGCGGGGTTGGGGATCTCCACGGCGGTGGGGATCGGTGGTGATCCGATCATCGGGACGCCGACGAAGGAAGCGGTGGAATTGCTGATGAATGATCCGGGGACGGAGGGGATCGTGATGATCGGTGAAATTGGCGGGAGTATGGAGGCGGAGGCGGCGAGGTGGGTGAAGGAGAATAACCGGAAGCCGGTGGTAGGTTTCATTGCCGGACAGACGGCGCCGGCCGGGCGGCGGATGGGTCATGCGGGTGCGATCATCGGCGGGGCGGATGATACGGCGGCGGCGAAGATGAAGATCATGGCGGAGTGCGGGATCACGGTGGTGCAGACGCCGGCGGAGATCGGGTCGACGATGGCGAAGGTGATGAAGAAGTAGGCGCGCGGGCGTGAGACGGCGTGCGGTGGCTCGGCGCGGGCGCGAACAGGATATTGCCGCCCACTTAATTCAAATTTCTCCTATGGGGTTAAGAAAGCTGTTTGGGGCCGGTTGTCTTTGTTTGATGGCGCTGCTGTCGCGGGCGCAGATTGGAGCGGGGAATGCGGGGCGTGGAGCGGCGGGCGCCGGAAGTGGCGGGACCAATTACGATCGGCGGTGGCGGGTAGTGGATTCGTTGATGCAGCGGGCCGGGCTGCCAAAAACGGCCCTGGCCGAAGTCAACAGGATCTATGTGACGGCACGACGGGAGCAAAACGGCGGACAGGAAATAAAAGCGCTGATCTACCGGGTGACACTGGAAGAGGAAACCCTGAACAATGACACTTCGGCGATCAGGGAGATACAGCGGCAGAGCAAAGAGGCGGGGCAGCCGATGCGATCGATCCTCCAAAGCGTGCTGGCCTTGCAGTATTGGGCCTATCTGCAAAACAACCGGTACAGGCTGTACAATCGAACGACTACGGTTGGCCGTCCAACTGCTGATCTTTCAACCTGGACAATAGATGATTTCCACCGGCATATCCGGGAGCTTTTCCAGGCGTCGCTGCGGGATGAAGAGCTGTTGAAGCGTTCGTCCCTGAAGGATTGGCAGCCGATCCTGCTCAAAGGCAATACCCCCTTATTACGCCCCACCCTGTTCGATCTGCTGGCGCATGAGGCCCTCAATTATTTCAAAAGCGCGGAGACCGATATCAATCAGCCGGAAGATGTTTTTGAGATTGATGATCCTTCCGTATTTGCGGATCCGGCGATATTTGTGGCACATGAATTTGCTACCGCCGACAGCAGTTCGCCGCATTATCAAGCCCTCCTGCTTTATCAGCGGCTGCTACGGTTCCATATGGCCGATAGGCAGCCGGATGCCTTTATTGACATGGATATCGACCGGCTGGAGTTTGCTAAAAATTATTCTGTGATCGGGGATAAGGACGATCGGTACTTCCGGGGGTTGTTGCGGCTGACCGATAAATGGCGCGATAAGCCGGCAGCGGCGCAAGCCTGGTATCTGGAAGCAAGGTTTTATTCCGACCAGGCAAAGCAAAGTGCGGAGCGGCCGGATTCGGCGGGGTGGGACGGGTATGTTCGGGCCAAAACGATCTGCGAGTACGTATTGAGCGAACCTGACAGCAGTGAGGGGAAGACAAACTGCCGGGAATTGCTGGATGAGATCGTCGCGCCATCGGTGGACCTGGCCGTCGAGCAATTCAATGTGCCGGAGAAGCCTTTCCGGTGCCTGGTCAAATGGTCAAACGTCGATCGCCTTTATCTTCGGCTGGCAAGGATCGACACATTGCATACGAGAATGCGGTGGCGACAAAACGAAGATGTATGGCAGGAATGGCTCCGCGCGCCGGTATACCGGGCGTTTACGCAGGATCTGCCGTATACTTCCGACCATCGGACACATTCCGTGGAAATCGCCATTGGCAGGCTGCCGCCGGGGACGTATGTCCTTTTATCCAGCATCGATGGAGCCTGGGATCGAAAGAAGAGTTTCCTTTCGGGAACGCAGCTGGTCGTGACTTCGATGGCATATATCCGGGAAGACCGGGACTATTTTCTCCTCAATCGTGAGACGGGTCAGCCGATCACCGACGCGCGGGTGCAGGTATGGAAATATGCCTATAACGGTACGCAGGAATATCGGCAGCCGTTATCCGGGCAGACCTATCACCCCGATCAGCAAGGGCATTTTAAATTGGGGCCGGCGACCGGTTATGAACAGCGGTTCCTCGAGCTGCAACGACCCGGAGAGGATCTATTGCTTTCCGATCTTTCGTTGCCATTTTCCTACGGCGAGCAATGGAATAACGTCACAACCGACAAAACGGTGTATGAGCAGGGCAATGCGGTGGTCTATTTCTTCCTTGACCGGGCGATCTACCGGCCGGGCCAGACGGTATATTTCAAGGCGATCACCATCACCAGGGATTTTGATACGCGGCAGCTGAAACCCATGGCAGGCCGTCATGCCAAGGTCATTTTGACCAATGCAAACCAGGAAAGGATCGACTCAATGGACCTGGTGACGGATGAGTTCGGCGCTTATCATGGAGTCTTTCATTTGCCGGACCATGGGTTGAATGGCCGGTTCCGGCTCAACGACGTTTCGGGGCAATCATTTGGCTGCGGATTTTCTGTTGAGGAATACAAGCGGCCCCGCTTCTATGTCAGCTTCGATCCGCTGAAGGGCAGCTATCGGGTCGGCGACAGCATCCGGTTGCATGGAATCGCCACCGCCTATGCCGGCAACGACCTCGATAGGGCGACGGTGACCTATCGCGTCACGCGGCTGGTGCGGTACCATTCTTTTTTGGAGTGGTCGCAGATCCCGCAGAGGGGGCAGGAGATCGCACATGGAGTGCTGAAGACCGGCGCTGATGGGAACTTCAGCATTGCTTTCTCCGCGCGGCCCGATCGTAGTATCCCGGTCAGTACGGACCCCCGGTTCGATTATCGCATTTCGGCGGATGTGACGGATATCAATGGGGAGACGCGATCGGCAATAACGGATGTCACGGCGGGTTATACGATGCTCGATCTGACGATAGGGTTGGGACGCGGTGAAGCCATGCCGGTGGATAGTCTGCGATCCGTACGTGTGGAGGTGAAAAATTTGTCGGGGGAAGCGGTGGCCGCGGTGGTGCATGTGGCAGCATATCCCCTGAAAGCGCCGGACCGGCTGATCAGGGAACGACTGTGGGAAACGGTTCCGGACCGAAGGGTAATTACGGAGCAGGCGTTCCTGGATTCTTTTCCGCATGATCCATACGGGGATGAATTAAAAAAGGAGAAGTGGCCGAGAGGTGCGATGGCCTGGGAAGGGACGGATCCTTCCGGCGGGCATCCCCTGGCGTTACAACTGAAAGCCGGCTGGTGGCTGATAGAAGCGACGGCTACCGATTCAGGTGGGCAACCGGTAAAGGATATCCGTTATGTACAACTGTATGACAAAGGAACGGGAGGCCCGGTCGATCCGGAATATCTATGGGGCGGGGGCCGGGAGACGATGCACGTTGAGCCCGGCGATGTGGCGCGGCTTCAGACCGGTTCGTCGGCGCGGGATGTTCATGTGGTTCGGGCGATCCGGAGGCCGGATACGATCGCCGGGCTTTGGCACCGGCCGGATGATCCGCATGAGAGCCTGGTCTTCGGGCATTTTGGAGTGAGTGGGAGTACAGGTGGCACGGATAGGAAGATAACCGGGGCCGATCGGGGCGGGTTTGAGGTGGCGGATGCTTTTGTCAAGGATAATCGGTTGTATGTCCATGACATGCCGGTGGAGGTGCCGTGGGACAATAAGCAATTGCAGATCCGCTACAGCAGCTTCCGGGACAAGACGGAGCCGGGCAGCCGAGAAAAATGGGCGGTGAAGATCGTCGGAGTTGCGGGTCCGTGTTCGGCAGCTCAGGTGCTGGCGGCGATGTACGATGCGTCGCTGGATCAGTTTGAGTGGAATACCTGGACGGCGCCCGATCCGTATCCCACGATGAGGGTGGTCAGTCTGTGGATGTTTGTCGATGATTTCGGGCCCGGATGGTCGAGTTCGATGCCGCGGCCGGAGCCGGTATATGTGCGGCCGGGAAAACGCTATGACCGGTTGATCGGGATGGGGATGCCGATGAAAGAGGAATTATTGAAGAAAATGCAGGGGGTCTTGGCAGGCGCGATTGGGAACGTGGAAGCCGGGGGCGAAGCGGCGCAGCGATTGGGCACGTCTTGGGCGGCGGCGCCTTCGGCGCCGCCGCCTGTGCAGGTTCGCACGAATTTCCGGGAGACCGCTTTCTTCTTTCCGGACCTGCGGACCGATAGTTCGGGCAACGTCAGCTTTTCATTCACCATGCCGGAGTCGCTGACGAGATGGAAATGGATGACGCTGGCGAATACCCGCGATCTGGCATTTGGGTATTCGGAGAAAACGATCGTCACCCAAAAGCAGCTGATGGTACAGCCGAATGCACCGCGGTTCTTACGCGAGGGGGATAAGATCAATCTCGCCGTCAAGGTGGTCAATCTTACGGATTCGGAGATGACCGGACAGATGGGGCTTTCGCTGACCGATCCGACAACGGGGGAGACGGCTGACGGGATGTTCCTCAACCGGCAACCCAACCAATACTTTACTGTACCGGCACGCGGGAGCTCAGTGGTGGAGTTCCCGTTGGAAATCCCCTATCAATATAATCGGCCGGTCGGCTATCGGGTGGTAGCGGAGGCGGGGAAGTACAGCGATGGCGAGGAGGCGGTGTTGCCGGTGGTCAGCAACAGGATGCTGGTGACCGAGACGCTTCCGCTGAATATGCCGGGCGACGGTGTTCGGTCGTTCAAATTTGAGAAGCTGCTGCGGAGCGGCAACAGCGAAACCCTGAATCATCACGCGCTCACGGTGGAATTTACGGCCAACCCGGCGTGGTATGCGGTGCAGGCGCTGCCCTATTTGATGGAGTATCCGTATGAATGCGCGGAACAGACGTTTGATCGCCTGTATGCGAATGCGCTGGCGGGCAAAATCGTCGCCGGGTCGCCGCGGATCGCGCAGGTCGTTGAACGATGGAGGACAGTGGATACGTCGGCATTGCTAAGCAACCTGGAGAAGGATCAGGAGTTGAAATCCGTATTGTTGGAAGAGACGCCCTGGGTGCTGGAGGGGAAGACCGAGGCGCAACAAAAACGCCAGATCGCGCTGCTCTTCGATAGGACTCGAACGGACCGGGAACTGGCAGCTGCGATCGACCGGTTGCACGAGCTGCAGGCGGCGGATGGCGGATTCCCCTGGTTCAAAGGCGGACCGGATGACCGGTATGTAACGCAATATATCTTGACCGGTCTGGGCAGGTTGCAACAGATGCAGGCCTTGCCCCCGGCGGCGGCGGAGAAAGTGAGATCGATGGTGACTGCAGCACTCGCCTATGCCGATCAGGAGATCAGGGCGGATTATGACCGGGACGTTAAGCTACCGGGTGGGATCCATTGGATCTCGCCCTTTGCAGCGCAGTACTTGTATATGCGAACTTTTTTCAATGAGGTTGGGATACCGGGCGGATCATTTGCTGCGGTTAACTTCTATCGCAAAGTGGCGCAGCAGGAATGGGTAAAGGCAAGCAAGTATGTCGAGGGCATGGTTGCGCTGGCCTTGTTCCGGACCGGTGATGTGGCTACCGCGCGGGCGATCCTGGCTTCCCTGCGGGAGACGGCGATCAGAAACGAGGAGCTTGGGATGTATTGGAAGGGAATGGAAGGCGGTTATTACTGGTATCAGGCTCCGGTTGAGACCGAATCGCTTTTGGTCGAAACCTTCCGGGAGATCGGTCACGATACCGTTGCGGACCGGGAGTTGAAGACCTGGCTGCTGGGCCGGAAGCAGACCCATCACTGGCCGACGACAACGGCGACTGCGGATGCCGTGTATGCATTGTTGATGGGTGGGGTGGACTGGCTGGATCAGAAGCGGGAGGTGAAGGTGCAGCTGGGGGATAAGGAGGTGGTGATGAGTGGCGAAGCGGGGACGGGGTATGATAAAAAGATCTTCGATGCTCCTTTTATTGACACATCGATGGGGAATATTAAAGTGACGATGTCGTCTGCTCGCGGTGGTGGGTCGCCGGCCTGGGGGGCGGTGTATTGGCAATATTTCGATCAGCTGGATCAGATTACGGCTGCCGGGGGTGAGGCCGGCGTGAGTGGCGGGGCCGGCGTGAGTGGCGGGGCGGGCGTGAGTGGCGGGGCGGGCGCGGGGGGTGAGGCCGGCGCAGGGGGCGGCGCCAAGGCGCCGTTGCGTCTCGAGAAGCGGATTTTTGTGCAACGAAACACGGACCGGGGGCCGGTACTGGATACGATTGCGGAAAATGGGGTACTTCATGTCGGCGATCGGGTAATTGTTCGGCTGGTGCTACGGTCGGATCGGGACTTGGAATTCGTGCATCTGAAGGATATGCGGGGGGCTTGTCTGGAACCCGTGAATGTACTGAGCGGGTATAAGCGGCAGGGCGGCCTGGGTTATTATGAAACCACCAGGGACGTGAGTACGGAATTCTTTTTCCCTGCGATCCCCAAGGGGACCTATGTATTCGAATATCCATCGGTGGTAGAGCAGACGGGTGAATTCAGCAATGGGGTGGCCAGCGTGGAATGTATGTATGCGCCGGAGTTTGCTTTTCATACGGAGGGTATCCGGGTAAATGTGGAGGATGACCAATGATACAGGTCGATGTACTGATCGTCGGACAGGGTATCTGCGGCACGTTCCTGAGCCGGGAGCTGGACCGGATAGGCCTTTCTTATATTATCATCGATGAGGCGCGGCCGGATACCGCATCGCGGGCGGCGGCGGGATTGATCAATCCGGTGACCGGGCGGCGCTTTGTGAAGACCTGGCTGATCGACGAGGTGCTGCCGGTTGTGCGGGAGGTGTATGATCCCGCGTTTTTGCGCCCGGCGAAGGTGGTGGACTTTTTTCCGACGGCACAGATGCGGCTGGCGTTTATAAAGCGCTGTGAAGATGGTGGTGAGTATCTTCGGCTGGCGTCGGCCCGTGAGGAGCACGACTGGGATGCACTTTTCCGTTATGAGCTGGGGTATGGGGTGATCGAACCTTGTTACCTGGTGGATTTGCCGGGGCTGCTGGGGCGCGCCCGGGCGGAGCTGGCCGGGCGCGATGTGTTGCGGGAGGAGTGTCTGGTGACCGGGGAGTTGGCGGTGGGGGATTCCGGCGTGCGGTACCGGGATGTGGAGGCAAGGTGGGTGATCTTCTGCGATGGAGTGGCGGCGGCGGGTGCGGGGGGGTATTTCTCGAGGTTACCTTTTGGGCCGAATAAGGGGGAGGCTTTGATCATTGAGGTGGAGGGGTTGGAGGGGGCGGGGCTTGGGGAGGCGGGGTTGGAAACGGCGGGTTCCGCTGTCATTTTCAAACGAGGGATCAGTCTGGTGCCGTGGGCTCCGGGTTTGTATTGGGTGGGGGCTTCATATGATTGGTCGTTCGATGATCCGGGGCCGACGGCGGCATTCCGGAAGCGGACGGAGGCGGTGCTGGAGGATTGGCTGCGGGTACCGTTTCGGGTGGTGCGGCATATAGCATCAGTGCGGCCTGCGACGTTGGAGCGGAGGCCATTCGTGGGATTGCATCCGGTGTATCCGACGGTGGGGATCTTGAATGG
>DATJMG010000006.1:0-17071 GCA_035508835.1 Puia sp.
AAGAAGTTTGTTTTTGTGGGTGTCGGCCGTTAAATCCTCGTTGCGAGGGTATTTTTCTCCGGTTGCTTCGCACCTCGTTTTCAGGGTCGTTGCGTAACTGGCTAGAAGCTTAATGTATTTTTGTTCCAACAGGTCGCAACAATGGCCGAGATGGAGTACTGCTCCGATCACGGCGGGTTCTGTCATTTTATCGCGTGCTTTTTTGTCAACGGCCCATTGGAGGGCACGATCACAATTATTTTCCCAGAAATACAACCCGTGACCGAGCCAGTCGTATGGTTGTTGACTGATTCTATATAGGCTAGGGTTCAACAATAATGTATCGCGTACACGACGATCGCAACCATGAAACCCTATAATTAAGTTTGGCTTAATGTCATACATACTCCGTCACTTATTGACGGGATTTGCTAATCCCGTCTCCTTAATTCACTAATTGGCTTTATCCCCAGAAGATAGGGAGCAGCTTCGGGGACGGCCCAATGGCCGTTCTTATCGAGGACTCCGATCCGTATTAGCTGGCTGCGGGCCTCTTCTTTGGAAACTTTTGTCTGAGCAAGCTCAGTCGCCAAGTCCATTAAATCTTGAAAGTCTTTGTCACTCATAGGAACAAGTTTTGACAAAGGTAATAAAGGAAAATTTTCTTTTTGGGAGAAAAATGTTTTTTAAGGCGAGATGTGATTGTGATTGCTTAATTTCCGGATACCAAAATAATGCATTATGAAAAAAAGACAGATGCTGCTTCTTGTGCTGGGTTTGTGGATGTGGGGTGGGGTGATGGCGCAACGGACGTTGATCTATTGCGGTAAATTGATCGATCCCAAGGCTGGTCAGGTTTTGACGGAAATGACCGTGATCGTGACGGGCGGCACGGTTACGGAGGTGCGGAAAGGGTATGCGGCGGTGGGGGCGGGCGATAAGGTGATCGATCTGAAGGGCCGGACGGTGATGCCGGGGCTCATCGATTGTCATGTGCACCTGGAGGATCAGCAAAGTGCGAATCAGCAGTTGAAGCGTTTCACTTTGAATGAGGCGGATATTGCATTCCAGTCCACGGTCTATGCGAGGACGACGCTGATGGCGGGTTTCACGACTGTCCGGGATGTTGGCGGGACGGGTGTCAATGTTTCCCTGCGCAATGCGATCAATAAGGGGATTGTTATCGGGCCGCATGTCTATACGTCCGACAAGCTGCTTGCTTCGACGGGAGGGCATGCCGATCCGACGAATGGTTATCGGGAGGGACTTTATGACGAACCGCGGTTTACAGAGAATGTCGTGGATGGAAAGGATGCCTGTATCAAGGCGGTGCGGCAAATGTATAAGGAGGGTGCGGACCTGATCAAGATCACGGCGAGCGGGGGTGTGTTGAGTTTGGAGAAGGATGGGGCAGGTGCCCAGTTCAACGAGGAGGAGTTGAAGGCGATCGTCGAGACGGCAAAAGATTATGGGATGCGGGTGGCGGCGCATGCGCATGGGGCCGAGGCGATCAAGCGGGCGATCCGGGCGGGGGTGACGTCGATAGAGCATGGGACGTATATGGATGATGAGGCGATCGCGTTGTTCAAAAAATACGGGACGTGGTATGTGCCGACGATCATTGCGGGGAAGTCGGTGATGGATTCGGCGAAGAAGCCGGGATATTTTCCGCCGATCATTGCGCAGAAGGCGCTGGCGGTCGGGCCGGTCATTCAGGGCACGTTTGCGAAGGCTTACAAGGCGGGGGTGAAGATAGCGTTTGGGACGGATGCGGGCGTGTATGCGCATGGAAAGAACTGGATGGAGTTTATCTATATGACAGAGGCGGGGATGCCTGCGCTCGAGGCCATCAAGTGTGCGACGGTGAATGGGGCGGAGCTGATCGGGATCAGTGATAAGGCGGGGTCGATCGAGCCGGGGAAGTGGGCGGATATTGTCGCGGTCGAGGGTGATCCGACGGAGGATATCCATGCGATGGGGCAGGTGAGGTTTGTGATGAAGGAGGGGGTGGTTTACAGGAATGAGTGAAGAGGGGGGTGGGGGTGAAAAAAAGAAGAAGCTTGTGGGGCTTCTTCAACAAGTTAGGACAAGGGCGATTAATGGTTTTGAATAGTGTAGATATGGGTAGAGGAGTGGTGTAAAGATAGGATAGGGAGGGGTCAGGAAAAATTAGCAAATGCTAAGAAATGGGAGGACGTTTGATGCGGCTCAAGGTGATGGGGTTAATACCCAGGTAGCTGGCGAGGTATTTCGCGGGGACACGCTGGAGGAGGACGGGGGAGTAATCGAGAAGGAACTGGTAGCGTTCCCGGGCGGTCATGGTGCGGAGGCCGCCGAGGAGGGTATACCAGAGGGTGCTGTACTTCTGGGTGATGAGGCGGCCATGGAGGTTGAGTTCGGGGAAGAGGGAGTAGGTCTTGTTCAGGTCGGCGAAGGGGATGACGAAGACGGTGCTGTCTTCGAGGGCGACCATGTATTCACGGCCGGGTTTTTGGTGGATGTAGCTGGCGGTGGACGCGATGATGTCGTTCTCCATGAGGAACCAGAGGGAGACTTCGCGGGATGCGGGGGTGTCGGGGTTGGCGGCGTGGGCGGGGCTGGCGGTAAGGTTGGATGGGTTGGGGGTGTGGGTGGGGCTGGGATCCTCTTTTTGGTAGAAGCAGCGGATCAATCCTTTTTTTATAAAGAAGGCGTTATTGTTGATAGCGCCGGCCTTGACCAGGAAATCGTTCTTTCGGACTTCGCGTTCGGTCATGAAGGTTAGAAAGTGCTCTTTTAGCCCGTCGGAGATGGGTGCGATGCTTTCGAGGAGGGTGAAGAATTCGGTCATACAGGCGGAGTATTGTCTACCAAATTTAAGGCGTATTCTGCGATCGGGGGTATTCCGTGATCGGAAGTATTCTGCAATCGGGGGATTTTCAGCGATCGGGGGGATTTCGCGATCGGGGGGATTTCGCGATCGGGAGATTTTCAGCGATCTTATTCGGTTCGGAGGCTTTTGACGGGGTTGGCGAGGGTGGCTTTGAGGGCCTGAAGGCCGACGGTAAAGAGGGCGATGCTGAAGGCGAGGGCGCCGGCGATTGCGAAAGTCAGCCAGGTGATGTTTATGCGGTAGGCAAACTCCCGGAGCCAGCTGTTCATGGCCCACCACGTGAGGGGGATGGCGATTACGAATGCGATAGCGACCAGCAGCAGGAAGTCACGGGAGAGGATGAACAGGAGATGTCGTGCCGAGGCGCCCAGGACTTTGCGGATGCCAATCTCTTTCGTACGCTGGAGGACGTTGTATGCCGAAAGACCCAGCAGACCGAGGCACGCGATGATGATGGCCAGGCCGGCGAAGAGGCCGAAGACGGTCCCAAAGCGTTCGTTCTCGGCGTATTGATCATTGAAGTATTCATCGAGGAAGAAATAGCGGAAGGGGTCGGAGGGGAAGTAGTGCTGCCAAATGGTTTTGATGGCGGCGATTGTCCGGGGCGTATTGGCGGTGTTGATGCGGATCGAATAAAAGTTTGGCTCGGGCAGGCGCAGCAGGATAGCAAGGGGTGTAATCGCCTTTTGAAGGCCTTCCTGGTGGAAATCCCTGGCCACGCCGATGACGTGGACGGTATCGATCTGGTTCTGATCGCCGTGCAGCGGTTCGCCGATAGCGTCTTCCGGTTTGGCATAACCGAGTTCTCGGACGGCTGCTTCATTGAGGATAACTCCTTTTTTGTCGGTGGGAAAGTCTCTGGAGAAGGCTCGTCCGGCGATGAGCTTCACGCCATACAATTTAAGATAGTCATAGTCCACGCCGAGATGGCGGAGGGTATAGTTCTTTTTGGGATTGCTGCGAAGCCGCTGCCAGTCGGTCGACCAGGTAATCTCCGTGCCGGGGACGTCGGAAGTGCCGGTAATGGCGGTTACGTCTTTGAGGCCGAGGATATCGTGGCGGAAGGCGGGGTAGATGGAGGTATAGGTCGAATCATTTACGGCGTCGACGCCATTGAGGATGAGGGTCTGATCGATATTTATACCGAGGGTCTGGCTGCGCATGTAGCGCACCTGGTTATAGACAATGATGGTGCCGGCGATCAGGAGGATGGAGGCGGTGAACTGGCCGACGATCAGGCCTTTCCTGAGGAACTGGCCGCCGGCGCTGTTTTTGAACAATCCTTTAAGGACGGCGACAGGGTGATAACGGGACAGGATGAATGCCGGGTAGATGCCGGACAGGAAGGCGCCGGTGAGAAAGAGTGCGGCGAAGATCTGCCAATATGTTAGCGGCAGGAGGAAAGGCGTCAGGATGCTTCGGCCGGTCAGTTGGTTGAAAAGCGGGCTGACCGACCAGGCGATAACGAGAGCAAGGAGCAGTGCGAGGCAGTTTAACAGCAAGCTTTCGACGAGGAACTGGCGGATGAGGTCGGACCGGATGGCGCCGAGCACTTTCCGCACGCCGACTTCTCTTGCGCGTTCGAGGGAGCGGGCGGTGGAGAGATTGATATAATTGACCCAGGCGATGGTAGCGATAAAGAATGCGATGAGAAAGAGAAAGGATACGGAACTCCCGTCGCCGTTGGCTTCCGCCTCTTCGCCATAGTGGGAATAGAGGTGGATATCGGTGAGTGGGAAAAGCTGCAGGAGGATGTAATCGTTATCCGATTTGTGTTCAGGTTTGGAATTGTAGTGACGGTTCATGAAGTCGCCCAATTTGGCTTGGAGGGCATGCCAGTCGGCGCCGGGTTTCAGTTGGATATAGGTGTAGTAGTCGGACCAGGTCCAGGCGGTCTGGGTATAGTCTTCATTCCCGCCGAAATTCATCCATGTCTTCAGCGTGGGGTAGGAGAGCAGGAGGTCGACCCGGAGATGGGAATTAGCGGGAAGGTCTGCAAAAACGCCCGTGACTTTCAGCGGGCGGTGTTTTCCGCCGTCGTCGTTATAAAGCGTTTTGCCGATCGGGTCTTCGTTGCCGAAATATTTTTTTGCCGTTGTTTCGTTGAGGATCACTTTGCCGGGTCCGGTGAGGGCGGTGGCGGGATCGCCTTTCAGGATATTCAATTGCAGCATGCCGATGATGGTCGAGTCGGCGCCGTAGCATTTTGCTTCGTGAAACCGGGCGTTGTTAATGGGGTTGACGAGTTGGGCCTCGTAATGGTAGAGGCGGAAGAAACGGTCGATCTCGGGGTAATCTTTTTGCAGCGTCGGCCCGATGGCCGGGGAGGTAGAGGCCCAGCGTGCTTCGAAGCGGCCGCTTTGGTAGTCGTTTTCCTGGACGCGGAAGATCTGTTTTGCGTTTTTGGTGTAGCTGTCATAGGATCGTTCGTACGCCACGTATTCGAAGATCAGGAGACAGGACGTGATGCCGATGGTGAGGCCTAGGAGGTTAAGCAGGGAGTAGCCTTTGCGTTTGACGAAGTTGCGGATGGCGATGCGCAGAAGATTATTGAACATGGGGAACCGATTTGGCGTAAAGGGTGGTGGTCAAATGGGATGCCGGGATCGTGGGGGCTGATTTTCAGGGTGATAGATGTTAGCGCACACGCGGGTGTACGGATTTGATACAATGGGGTGGGCGGTTGTGATACAGGGGGGCGCCGCGCCGCGAAGCGGCGCGGCGTTAGCGGCCGGCGAGGAGTTCGGTGATGGAGATGCCGTTAATGGTCATACCGGTAATATTGCAATCGGTGAGTTCGACGCCGCTGAGGTCGCAGTTGATGAATCTGCTGTTTGTCAGGGAACAATCTTCAAATTTCACGGGCCGCATTTTGGCGCCTTCGACGTAGAAGGGATGTTCTTTGGGGGGCATGCCGATATTGTGGATATAGGCGCCGCCGAGCTGGGCGCCTTCGATCTCGATGTCGCTGAGGTTGGCGTTGATGATCTTCATGTTACTGGCGTTGACATCATCGATGACGGTTCCGCTGAGCATAATGTTGTCGAAGCGGCTGTTGCGCATGCTGCCCTTGTTGAAACGGGATTCTT
Source organism: Puia sp. (assembly GCA_035508835.1). Lineage (GTDB taxonomy): Bacteria > Bacteroidota > Bacteroidia > Chitinophagales > Chitinophagaceae > Puia. The sequence continues at coordinate 5,941 of DATJMG010000006.1, forward strand.
CGAGGTCGAATTCGGAGGCTTCGATACGGGATTTTGACTGGTGGACGCGGATGGGTTCCATGCTGATTTTTTTGTAAAATTAGGGATCGTTGGCTTTGTCCCGGGGGGTAAAGGCGACTTTTAATGGGGGAATTGCGGCGTGTTGGCGGGGTTTTGGCTGATATTCAACTACAATACCATGAACAAGAAAGCGGTGTCTTTGATGGTTTCGCCGGGTGCCGGCAAGGTGTCGGGCGAATATATGATCCCTGCCGATCCAAAAGCGGTCATGACGCTCGCGCATGGGGCCGGCGCGGGGATGAATCATTCCTGGATGGTGGAGCTGGCGACTGCGTTGGCGGAGACGGGCGGGATTGCGACGTTGCGTTTTAACTTTCCTTTTACAGAAAATAAGAAAGGGAGGCCTGATCAGCCGGCGGTGGCGCATGCAACTATTGCTGCGGCGATCGATCATGCGCGGGCGTTATTTCCGGCGCTGCCGTTGTTTGCGGCCGGGAAGTCGTTTGGTGGCCGGATGACCTCGCAGTATTTGGCGGGGAATCCGCGGGGGGATGTGGGGGGGATCGTGTTTTATGGGTTTCCGCTACATCCGGCCGGCAAGCCTTCCATAGCGCGGGCGGAGCATTTGAAGGAAGTGAAAGTGAAGATGTTATTTCTGCAGGGTACGAAGGATGAATTGGCCACCTGGGATCTGATCGAATCGGTGAGTGGGGCGTTGCCCCTGGCGACGCTGGTGAAGATCGAGGGAGCGAACCATGCGTTCAAGGCGGGGAAGAGGGATGTGATTGGGGAGTTGGTGAAGGCGACGGCAGATTGGGTGGGGGGAGGGGAATAAAATCAGGATTTCCATTTTCGGAGCTGCTGGAGGAGGGCGCGGAGGTCTTTGGGCAGGGGCGCTTCGATGGTATGGGTCTCGCCGCGGGGGTCGGTGAAGCGAAGTCGTTGGGAGTGGAGTGCGAGGCGGGCGAGGAGGGGGCGTTCGGTCTCTTCGGATCTTGAGAGCTTGAAGTTGCGTTTGAGCGCTGAAAGGAAGATCGGTTTGCCATCACCGTAAAGGTCGTCGCAAGCGATGGGGTGGCCGAGGGCGTGCATGTGGATGCGGATCTGGTGGGTGCGGCCGGTATGGATGCGAAATTGGACGAGGGAGTACGGGCCGATGGTTTCCAGGATTTCGTAGTCGGTAAGTGAGGTTTTGCCGCGGCGGTTGATGACCATGAGGCCCGGCCTGGCCGGGTGTTCCATGACGGGCAGGTCGATAGTGCCTTTTTGTTGAGGCGGGGTGCCGAGGACGATGCCCTGGTAGATTTTTTCGACGCTTCTTTCTTCGAAGTTCTTCGAGAGGTATCTGTGGGCGGTTTCGTTTTTTGCAAAGATGATGATGCCGCTGGTTTCGCGGTCGAGGCGGTGGACGGTGAAGATAGAGCCGAATCGATCGCGCAGGATATTTTTTAGCGAGGGTTCCTTGTTTTCCCGGTCGGGGATGCTGAGGAGGCCGGCGGGTTTATCGAGGGCGATGAAGTCGTCGGATTCGAGGAGGATGGAGGGGGTGGTCATGGTTTGGTTTTTCGGGGAGCGGGGGTTGGTGCGGGCTGATTGGGAGTAGGAGCAGGAGCGGGCTGGTTGGGGGTAAGGGCAGGCCCGGGCTGGTTGGGGGCGGCGATGTCTTTGGCGCGGCCGGGGGAGCCTTTGATGGATGAGTTGAGGTATTTGAGGATGCGGATTTCCTTTTCGGTGAGGAGGCGCCAGTGGCCGCGTTGGACGTTTTTCTTGGTGAGGCCGGCGTACATGACGCGGTCGAGGCCTCTAACGTCGTAGCCCAGGTGCTCGAAGATGCGGCGGACGATGCGATTGCGGCCGCTGTGGATCTCGATTCCGATCTGGGCCTTGTCTTTGGGGTCGGCGTAGGCGAGGTCATCGACGGGTGCGGGGCCGTCTTCGAGGGTGACGGTACCGGAAGCGATCTTGTCGAAGTCGGCTTTAGTGAGGGGTTTGTCGAGGGTGACGTGGTAGATCTTTTTTATCTGGTGGCTGGGGTGGGCGAGTTTCTGGGCGAGGTCACCGTCGTTGGTGAACAGCAGGACGCCGGAGGTGTTGCGGTCGAGCCGGCCGATGGGGAAGACGCGTTCGGCAGTGGCGGGCCGGATCAGGTCGAGGACGGTGCGGCGACCCTGGGGGTCTTCGGTGGTTGTGATATAGTCTTTGGGTTTGTTGAGGAGGATATAGACGTAGTTGTTGGAGATGGTGACTTTTCGGTTGCTCACTTTGACGGTGTCGGTGGGGTGGACTTTGGTGCCGGGTTCGGTGATGAGTTGGCCGTTCACGGTGACTTTACCCTGGCGGACGAGTTCGGCGGCGTCGCGGCGCGAGCAGATGCCGCCGTGGGCGATGTATTTGTTGAGGGGGAGGGTTTCGGTGGGGGTTGCGGGGTTCGGGGCGGCGGCGCGGGGGTTGTGGGTGGGTTTTGTGGCCGCGACGCCGCGTGTGGGGGCGGGGGGTTTGCCGGTTGGGGAGGGTTTGGGGACGAGCGGGGTGGGTTTACGGGGTGCGGGTTTGGCGGGGGCGGGTTTTGAGGGGAGGGGGGCCGGTCTACGGGGGGCGGGCTTACCGGGGGCGGGTTGTTGAGTGCGGGCCAGGCGGCGTTCTTCGAAGTGGCGTTCGATGGCTTGTTCGCGGTCTTTTTTTGCTGCTTTCTTTTCCTGGCGGAGGGCTTCTTTGATGGCGCTGTTGCGCTTTTTATTATAGAATTTGCTGAAATTGTCGGTTTTGCGTTTGCCCAGGCTCGGGCGTTCGCCGGAGGGAGAATTCTTCTTCATGTTTGTCGGGTTTGCTGTTTTACAACAGTAATGAGGGGCGAAGATACGTAAAAAAAATCGCCGCCCCGGGGCGGCGATAAATCCCGGGGCGGTGATAAATCATGGTGCGGCGGCAAATTCCGGGGCGGCGGTAAATCGTTATGCGCCGAACCTGCCGGGGCCGCCGAATCTGCCAGGGCTGCCGAATCCGCCGGGACGGTGATGCGACCGCATTTGCTGGAATTTGGTGTATTGGTCGGGTGTCAGGATCGTCTTGAAATTGTCGTTACGGGTGGTCATCAGGGCCTTCATTTGTTCGCGCTTTTCCTGGGGCAAAAGGTTATCGTTATCCCGGATGGCTTCTGCCTGGTTACGGAGGTTCTGCTGACCGGTTTTGAGCCTGGCTACCTGGTCATCGGTAAGGTTGAGCTGTAGCCGGAGGCGTTCGAGGCGGGCGGCGGCCATGACCTGGCGGTTCTCGTCCATACGTTTACGGCGGGCTGCGAGCTCGTCTTTCTGTTGCGGGGTCAGGAGTGCCTGGAGTTTGGCCTTCTTATCCTTGTCGAGGGCGATGAGGCCGGCCTTATATTGTTTCAACGTTATATTGTCCTGTTTGAAGAGGTCTTCGCGTTTTTGCCGATAGTCCTTGTTGATGGCCATTACCTGTTTGCGCTGTTCGGGGGTGTAATGGATGAATTGGCGATGACCGCGCCCGAAGCGATTTTGACCGAAGCGATTTTGACCGAAGCGGTTTTGGCCGGGTCGATGAAAGGCGTAGCCGTCATGGCCGGGGAAGGCACCGGGGGCCACGCCGGGTCGATGGAAGCCGTAGCCGTTAGGGGCGCCATGAAATCGATGGAAGGTCGAGTCGTTGGGGCCGTGGTGGAAACGATGATGCATTATATGGGTGGTGTCGGTGGTTTGGGCGTTGGCGGCACAACCAAGGACTAATACTCCCAGGAGAAGGAAAAGGGTCTTTCGATTCATAATTTTACCATTTTATATGGTATTAAGATAGTCGGTTTGGGGGATTCGTTTAATTTTAGGAGGCAGTGTATTCCGGTAAAAATGAGGTATTTACCGAATTGATGCGAGTTGATGGGGGGTAAGGGGTTCAAGGCATTGGGAAGTAGGGCGTTAGAGGGAGGCGGGGGTGGGTGGGGGGTGGGATGGGGGGTGGGATAGATTGGGTGGAAGATGGGTTAGGTGGGGGTAGGTTGAGGGGGAAGATGGGTTAGGCGGGGATGGTGGGGGTAGGATGGGGGGATGGGGTAGGTTGAGGGGGAAGATGGGTTAGGCGGGGATGGTGAGGATAGGCTGGGTGGAGGATGGGTTACGCGGGAGCGGGTGGGCAAGGGAATTGGGGGCGAGGTTGAGGGCAAGTGGATGAGGTGAAATAAATTTCTTTGGGGGTGTCCGGATTCGGGGGGCGGTATTGTCTTAAAAGAAAACCAAATACATTTTATATGGAAACGAAGAATCAAGCTGGTACTGGGCCGCGGGCAGGGATTGCCGGCGGGGCGGGGGCGGAAGTCGCTGCCGGAGAGCCGGGGGCAGGGGTTGTTGCCGGGAGGCCGGGGGTGGAAGTCGCTGCCGGAGGGCCGGGGGCAGGGGCTGCTGCCGGGCCGGTAGTCGATCCCGGCACCTGGTTGGAAGCCAGGATGGCGCTTTTGGCGAAGGAACAGGAGCTGACGCGAATGATCGACCTGGTCACCGACGAGCGGCGGAAAATGCCGCGGGAGCGCGTTGCTAAAGATTATGTTTTCGAGGGACCGCAGGGGAAGGTAGGGTTGGCCGGGCTGATGGGTTCGAATCACAGCCTGATCGTGCGGCACTTTATGTTTTCGCCGGAGTGGGAGGAAGGATGCAGGGGCTGTTCGTTTGGGACAGATTACGATCAGGGGGTCCTGGCGCATCTGGCGACGCAGGGGTATGCCTTTGCGGCGATTTCGCTGGCGCCGCTGGCCAAGCTGGAAGCTTTTAAAAAGAAGATGGGCTGGTCTTTCAATTGGGTGTCTTCGGCGGGCAGTGATTTCGACTATGATTTTCAAGTGGCGTTCCCGGCTAAGGATCTGGAGGCAGGAAAAGTGTTTTACAATTACAAATGGCAACCGAGGATGGAGGTAGTGATGCCGGGGATGAGTCTTTTCGAGAAGGGAGAGAACGGGGACGTACTCCATGCGTGGTCGGGTTATGGCAGAGAGGGGGAGCAGCTGGTCCCGTCGCTGACATTGGACCTGGTGGAACGAAACGGGAGTGGGCCGCGGTATGATCTGGCCCGGTGGGTTCGGCTGCGGCACCGGTATGAAACGCAGGGAGGAGGGTGCTGCCACTGATATGGAAAAGTTTCTTTTATTGATCCGGGAGGATTTTGAGCAACGGGCGAAGCAGACTCAGGAGGAATTTGACAGCTGTATCCGGATCATGAGCAGCTGGGCGGAGTCGTTGGCGGAGGCGGGGAACTTTATCAGCAGCGAGCCGCTTCATACGGCGGGGCGGTATGTGGGGCGGGATATGGTGATGTCGGATGGCCCTTTTATCGAGGCGAAGGAGGCGGTGACCGGGTATTTCCTGATCCGGGCGGAGAACCTGGAGCAGGCGGCCGCGATTGCGCAGACGTGTCCATTTGTGCTATCGGGAAGGCTGGCTATCGAAGTGAGGCCGATCATATTGTTCGAAAATGGTTAAAGAGGGGACGTTCAAAAAATGGTCAAAGAGGGAGACGATAAGATCGAAGCGGAGGTCGAGCGCCTCTATCGAAGCCATTTCGGCAGGCTCGTCGGCAGCATGTTGAGCAAGTATCGGGACTTGCCGCTGGAGGTGGTAGAGGATATGGTGCAGGATTCGTTTGCGGCGGCGCTCGAGACCTGGAGCAGGGATGGGGTGCCGGAGCGGCCGGCGGCGTGGATCTATGTGGTGGTGCGGAATCGGGTGGTCAATCAGCTTCGCGCGGAGAAGAAGCTGTGGATTGCCGAAGTGGAGGATACGGATGACAACTTGCAGATCGATTGGGATAAGGATAAGGGTAAGATCGTGGATGACGATCAGCTGCGATTGTTATTTGCATGTGCGCATCCGGAGCTTTCACCGAAGGTACAGGTGGCGGTCACGCTGAAGTATGTCGTGAATTTGAAGGTCAGGGCTATTGCGGCAGTATTGGGCACCAATGAGGATAGTATCGAGAAGCTGCTCTTCAGGGCCCGGGGTAAGTTGAGGGAGAAGAAAATGTTTATGGGAGAGCCGGGTTGTGGGCAATTGGGGTTGCGGCTGCCGGTAGTCCATAAGATCATTTACCTGATATTTAATGAAGGCTATAAGCCTGCAGCGGGGGATGCGCTGCTGAAAGAGGAACTTTGCGGCGAGGCGTTGATCCTGGCCAAGGCGCTGGTGGATAACCGGCTGGGAAATAAGGCGACGCAGGCGTTGTATGCGTTGATGCTGTTCAATGCCGCGCGGTTGAAGGCGAGGTTAGGGCCGGATGGGGCCTTGCTGGATCTTGAGGAGCAGGACCGGTCGTTGTGGTCGAAGCCGCTGATCCTGATGGCTTGTGAGTGGCTGACGCGGGCGCGGGAGGGGATCGACGCGGGGGGCAGCGGCAGGTCGGGTGGGGGAGCCGAGGCGCGGGGAGGGAGTGTGAGGGGGAGTGGGGCTGGGGCTGGGAGTGGGGAGTTGAGTTCCTATCATGTCGAGGCGACGATTGCCTGGGTGCATTGTACGGCGGTCGATTTTGCGTCGACGGACTGGGGGTTGGTCAGCAGATTGTATGAGCGGTTGATGGAATGGGGGGCGAATCCGTGGGTCGAGCTCAGTTATGCGATCGCGTTGTATTATTCAGGGGGGAAGGGGCGGGATTCAGGTGAGAAGGGTCGAGCATTCGGCATCCTCGAGCGGTTGCTGCGGATGCCGATCATGTATCAGTATTATCCGCTGAATGTGACGATGGGGAAGCTGTATGCGTTGGAGGGGGACCGGTACCGGTCGGAGGTATACTATCGGCGGGCGTTGGAGCTGACGGTTTTGCCGGGGGAGGTTGATTTTATCCGGCGACAATTGGGGAGGCTCAGAACGGGTTGAGTACGATGGAGTTTGGGGGCGTGGGTGCGGGGATCAGGATTTGTTGGCGAGCTGGCCGCAGGCGGCGTCGATGTCTTTACCGCGGCTACGGCGGAGGCGGGCGTTGACGCGGTTCTTTTCCAGATGGGCCATGAATTGGTGGATAGCGGTCTCGTCCGGTTTTTCGAAGAGGGCCTGGTCGATGGGGTTATATTCGATGATGTTGACAAGGTCGGCGGGAACCTGGCGGTAGATCCTGGTGAGTTCGTCGGCGTCCTGGCGGCTGTCATTAAATCCCTTAAAGAGGATATATTCAAAGGTGATCTCGTTTTCCGTCAGTTTGTAGAAATAGTTGAGTGCTTCGGTGAGCGCCCTGATGTTGTTGGTCTCGTTGATGGGCATGATCTCATTGCGTTTCTTGTCGTTGGCGGCGTGGAGGGAGAGGGCCAGTTTGAATTTCACCTGGTCGTCGCCGAGTTGGCGGATCATTTTGGCCACGCCGGCGGTGGAGACGGTGATGCGGCGCGGGCTCATGGCGAGGCCGTCCGGTGCGGTGATGCGTTCGATAGCCCGGAGGACGTTGCGGTAGTTCAGCAAGGGTTCGCCCATGCCCATGAAAACGATATTACTCAGTTTTTTTTCGTAGATTTCTTCGCTTTGTCGGTTGATGAGGACGACCTCATCGTAGATCTCGTCGTAGTCCAGATTACGTTCCTTTTTCATGTACCCGGTCGCGCAGAATTTGCAGCTCAGGGAGCAGCCGATCTGGGAGGAGACACAGGCGGTCCTTCTTTCTTCGGTGGGGATGAGGACGCCTTCCACGAGGTGGTGGTCGGCGGTACGGAACCGGGTTTTGATGGTGCCGTCGGTACTGTGTTGGGTCGTGTCGATGCTAAGGGCGGGGAAGGTAAAGGTGTCGGCGAGGTGCTGGCGCAGCGGTTTACTGAGGTTGGTCATGTCCTCGAAGGAGCGGGCATGTTTTTGCCATAGCCATTCGTAGACTTGTTTGGCGCGGAACTTCTTTTCGCCGAGGGTTTCGAACAATGATTCGATCTCGGGGAAGGTGAGGTGTCTGATATTTTGCTTCACTTTTTCCATGCGGGGCGCAAAGATACGACAAATGGGGGAATCGGGGCAGGATGTCCGGGGTTTGTATCGAAAGCGGACAGCGAACTGTACTAAAAGCGGACGGGGGTGCGGGGAGCGAGGCTGAGGATGAGGAAGTTAAGAGATGGAATTGTTTTTGGGGCGGGGCGGGCATGATCAAATCATACTTTCTTATCGCCTGGCGGGGCATGGTCAAGAACCGGGTGTATTCGTCCATTAACATTTTGGGCTTGGGGATCGGGATGGCGGTGGTCATGCTGATCGCGCTGTGGATGCGGGATGAGTTGAGCTATAATAAAGGTTACGCGAATTATGACCGGATCGTGCGGGTGATGGTCAATCAGACGCGCGGCAATAATACGACCACGAACTGGTCGCTGCCGGTGCCGCTGGTGGAAGACATGCGGGCGCGCTATGGCAGTGATTTCAAGGAGGTCGCCGCGGGCAGCTGGAATTCGCTGCATGTGCTGAGGGTGGGCGACAAGCAGGTAAGCAGGCAGGGAATGTTCGTTCAACCGGGCATGATAAACATTTTGGCGCTGCGCACGGTCGATGGCGGGAAGGCGGTGCTGGATGATCCTTCGTCCATCCTGATCAGTGCGGGGATGGCGAAATCGCTATTCGGGGGGGATGATGCCGCGGGGAGGACGATCCAGTTTGACGACAGCTCTGTCCTCAAGGTGGCAGGCGTATTTACGGACCCGCCTTATAACTCGGACTTCCGGGATGTGAATTATTTTGTGCCCTGGGCCAACTACGAGGCGACTCATTCCTGGGTCAAGGAGGCGCAAAAGTATTGGAACGAGAATTCTTTTCAGGCGTATGCGTTGCTGCAGGATAAGGCGGATCTCGGCAGGGTGCAGGCCAAGGTAAGCGGGGAGTTGAACGGGCATGGCCGGAAGGACAAGCCGGTGGTGCTGCTGGATCCCATGAGCCGGTGGCATCTGTACGGGGATTGGGTCGGCGGCAAAAATGTCGGCGGAACGATACAATTTGTCCGGATGTTTGGCATCATCGGCATTTTTGTCTTGTTCCTGGCTTGTATCAACTTCATGAACCTCAGTACGGCGCGATCGGAGAAGCGGGCCAGGGAGGTAGGCATCCGCAAATCGGTGGGATCGCTCCGCGGGCAGCTGGTCGGGCAGTTCCTGGGCGAATCGGTCTTTGTTGCGCTGTTGTCTTTCTTGCTGTCGCTCCTGATGGTGCAGCTTGCATTGCCGTGGTTCAACCTGGTCGCGAACAAACAAATGCATCTTTTGTGGGATAGTCCTTCTTTCTGGGTTGCGGCCATCGGGCTGACGATACTGGCGGGACTGATCGCGGGCAGTTACCCGGCTTTTTATCTTTCCTCTTTCAAGCCGGTGAAGGTTTTGAAAGGTTCATTCAAGGCCGGACGGTCGGCGGCGTTACCCAGGAAGGTCTTGATCGTCGTTCAGTTTACGGTGTCTGTTGCGCTGATCGCCGGCACCATTATTGTCTATCAGCAAGTCATTTATGTCAAGAACAGGCCTGTCGGCTATTCGCGGGCCGGGTTGATCACGGTCGATATCATCGGCCAGGATCTGCCCAAGCACTATGAGCCGCTCCGGCAGGACCTTCTTCGGTCCGGGGCGGTCGTAAACGTAGCGGAGTCCAGCAGCCCTACGACGCAGACGTATAACAACCAGAGCGGTTTTGTCTGGGAGGGCAAAGATCCGAATATGACGCCTACCTTTGCGGTGTACTGGGGGACGTATGATTTTGGTCCGACGATCGGCTGGCAATTTGTGGCGGGGCGGGATTTCTCCCGGGATTTCCCTTCGGATTCCAATGCCATGATCCTGAATGAATCGGCGGTTAAATATATGGGTTTGAAGAACCCGATCGGGGCGACGATCCAATATACCTATAGCTTTCATGCCAATCATAGTTATCATGTGATCGGGGTCGTCAGGGATTTGGTCGTCGATGATCCTTTCGGCCCGGCCAAACAATCTATTTTCATGATCGGCGGTCAGGACAATGTGAATGTCATCACGGTAAGGATCAATCCGGCGATGGCGACCGGCGCTGCATTGCCGGTGATCGGGTCCATCTTTAAAAAATATGATCCGGGGGAACCCTTCGAATACAATTTCAACGATGCCGTCTATGCGCAGAAGTTTGCGCTGGAGGATCGGGTGGGTAAGCTGGCGGCCTTCTTCACGATCCTCGCCATCTTCATCAGCTGTCTGGGGTTATTCGGCATGTCCAGCTTCATGGCTGAGCGGCGGATCAAGGAGATCGGGGTGCGGAAGGTGCTTGGCGCTTCGGTGCTGCATCTGTGGGGGTTGCTTTCAAGGGATTTCGTTGGACTGGTGGGGTTATCTTTCCTGATCGCGTTCCCGGTTGCGTACCGGGTGATGAGCAGTTGGCTGCTCCATTATCCTTATCGGGTGGCGATCTCCGTTTGGGTGTTTGCGGTGACAATGGGGGTTGCGATGGCGGTCACGCTTGCGACGGTGAGCTGGCAGTCGATACGAGCGGCGAGGGCCAACCCGGTGAAATCCTTACGAACAGAATAAATTTTCCATTATGCTAAAGAACTATTTCCTGGTCGCGTGGCGGGGATTGAAGAAGAACCGGGTGTTCTCGGTGATCAATATCGGGGGCCTGGCGATCGGGCTGGCCGTTTGTATGCTGATTACGTTATATGTTACGCATGAGCTCAGTTATGACCGGTATAATGTCAAAGCGGATCGGATGTACCGGCTCGATGCCGATCTGCAGGTCGGGGATATGGGGTATTATAGCTGGGACTCGCCGTTGCCGATGGGGCCTACGCTGGTAAAGGATTTTCCGGATGTGGAGACGATGGCGAGAGTTAATTTCACGGGCACCATGTTGGTGAAGAAAGGCGATCAGACGTTGATGGAAGGACGTGCGGGGTGGGCCGATGCGAGTTTGTTCGATGTCTTTACGTTACCGATGCTGGCCGGCGACCCGAAGACGGCGCTGGCGGAACCGAATACGATGGTGATCTCCGAGACGATGGCGAAGAAATATTTCGGGAGTGTTTCGGCGGCGATGGGCAAGAGTATGGTAACCGATAATGTGCGAACGATAAAAGTGACGGGGGTGATCAGGGATATCCCGGAGGCCTCGCATTTTCATCTTGACTTTATCCGGTCGTTGGTGACACTGGTGGCGGGTGCGTCGCC
>DATJMG010000007.1:0-19461 GCA_035508835.1 Puia sp.
TCCCCCCGCCCACACCCATATCCCCCATTTTTTCATACCTTTGGGCCCAAAAAGGTTCATGGACTATCTTACCAACATCCCCGCCAAAGAGATCCGCCCCGGGTTTTTTGGGAAAATGGTGCACGGCGACAAAAGCACCCTTGCCGTCTGGGAAATCAAGAAGGGCAGCCGGCTGCTCGAACATAGCCACCCCCACGAACAAATAACCTACGTCGTCGACGGCGAACTGGAAATGGTCATCGGCGGAAAACAATACCTCCTCACCGCCGGCGCCACCCACGCCATCCCTTCCTTCGTCCCCCACTCCGCCTACGCCCGCACGGACTGCCAGGTCATCGACACCTTCGCACCCGCAAGAGATGACTACCGCTAATTAATAACCTCTTTATGCCCACCACGCATCCGCACAACCACGACCACGCTCACGAGCAGCCCCACGACCACTCCCAGGCCCGCGACCCCCATGCTCACGACCACAACCACGCCCACGACCCCCACGACCACGACCATTCCCACGGCTTCGGCCACCATCACCACCCCATTAACCTCGAACAGGTCAACCGCGCTTTCGTCATCGGCATCGCCCTCAACTTCATCTTCGTCGTCATCGAAGTCGTCGTGGGCCTGAACATCCGGTCCCTGTCCCTCTTGTCCGATGCCGGCCATAACCTCGCAGACGTAGCCAGCCTCGCCATGGCCCTGGTCGCCATCCGCCTCCTCCGCGTCCGCGCAACGGAGAAGTATACCTACGGCTTCAAAAAAACCACGATCCTCGTCGCCCTCCTCAACGCCGCCATCCTCCTGCTTTCCATCGGCGCCATCGGCTACGAAGCGCTTCACCGGCTGATGACCCCCGAAACCGCCCTGCCCGGCAAGACCATTTCCATCGTGGCCGCCATCGGCATCGGCATCAACGCCCTGACAGCCATGCTCTTCTTCCGGAATAAAGAAAGCGACCTCAACGTCCGCGGCGCCTTCCTCCACCTCCTCTCCGACGCTATCGTATCCGCCGGACTCGTGATCGGCGGCCTCGTCATCTTCTATACCCACCTATACTGGATCGACGCCGCCCTCAGCCTCGTTATCGCCGTCATTATCCTCTATAGTACCTGGCAGCTGCTCCGCGACAGCCTGCGCCTTTCCCTCGACGGCGTCCCCGCCGGTATCGAGATCAGCAAGATAAAGGAAGCGGTCTCCCGCATTAAAGACGTCAAAGATTTTCATCACATCCACGTCTGGGCCATCAGCACCACCGAAAACGCCCTCACCGCCCATCTCGTCGTGGACAAGACCTGCAGCATGGAGCAGATCGACAAACTCAAACATCGGGTCAAACACGAGCTACTGCACCGCAACATCCAGCACGCGACCCTCGAAGTCGAATTGTCCGACTCACCCTGCGACGAACCCGATTGTTAAACCGCCAAAGCTTCAGCAAAGGCGGACCCTCTCAATAACCTTCCCGATAAACCTCCCAATAACCCTCCCGATAAACCTAATCGATAAATCCCCAGATGAACCCGAACCGGATCACCATCCCGGCCGAAGGATATCCCGGCGCAACGAAGTTGTTGCCATAAAACCCAAACCCATTCGGCTTGAACGCGAGCGCATTCAGCCCCTCCACCCGCGCATACGCAGTAAACGACCGGATGCGGAAATGCAAGTACGCCGAAATATCAGGCAACCGCTGCCGGATCGTCGAATCCCCCTGCGAAAAGAACTGCCCCGTCAACGGCGAATACCCATCCGCTTTATACCCGCTGATATAGCGGATCTCGGTGCCAAAGCTGCACCACAGATTTCTGTAGCCAAAATTCCCGTCATAGCCGATCTGGTTGAACGACACCAGCAGCGGCACATGCACCGGCGAATTACCCGCCACCTGCTGCAGGATCGTACTGGTCCGCCATTTCCAGTGCCGGTATAACGTAAACTGCTTTTTGAGGTTGATCTCCAGCAAATTGAACAACGAAGCCGCCTGCCGGACCTGGTAATAATTGGCGATATAGGTATAGTTGCTGAGCAGATAATACGAGCCCGTTATCGTCATTAAATTCTGCGGCCGGTCGAGCGACGCAAAAATATGCGTCGTGTTTTCCTTATTCAACGTGCTGCGGACCGTATCGTAATAAAAGCTGCTGGCCCGATTGAAGACGAAAGAGGGCGTCCGGTTTACATTCTCGAATCCGCCCTGGAAATACCCGACACTCCTGCTGATCAGCCTGCGCAGCGAGATATAGGCATTGTAATCTCCTACATCCACCCCCTCGAGGTACAACCGGCCATAGGCCTCGATATCCCATTTTTTATTGCGCGTCTGATTGCGATACTCCGCATGGCCAAACACATTGTAATCGCTCGCCGTACCCTTCTGAAAGATCATGCTGCCGTCAAAAAGACTGGCCGTATCGAACTTTCCGTTGAGCAACTCGAGCGTTGCCCCGAGCTTGATGAACTGCTGCGGGTTCTTGGCATCCGGGAACTGATAGATCGAGAAATCATTGGCCAGGACATGCCAGTTGTCGATCCGGTGAAACGTATCCGCTATAACCCCTACCCCGATCTGCGGCTGCCCTACATATCCGAGCCCATATTTGCTGTAATAAGCCGAATTGAGGCCATAACCCGGAAAAGACGCCGAACTGCTGTCATCCATGAACTGATAGGTAGACGCAGTATAGCTGAAGGTATGCTCCAGCCGGACCCTCGGATAGAACAACGGGATGACCGACGTATCCGTCACGATCGAATCCTTCTGCCCCAGATCATATTGCTGCCGGAACTCGAAAGTCGTGGTCGAATACTTGGTGCCGGTTGTTATCCCCACCCCGAACGGATTTCCCGTATTCGCCAGCAATCCATTCCCCAGATTGGTCGGCAGCGTTTGCTGATTTTTGTAATTCGCGGAATCCAGGTCGGTCGAATTCTGCAATCCGCCATTCTCCGAAGCCTCGAGCTTGTTGGCCACGAAGATCAGGAAATTCTGGTATCGCTTATTTCGTGCCTGATACCAGGATGTAACCCTGAACGTATTGTGATTGGTATTTTGATTCGGCAAAGTTCCCGGCGCATTGATCAACCGGTACTGGAATACGAAATTCCAGTTCGGCCGGATATTCTGCGTGTGGAATACGCTGATGAACTGCTCCGCCTTGCTGGCGAGTAAATAACCTAGTTCCGTATAAGGCTTCGTCGTATTGTAGAACCGGGCCTGATCGACAGTGTAGGTATAGATGTCATAAGAATGAAACCCCATATCGAAACCTGACTGCATCAGCGGCGAGAACGCCAGATCACGCGCCGGTGTCCCCAGATTGCCCAGATTGATCCAGTTATCCGGCCTCGGGATCTTTGTCCCGAAATCCAGGATGCTCGAATCCAAAGTATTCAACCGGCTGGAATCCAGGTACCGGTAGTGGATGGTGATGGTATCGGGCTTCCGGTGTTCCAGCGTATCCGACGTCTTCTGACCACCACCGCCCATACCGCCGAACCGTTGCATCGGATTCTGCGCCATTAGCCCCGTTCCCCAAAGAAGTACGGTCATCGTTATCCCGGCTATTTTGACTCGGAATCGGTTCACAATTGAGAGAATTCGGGCCAAATTACTCATTAAGCGGCCATCGGTGATTATATGAAAAGTTAATTGTTACAACTCCCCAACCAGCGCCTTGAACACCGCCGCCAGCCTCGGCTCCGCCGCACCGGCGGCCGCCAATACCTCCTCATGCGTGATCAGGTTCTCCTCCTCCCGGATGCCGAGGTCCGTGATCACACTCATCGCAAACACCGCCAGACCCAGATGCCGCGCCGCAATAACCTCCTGCACCGTACTCATCCCCACCGCATCCCCGCCAACAATACGCAACAACTTGTATTCTGCACGCGTCTCGAAACTGGGCCCCGTCACGCCCGCATACACCCCTTCCCGAACTTCTATGCCCAGCCGCTCCGCCACCACCTTGGCCTTCCGGATCAGTTCCTTGCTGTACGGCTCGCTCATATCGGGGAACCGCGGCCCCAGCCCGCTCTCATTCTTGCCGAGCAAGGGGTTGACCGTGAACAGACTGATATGATCCCGGATGATCATCAGATCCCCCACCCTGAAAGCCGCATTCATCCCGCCGGCAGCATTGGATACCAACAGGGTCTCGACGCCGAGGAACTTCAGCACCCGGATCGGAAAGACCACCTGCTGCGGTGTATACCCTTCATAATAATGGAACCGGCCCGACAAGATGACCACCGGACGCCCGCTCAACCGGCCGAAGATGAGCTTCCCACAGTGCCCATCTACCGTAGAGACAGGGAAATGCGGGATCGATTCATAATCGATCTCCTGCTCCACCGTGATCTCCCGCACGAGGTTGCCCAGCCCGCTGCCCAACACAATACCTATCCGGGGCTCCAGGGCACACCGCGATCTGATCACCCGAACCGACTCTTCTATTTGAGAAAGGACCGTGCCCATCTCAGGACACGGCTTTGTTGACCAACGCCGCCGCTTCACTCAGCAGGATAGCCGACTGCACCTTGAGACCGCTCTGTTTGATCAGCTGCCCCGCTTCCTCGGCATTCGTGCCTTGCAGCCGCACAATAATAGGAACTTTGATATCGCCGATAGACTTATAAGCATCTATCACCCCCTGCGCCACCCGGTCACACCGGACGATGCCGCCAAAGATATTGATGAGGATCGCCTTCACCTTCGGATCCTTCAAGATGATCCGGAACCCGGCCTCCACCGTCTGCGCATTGGCCGTACCACCGACATCCAGGAAGTTGGCCGGCTCACCGCCGCTCAGCTTGATCATATCCATCGTCGCCATCGCCAGGCCTGCGCCATTCACCATACAACCGACATTCCCATCCAACTTCACGAAATTCAGATTGTACTTCCCTGCCTCCACCTCCGTGGGATCCTCCTCACTGATATCCCGCAAGGCTTCGAGCTCAGGATGCCGCATCAGCGCATTATCATCCAGATTCATCTTGCAATCCACCGCAATGATCTTTTCATCACTCGTCTTGAACAGCGGATTGATCTCCAGCATGGAGCAATCCAACCCCAGATAAGCATTGTAAAGATGGGTGACGAACCGCACACAGCTCTTGAACGCCTCACCGCTCAACCCCAGGTTGAAAGCAATCTTCCTCGCCTGGAAAGGCTGCAGCCCCCCGCCCGGATGAACCCACTCCTTGAAGATCTTATCCGGGGTCTTGTGCGCTACCTCCTCGATATCCACCCCCCCCTCCGTACTGTACATGATAACATTCTGCCCCCTGCCCCGGTCCAGCAGGACCGAAAGGTAGAATTCCTTCACCGGATTGGCGCCGGGATAATATACATCCTGAGCGATCAAAACTTTATTGACCTTTTTCCCCGCCGGCCCCGTCTGGATCGTCACCAGCGTTCCGCCCAATATCCTGCTGGCGATCTGCCTGATCTCCTCCGCACTCTTCCCGACTGCGACGCCCCGCTGGTCCGTACCCTGGATCGTACCCTTTCCCCGGCCGCCCGCATGGATCTGAGCCTTCACCACCGCGAAATTATTTCCGAATTGAACCCTCAAATGCTTATATGCTTCCTCCGCCGCCCCCGCATTATCCACCGGAATGCCTTCCTGTACAGGTACCTGGTATTTCTTCAAAAGCTCCTTGGCCTGATATTCATGCAAATTCATGGGTCAAAAATTTGGGTAAAAATAGGGCAAATGGGTCGAATTACCGCACCGGCTTCACCCCGGCCGCCCGCAACCGTCCCACAATACATTTCCCCAGCGCAATTCCCTCCGTCTGACCATTCACCACCGCATCCCGATAATGGATCCCGCCATACAACCTGGAGATCGCGGCCTCCGCCGCTGCCTCACGAAAAGAATGGAACGTCCGCGGCTTGATATCGAACAACTCCTCCGCATTATCCGTATAGTCGATCCGGTCACCGAACAGATACGTCAGCACTTGCGCCGCCGCCGACGAGATCACGCTGTGAGCACTGGTATATTCCGGGAACGGCGGGGTCTGCAAATAAGGCTGCCAGCGCGGATCGATATAACGATCGATATAGGTCTCCGGACGAAGGCGGTTACTACGGTATTTCTCATCCCAGGCGGAGATAAAGCCATCCATCAGCGTCACCGCCACCAGCGTCTCTGCTTCCACCGTCTTATCGAATCCCAACCCCGCCACCGCCGCCGCATTCCCCGCGATATCCATCCAATGGCCGCCCGGACTCATCTTCTTCAACCCGATCATCATGTGCCCCGACGTTGCAATCGCAAACGGATTGCAATCCCAGAAGCCCGCGATCGTCCGCTCATACATCGACTTCGCCCCCGTATCCTTGCTGATCCGGTAGACCTCCATCGCCAGCCGGTAAAAAGCGCTGGCCGTATCCTTGCTGAAAGAAGTCAGCGGCGGCGGGATGAACTGATCCGGACTATCGATGATCATCGGCCGGATGATCCGCCAATTCGGCTCAATCGCCTCGAGGTACGACGGCGGCGTAGGATACCACGCCGAATCAGTCTTCAATGGCGTATAACGTAATTTCGCGCTCAGCAGATTGTACCTGTCTTCCTCCGCAAAGCCGATTTCCTTCTGCACGACCACCCGCGCCGCCGCCAGACTCCGGTCCACTACCCGCTGCGGGACACCCCACTTATGAAGCTTGCTCACGAACTGCCGCTCCTCCTTCTCCAACAAATACCCCGACGGCAGCATCTGCCGCCCCGTCTCAAGGATCGCATACACCGCCGCAATCCGGTAATCCCCATCCCCCGCCGATATCCGACCATCCCCCGCCGCCGCGATCCGACCATCATCCCCCGCCGCGACCCGATCATCACCCGCCCCCGCCATCCGATCATCACCCCCCCTCCCCACCGGATCCGCCGGATAACTCCGGATAAATGCCGCCGGCGGCGCCATCGCGCGGTCATGCCTCGCCACCAGGTCATACGCGGCCAGCGTTATATACGAATAATACCGGCTCGCCGCGGGCGGATCCACCACATCATGAACCATCACCATCGTGATCGCATACAACGCCGGTCTCACCTCCGCCGTCAACCTGCCGCCCAACGACGGCGTTCCTCCCTTCCGGGCCTCAACCCGAACAGACCCCAGAAACAAAATAATAATCAGTATACGTCTCATCATCGCTCTTTGTAGAATTGGATCCTCCCCTCCGCCACCCCGATCACCAGGTACTTCTCGCCGCCAATCACAATCTCGACCGCCGACTTTACATCCCCCTTCACCGATAACCCCGCGGCCGGCTGCAGGACATACGAAAAACCGCCACGCCCATCCCCCCGGAGCAAACAGCCGTAACTCGCATCCATACTCCCCATCTTCAACCGGTTATCCGAATGATTGCCCAACAACAACACATCCGCTTTTCCATCCCCGTCGAAATCTCCGGTCACCACCTTGCACACCGGCGCAAACTGCGCCTCGACGGGCAACGGCACGGACTCCATCCGCCCACCCCGGTTCAGCCAACAGACCGTACGGCTCTCCGTAGCCGTTAGCTTGCCCGCCTGGGCAAGCTCCTCGGGCGAAAAGATATCCTTCATCGTAGCCGTCGAATATGCTTTATAGGAATTGAACTTCCTGCGCATCGAAAACATCTGCGCGTTGAGCTCATCCCGGCTCACAAACGGATAGCTGACGCCCTGAATATAGAAATTCAGGAACGGATCGATCGACCCGTTATGATCGAAATCGGCATAGTACAGTTCCGCCGGCTGCTTCTCCGAAACCTTTATACAACTATTCAACCCAAGATTACCCGCAATGAGGTCCGGCTTGCCATCCCCGTCGATGTCGGCAACCGAAAGCACATTCCAGAAGCCCGGCGTAACCTTTCCGAAATAATCCGCCGTCCGATCCACAAAACCCGTCGCCGTATTCATGAACACCATGACCGGCATGAATTCCCCACACAGCACCAGATCCTTCCGCCCATCCCCGTCAAGGTCTACCCACTGCGCATCCGTTACCATCCCGATATGATCGAATGGGGTCTTAACCTCACTGAAGTGCCCCTTGCCGTCATTGACCAGCAAATAACTCCGCGGTGTCAACGGATACTGACCGGGGATCACCCTCCCGCCGACAAATACATCGATGTCCCCATCGTTGTCGAAATCACAAGGCCGCACACAGGACTTGGCCGAAGCGCTGACATCCGGCAACGCCCCGTCCGCTCTGACCAAACCGCCTTCCCCGTCATTCAGATACAACACATCCTGCAACACCGGCGTATTCGGCTCCCACAACGAATACCCGCCTTTCGCGATATACAGATCGGGCCAGCCGTCCCCATTGGCATCGAAAAAAGCCGCCGCCGCCGTCGTCGAACTATCCTCCGAACCCAACGAAAACCCGGCGGCCTCAAACCGGCCATTCTCCCGCTGCATGTATATCCTGCCCGGCCGGACCTTATCACCACTCACGAAAAGGTCCTCCCGCCCATCCTTGTCGAGATCCGCTTTCTCGATCACCGGCCCTACCCGCGAATACATGAATAACATCAACGGCTGCCGCTTGAAATCATTATCGCCAAAACCCACCTGGTTGTAATCGATAAGATCGGCCGCCTTGCTAAAAACCGTCGGCCCCGGATACCGCGCAAATCCTGCCTTCCCGCCGCTCCCCAACCCGGCCCCGCCACCCCCGGCCCCACCCTCCTCCTTCACCACCAACCGCTGATTGACCTTCACCCCTCTCATCACCTGCCGCATCCCGTCCGGCCAGACGATCACCACCGAATCCGCCGCCTCCGCCTTACCCATCCCAAAATGCAGCTCCGCCGGCACACACGACAAATACCCCCGCGCCGGATCGACCTCCTCATATTGCATCATCTCCGCCGCCCCAACCCCGCCGGCCAGCCGCCCGCCATCCCCAACTCCCGGACGCCCAACCCTGCCATACACATACACCTTGGCGCCGATCGCCGCCGTATTCCCGCCCCGGCCTTCAAGCTTCACCGCGAGATACGATCCGCCCCCCTGCTCCCTGCTCATATTCCGATAAACAAAAGCCTCCGAATTGAGATTATTCACCACCAGGTCCAAATCCCCGTCTCCATCCAGATCCGCATATACAGCACCGGAAGAGACCGCAGCCTGATCGATCCCCCACGCGGTCTGCATATTCGTAAAGGTCAGATCACCATTGTTCCGGAAGATATACTTCTTCAACCTGGAGGACGGCATCGAGTCGATCAGGTCCATCAGCTTCACCGGCTCCCTGTCCATCGCCTGACGGATCTTGTAATCCCCCCAATACCGCAAAAAATCTTTATTGGTATAATCCCGCAGATACCCGTTCGTTATAAAAAGATCCTTATACCCATCGTTGTCAAAATCCGCCAGCAAAGGGGTCCAGCTCCAATCCGTCGCGGACACCCCCGCCAGCTGCCCGATCTCACTGAACGTTCCATCCCCGTTATTCAATTGCAGCATATTCCGCATGTACTGCTCCTGCAACCCCTGCGAAGTCATCAGCTGGAACGACTCATAATTCTCCTGCAATTGCAGCAGCTTCTGCCGCCGGTTATCCTCCGGCAGCATATCCAGGTTCATGACATCCGGCAACCCGTCATTATTGATATCGGCAATGTCCACGCCCATGGAGAACTGCGCCAGATGCCGGAAACAGCTGTCCGCCCAATCCGTGAACGTCCCGTCATGATTGTTGATGTATAAATAGTCCGGCTCATTGTAATCATTCGTAACATAGACGTCCGGCCAGCCGTCTTTATTGACATCCGCGATCGCGATACCCAGCCCATACGTGAGCGGACTCTGCCGCAGCCCCGCCTTTTTCGAGACATCCACAAAATGACCGCCCCTGTTCTCATACAGCTTGTCCCCCGCGAGCGGGTCCAGATCATTGCGGTATTTCGCGAGCTCCATATTGTCGATCTTCTTGACCGAATGCCGTAAAAGGAACATATCCAGATCGCCGTCATTGTCATAATCAAAAAAGGCAGCCTGCGTGCAATACCCGGAGTCATTCAGCCCATACTTTGCCGCCTCCTCCTTGAAGGTCAGATTCCCCTGGTTGATAAAAAGCTGATTGCCCCGAAGCGACGCATCCTTGCCGGAATAACAGATATAGATATCCAGCAACCCGTCCCCATTCACATCCGCCATCGTCACTCCGGTTTTCCAGCCGCCCGGCCGCCCTTCCAACCCTGCTTCTTTCGTGATATCCCGGAATTTCATTCCGCCCAGGTTGAGAAATAACTTACAAGGCTTGCTGTTCGCTGTGAAGAACAGATCGGGCAACCCGTCATTATTGATATCACCCACCGCAACCCCGCCGCCATTATAGAAATACTCATAGGTCAGCACATTCAGCTCCTCACTCTCCTTGATATCATTGCTGAAATGAATGCCGGTCTGCTTCGGCGACAACAACTTGAACAGGGGCCCCTGAGATGTTCCCTGTGCCCGTACCCCCACCCCCCAAAGCCCCGCCACGGCCAAAAGAACAAGCACGACCGCACCCCGTATGATCATTTTTCTCATAGCACTTTAAATAAACAAGACTACCCGAAGGTAGCCTTGTCATATGAAAGAACCAACTGCTGCAAACTTTTATTTATCCAAATCGACTCCGCCAAAAATCTGTTGACTCCGCCAAAGATCTCCTGACCCACCCGGCATCTATTGATCCCACCAGACATGCGACGTCCAGTTATCTCCGCCGCTCAGGTTGCTCACCGCCGACTTGTAATTGCCCGGATTCGTTGTCCCTTCCGAAGACGGATAGATCTCCCGCCGCGGGATCGTCCCATTCGTAAAGTTCCCGGGGTAATTCACCGGCGTAAGCGCCGGGATACCCGTCCGCCGCCAGTTGCTCCAGGCTTCGGAGAAGTCGAACAGCGTGCCCTCCAGGACCCAATACTGCATGGCGATCATATTGATGGAATTGGTCTGCGAAGACACATCCAGCGGATTGGCCGTCGCATACGCCGCAGCAGTACCCGCACTGATCGGCGTCGTGCCGTTAAGCGTCCCGTAGGTCTGCAAAGCCGCCGTCAGCCCGTTGGCATAGTGCGTCGAAGCAGACGCCCCGACACTCCACCCTCTCGCGGCAGCTTCCGCGAGCAAAAATTCCGTCTGCGCATACGTCAGGATGAACCCCGGCGTGTTCAGCGACAGGTAGAGCGCCGAAGTAGGCCGCGAATAGCCCCCTGTCGGATTGGCGTCGCTGCCTGTGCCGGTCGGGCCGGGATAGCCGGGCGCATTGCTGATATCCGTGGAGCCGCCGTTCTCATCATATCCGTTCGGCATCCCCACCTGCACAGCAGCCGTGGAATTTCCCGCCAGGCTTTCATTGGCCGCATTCTTCAGGCCGGGCTCCGGCACTTCCGCGATAACCGAAAGCCGCGGATCGTTTGTCGTCTTCAGATAATTGATCAGCACCTGACCCCACCTGACCTCCGAATAATCTTCCTGTACCTGCAACGCACTGGAATTACCATTGTTATAACCGTCGGTGTGATCGAAGGTGATATAGGCATTATCCGCATTGCTGCCGAAGACCCCGCCGGCATACGCCTTTTCAGCATAAGTCTGGGCATCGGTCGGATCGGCATTCGTCAACCGCATGGCCATCCGCAACATCAGCGAATAGCCGAACTTCTGCCACTCTGCGATATTACCCGAATAAACGATATCGTTCGTCGGCAAAGTTCCCGCGGCATTCAATGTCGGAAGGACGGAATCCAGTTTATTCAACATCGAAAGGTAAATGGTCTTCTGTGCATCATACACCGGCTCGGCAACCCCGCTCGCACCTTGCAGCGCCTGCGTATAAGGACAGTCGCCGTATGTGTCCGTAATCAGCTCGAGATTGAGCAGCTGCACGATCAGGGCGATACCATTGAGATTGCCCGCTGCCGTATCTTTCTTGCTTTTGATCAGCTGCTGGATCGTATAGGCATACCCCGCCGCCGTATAGGCATCATTCCAGATGCTGGCATCATAGGTCAGAATATTGCTGGACGCGACATATTTATCGCCATTGCTGTAATAGCTGGGGTACTCTGCAGATGCAAAGATCTGCGCCCACATGCTCTGGAAAAGGATCGGACCGCTATAACCCTGATTGGCATAGAAGTAGTTTTCCTCGGCGGTCGGCAACAGCAGGTTCGGATCGAACACCGAAGCAGACGCCTGGGTGGGGTCCGTATTGACGGCGGTGAAGTTTTTCGTGCAACCTCCCAATGTCAACAAAAAGACAGAACTCATATATAACCAGGTCTTTCTCATAATTTTCTAATTTTTGAATTTGAAGGTAGCATTGAATCCGAACGTCGTGGTGGCCGGCAGGCTGGTGCCTTCGATCCCCAGCGAATATACACTGGCCTGGAATTCAGACTCCGGATCGATATTGGTACTCTTTTTCATGATCAACCATAGATTGTGCGCCACAGCCGATATGGTGATCGAATTGAACACCGGGTTATCGCCAAGCATCCTGTGATCGAACGTATAGCCAAGCGTAAGCTGCTTTAGCCGGATATAATCGCCGTTCAGCACGTTAACCCGCGATACGGCGCCAAGCGCCTGGTAATAATCCTGGGCGGTAGCTGCAACCGTATTGGGGGCATCCGTCGTCGCATTCACACCCGTCGTAATACCGCCCTGACGTCCGACCAGCGTCTCCTTGTTCAGCCCGCGATAGAGCGACCAGTAATTGGTGGCCGACAGGATCTTGCTGCCATAGTTGTAGGTAAAGAGCGCGGACAGCCGCCAGCTCCTCAGCGAGAAATCGGTCCTTACGCCGCCATAATCGGTCGGCGTCACGCTGCCGAACGGCGTATAGCCGACAGCTGCAAGCGGCTGACCGTTATCGTTGACTTCGATATTGCCCTTTGTATCCCGGACATAATCATGCGCCAGGATCTGCGGCCCGGACATCCCTTTGACCAGGGCCGTATACGCATTCAGCGGACGATAGCCGCCGAGTTGGATATCGTCGCCGGCTTCGTCGGTCTGCAGGACCTTGTTGACCACGTGGGTATAGTTGACCGTAAGGTCCCATTCGAAATTCCTGGTCTTGACAGGCGTACCCGTCAGTTTCACCTCCGCGCCGCGGTTCTGGATCGATCCCGTACCGACGATATCGCTGGAATAGCCCGTGGCCTCGCTGAGGACCGCGCTCGTGATCTCATGGTGGGTAGTGCTCGTAAAATAATCGGCATCAATGCCTAAGCGGTTTTGCCAGAACTTCAGTTCAAATCCGAATTCTTCTTCTCCCTTGGTGAACGGCTTGAGGAACAGGTTAGGCAACGCCGAGCTGTAAGTGCCGGTCGGCGTCCCGTTGATCGGATTGCCTACACCATAGTAGATATTATCCTGGTAAGCGCCGCTTAAGAAGTTTCCGGAATTGGGCTCGCCGCTGGTCTCGGCATAAGCTGCCCGTATCTTCCCATAGGTCAGGACATTGCTCGGTACGAACTGCGTGAAAACGAAACTGCCCGATACCGACGGGGTAAAAATGCTGTTATTGCTGGACGGCAGCGTGGAGTAGGCATCATACCGGCCCGTAGTGTTGATGATCAACCAGTTATCCCAGTCGAAATCCAGCGTATAGTAGCCCGAATTGACTTCGGTCAGCGCATACTGATAGGTCCTGTTGAAGGTGACCACGTTGCTCGGCGTATACAGGTAGGGGATCACAAACTGGCTGCCATTGAGCTGCTCCAGTTCCCACCGGTCCTTCCGCTCCGTGGCGCCCAGCGTAGCATCCAGGCTCAGGTCCTTGTAGAGCTTGTGGTTGACGCCGACCAGCTCGTCCACATTCAGTTCATAATGCTGTTGCGTCGTCAATCCGTTGAGCTGACCCGATTGTCCCGCACTATTATAGGAATACAACGTACCCGTCGGGGTCACAGCCAATTGCCGGTCATTCTCGTTGTCAAAACCCATCCGTACCATGGCATAGAGCCAGGGCGTGAACTGGTACTTCCCGGAAACATTCGAGATCAGCCGGCCGCGGCCGATGGTATTGATCCATTTGCTGACCACGAACCAGGGATTGGTAGCATAGTTATCGTCACTGAACTGCGTCTCCATTCCCGTCGTTGCATTATAGCCGGGCTTGAAAATATTGTCGTTGACGTTGGCCGCCAGTTCCAGGAAGTTATTGGGATTCCCGGGACCGTCGGAAAGCTGTGTTTGGTTCCTGTCCTGCTGGTCGATATAGTTGACGATCACCGTGGCGCTTAGTTTATCGGTGAACTTTTCGGTAGCGTTCAGGTTGATCGTCTTCCGGCTGATGCCGGCGCTGCGTACGATCGAGCTGTTGTCGAGCGTAGATGCCGACAACCGGAAATTACCCCGGTCATTACCGCCGCTGGCCGAGATCGTGTTGGTCAGCGAAGGCCCGATCCGGTAAAATTGATTCATATTCTGCTTATAGGTATAGGCCGAATACGCATAGTTCTGGCCGTTGAACTGGATCGTCGGACTGCCGTCCAGTTGAGAGCCCCAGCTGAACCGGTTCGTATTCTGCGCGCCGATGGCCGTAGTAGGTTTGGCTCCTTCGAGACCCTGGCCGTACTGGTATTGGAAATCGGTGCTGTTGATGGCTTTGTCCCACAGTGAATTTATATTGTAGTTGATATCGGTTTGGCCCCGCTTGCCCGATTTGGTGGTGATCATGATGACCCCGTTGGAAGCCCGGGCGCCGTAGAGCGCCGAAGCCGCCTGGCCTTTCAGCACCGTCATGGTCTCGATGTCGTCGGGGTTGATATTGCCGATCCCGTCACCGTTGTCCGAGCCGCCCCATTCCCCGGCCGCACCGCGCTGGCTGTTGTCCATGGGCACCCCGTTGATCACGAACAGCGGCGGTCCGCCCGCATTGATACTGGCCACGCCTCTCAGTAGGAGCAGGGCCGTACCGCCCGGACCGCCATTGCTTCCACGCACCTGCAGACCGGCCACCTGCCCGTCGAGGGACAACGCCACGTTGGTCTCCCGCGCCTGGTTCAACTGGTCGCCGCTCACAACTGCAACCGAATAACCCACCTTCCGGGCTTCCTTGACAAGACCCAGCGCCGTTACAACCGTCTCACTCAAGGTGCCGTTTATTTTCAACGTAACCGAAACCTGCGTCTGCCCCGCAACCCTCACCTCGGCCCGGTCGAACCCGACACTGGAGATAAGAAGCACCGCATTATCGGCAATGCCGGTCAGCGTAAACTCCCCGTTGTCATTGGTCGTCGTGACCTTCTTTGTACCCCGTACCTCGACGGTAGCCGCTACTACAGGAGACCCCTTCTCATCCACAACCCGGCCATGCACATCGATCGGCGGCGGCCCCGGCGCCGCTTCAACCGGCACAGGCGCAGCGGCCGGCACAACCGGCTTGCGGCTGATCACAATCGTCTTACCAATAATTTCAAAGCCTAGCCCCTTGTCTTTCAAGCAGCTATCCAGTGCCGCCTCGAGCGAAGCGTTCTTCACATTCACCGTCACCAGACCCGCCTCCTGTAATAAATTGTAATCACTGAAGATGGAATAACCCGTCATTTTAGTGATTTTTTTGAACACCTTCTGAAGGGAGACATTCTCCCCCGAAAGCGTGATCGCCTGATTGGGCTTTTCAGCATAAACCCCGAAGGATAGAAAAGTAAAGGAAAGAAGCAAAAGCAGAAGAACAGACTTTTTCAAAAGACCTTGCCTGTCCGGCAAAGTTTCACAAATAGCAGTTAAAAACATACTTTTGTAATTGTTTGGTGAATTAAAATAGCAGTCGCGTCAAGATTGTGGTTAAGAGCCAAACGCTTCCCCGTCCCGGGGTCCAGCCGGGACGGTTTTTTATTTTCCGGCGCCTCCATGAGCAACGCCGTGTTTGGCTTCAATCTTTAAGAGTAATGGGCTTTCATTTCATCATAGCTTTGTTTTTGTGCCGGAGATACGCCTTTCCAAAAATTAGCGCATCTCCGGCAAAGCGCTAATGATTGTCCTTCGGACGAGACCCCTCCGGGGCCTCATGAGTTTTTACATATTTACGATTACATTGTTGCCGTCAACGTAGAAGCGGACACCACTCTTCTCCAGGATCTTGAGCACATCCGACAGCGGAAGGTTTTTCTGTATCCCGCCCCAGAACACCTTGGGCTTCCCGACCCCCGTACCATTATTATAGATGACCTTCAGATCATACCAACGCGAAAGCTGCCGCATGATCGTCCGGATATCCGACCGGTCGAAGCTGAAGAAGCCGTTCTTCCACGCCACCGCCGCATCTACATCCGCATCATCCGACACCCGGATCACATCCGCTCCCAACCCCGCAGCCGCTGCCGCCCCCGTCATCCCGGCCGCCCCGGCCGCACCCCCCGTACCTTCCGCCCACTCCGCCTGCTGCCCCGGCTTCAACACCCGCTTCTCCTCCTCATCCCCTACCCGGATCGCGCCTTCCACCAATGTCGTCCTCACCACCTTCTCTTCATCATACGCCATGACATTGAAGCTGGTCCCGAGCACATCGATCTCTTTCCGTTTTTTGATCTCGACCCCATCCTGGTGCAACATATAGATCTTGAAAGGATCGACCGCATGCGGCGCCACCTCGAAATACGCTTCGCCGCTCAACTCCACATCCCGCTCATTGCCCACAAAAGCCGTCGGGAACCGCAGGGACGATTCTGAATTCAGCCACACCTTTGTGCCGTCCTGCAGGATCAGCTCGAACTGTCCGCCCCGCGGCGTGGTGATCGTATTGTAGACCGGCGCGCTGTCCGCCTTGAGATCGTCAGACTTCCGGTATTGCAGTTGACCGTCGTTCAGCTTGAGCACTTTCATTCCGCCCTGCATCGCCAGCATCCCCGTCCCCGCACTGTCCAGCACGATGGATTGCCCGCTGGCCAGCACCAGCACTGCCCGGTTTCCGCCCGGCTTGACATCGTTCCTGAACCGGTTCCCGGCCGCAGCGACCGGCTTGTCCACATTCGACGGCCCCCGCCGCAACACCGTCACCAGGTACGCCGCAAACACCAGGGCCAGCAATGCCGCCAGCCCGGCCGTCCGGTACCGGACGAACCGCCGCCGCCGCAACCGCCGCTTCCGGCTGATCTCCCCCTCCCGCAAAATGATCGCCCGGTATAACGCCACACTATCCACATCCTGGGCCGGCTTTTCCCACCTGGTTTCCCGCCAGAACGCCTCCAGCGTTTCGTACAACGCTCCTTCGCCGCCGCCCTCCTTCACCACCCCCAACAACTCCTCCAATTCCGAATAAGAACAGTCACTGGCCAGATATTTTTCCAGCAAATACCTCAACCGCATATCGTCAGCATTACCTCCGGGCATGGCAAAAGGGAACCCCCCATTTACAACAAGGACGAATATTCGACCCCCGACAACTAATGGCTGTTAATAATTTTTTAACTTTTTTGGCACTTCCGGCTTATAAAGGAAAAACTACCAGCTTCTACAGGAAAACCTACCGGCCTCTACAGGAAAAAAAGCAGCAGAATAGTCAGGAAATTCGCCAGGTAAGCGCGGATGAACCGAAGGGATTCAGTGATATGATTGCTGACCGTATATTTTGATAATTGGAGCTTCTCGGCAATATCCGAATGACTGAAATTCTTCTCCCGGCTCATCCGGAAGATCAGCTGCCGCTGCGGCGACAACATCCCGATCGCCTCCTTCAATTTGACCTCGTATTCCTTGACCAGCACCGGCTCGTCGGATGGCTCCCCGCCCGCCAGTTCCATTTCCTGCCAGATAATATCCTTGATCTTCGGATTCCGCGCCGCCCGCCTGAGAAAATCCACGGAATGATTGAACGCGATCCGGAACAAAAAAGCGTCAAAACGTTCCACCCCCGCCAACATCCCCCGCTGCTGCCAGATCTTCAGGAAAACATCGATCACCATTTCCTCCGCCGTCTCCTTCGACTTGATGATCCCGATCAGGTAATGGTAAAGCCTGGGCTGATACGCCTCGAATAAAGTTTTGAATGCTTTCTCATCGTGGCGGGCGACTTGCCGAAGCAGCAGTTTCTCGGTTTGATGTAATAAAGTCACTTTCTCAAAAGCCTAATGGCAGTTCTGGTAGCCTGGCTGTTGTAAATATATTTGAAATTACGTATAAAAACAAAATCAAATGACCATCCGCACTCATCCCACCCGCATCAGATCGATTCCCGCGCGATCAGCTTCGTCTCCAACTGCTTCAGATCGGTATGCACAATACCTTCATCACCGCCGGAATGCTTCAGCCTCGCCATCAGCGTGCACATGGCTTCCTGCCCGATCGACTCGATCGGCTGCCGGATGACCGAGATCGTCGGCGTATACAGCCGGAAGATATCATTATCATCGAAACAAAGCACCGCCAGTTGTTCGGGTATCTTCAATTGTTTCTTTTTGATGACTTCGATACCCAACACGCCCAGATAATTCGTGAGAAAAAATACCGCGTCGATCTCTCTGCCCGCTCCATCCAGCAATTCGCCGATCATCCGGAGCGCCGTCTCCCGATCCGCCCGGTACGGCACCACCTTCACCCGCTGCTCGTCAACGGGAATACCGTGTTTCTGCAACACATCATAATAACCCGCCAACCTGTCCTTCATATGCGCCATGTCCGCCTCGATCGTAACCAGCGCAATCTTCCGGTATCCTTTCCCGATCAGGTATTCCGTCCCCTTTGCCACCCCCTCCCGGTTGTCCACCAGCACCGCCGGGATCGTCGGACTCTCGGGGAAATACCGGTCGATCAGCACCACCGGCTTGTTCTCCGCCTGCAGCTTGAGTATCTCATCGGCCAGCTGCGGCGTCGGCGTGATAATGTAACCATCAACCTGACGCTGCGACAACATATTGATCAGCTCCCGCGCCTTGACCTCATCGTTATCCGTACTGCAATACACCACCTTATAATCGTACTTCTTCGCCTCATCTTCGATCGTCTTGGCCAGCGTGGCAAAGAAGGCATTTGAAATATTCTCTACGATCAGCCCTATCGTCTTCGTCTTGCCCGTCCGCAACCCCCTCGCCAACTGATTTGGCCGGTATCCCATTTCCCGCGCGACATTTTCAACTTTCTCTATGACCTCGCGGCTGATTCTCATCTTGACCGCCTTGTCGTTCATCACAAATGAAACAGTAGAGACAGATACTCCGGCCTTGCGGGCAATATCACTGATCGAAACTTTCTTCATTAATAAATAGGTGTGTTTGAGTCACGCGACGAAGATAAAGATAACAAACTAAATCGTTTTAGCCCATGCCGCCTCGCGCTTTATTTTTAAATTGATCGAACCAAGACTCTCCCCATGAGCAAACTACTGCTTTTTATTTTCCTTTTTTCCCGGGATACGATCATCACCAGCCTGGCTCCCCATCCATCAATTACCCCCCGATCCTCCGCCTCGCAAAAACCCGCCGCCGCCACCGCCGCCGCCACC
>DATJMG010000008.1:0-12241 GCA_035508835.1 Puia sp.
AGGCGACGGGCAAGGATGAGATCGCGCTGATCTATGCCGAGGGCGAGGTAGTCGATGGAAAGGGGGAGCAGGAGGAGATCGGGTCGGACACCTATCGTTGGTTGATCCGGAAAGCCCGGTTCGACGAGGATGTCAAGGCGATCGTGATCCGGGTGAATTCCGGCGGCGGCAGTTCGCTGGCCAGTGAAAATATCTGGCGGGAGGTCACGTTGGCGCGTCAGGATGGGAAGCCGGTTGTGATCAGTTTCGGGGATGTCGCGGCGAGCGGCGCGTATTATCTTTCGTGTAATGCCGACAGTATTTTTGCGTTGCCGGGAACGATTACCGGTTCGATCGGGGTGTTCTCGATCGTGCCTAACTTCCAAGCATTCTTCAAGAACAAGCTGGGGGTGACGTTTGACGTGGTCAAGACCGCGCCTGAAGGAGATATTATGACTGTTACCCGGCCGCTGACGCCTGCCGAGCGCACGCTGATCCAGGGTGATGTCGATACGATCTACCGGGATTTCAAGACCCGGGTGGCGGATGGCCGGAAAAAATCGATGGATTATATCGACAGTATCGCCCAGGGAAGGATATGGAGCGGGACGATGGGCGTCAAGCTCGGGTTGGTAGACCGGATCGGCAATCTGCAGGATGCGGTCGATTGTGCGGCGCGGATGGCGAAGACCAGTGACTACCGGCTGTTGGAATACCCCGAACCAAAGGGGCTCCTGGACAGGCTGCTGAGTAGTTACAAACGATCGATCAGTGTAAAGTCGATGAAAGACGAACTGGGAGAAGATGGGTATCGAATGTATCAGACGATAAAGAAGGTGAAGTCGATGGCGGGCAAGACCGAGACAAGGCTGCCTTTCGACCTGGTCATTGAATGAGTCTGATGATCAACAGGCGTAATTATCAACAGCCGATGGCACAACAATACAACCAGCTTCGGGGGATGCTGGCGATCACCAGGGGCAGCTTCAAGGCGATCCTTCGCAATCCTTCCGCGGTGGCGTTTAGTTTCGGATTTCCGCTTGTCTTCATCCTGGTGTTCGGGTTTATCGGCGGCGGCCCGCCATCGGTCGATATTGCGCTGGCGCGCAGGAGCGATACGGCGTTCGGGGTTGTAAAGGGGTTGCTTCGCAATCCGATGATCCGGTTGACGAAAGAAACGGATACGGCGAAGATCAGGGAGGATGTGGTCAAAGGGAGGATAACGGCGATCCTGACGGTGGATTCCGGGGTTTCAGCCGCCGGCATTCCTCAGTTCACGATCCACACGCTTACTTCTTCTGCCGGCGGGGATAAGTACCCGATCCTGAAACTGGCGCTGGCGCAGGTTTTTGAGAATTCGGTGGAACGATATGCGGATGTGAGGTACCGGCCGATCATTGTGGATGAGCTGCCGAAGATCGCCGGGCGGGAATATTCCGAGATCGATTTTATCCTCCCGGGGATGTTGGGGTTTTCGTTGTTGAGTGCGGCGGTATTCGGGGTGGCGTTCATATTTTTCAGTTTGAGGCAGCAGCTGGTGCTCAAAAGATATTTCGCCACGCCTATAGGGAAACGATATATTGTAATGGGGGAAGGGATTGCGCGGGTGGCATTTCAAATGATCACGGCGGTAGTTATTATCGGCATCGGGGTGCTGTTCTTTCATTTTACGCTGGTGCATGGATGGTTGACGTTCCTGGAGATGCTGGTCCTCAGCCTGGTGGGTCTGCTCGTCTTTATGGGTTTCGGGTTTATTATCAGCAGTGTGGCGAAGAGTGAAAGCACGATCCCGCCGTTCGCCAACCTGTTCACGTTGCCGCAGTTCCTGCTGGGCGGAACTTTTTTTTCCGTGGAGGCGTTCCCGGTCTGGCTGCAGAAGATCTGCGAGATCCTGCCGCTCAAGCAGCTGAATGATGCGATGCGGAATGTCGCTTTTGAGGGCGCGCATCTGACGGATTGCGGAAAGCAGCTGGGGATATTGCTCTTATGGGGAATCGGCACGTATGCGGTCGCCATCAAAGTTTTCAAATGGGAGTAATTTGCCTATGCGACTGATCAAGTTTGCCTTTTTGGGTCTGGTGGTCTTGTTTGTGGTGTTAACCGCCTTGTCGTTGCTCTTGCCTTCCACCATCCGGATCGGGCGGGTGATCAATGTGCCGCTTTCCCGGCGGCAGGAGGTTTATGCGGCGGTGAGTGACTTCGGGAACTGGAAGAAATGGAATGATTTTGTTTATCAGTCGTCGCTGACAAATATCCGGTGTTCTTCGCCTTCCGGGGGTGCAGGGGCTTTCCTGCGATCGGATCAACTTCGGGTCGAGGAAAAGGAGGCGGATACCGCCGGTGTATTATTGAACTGGGATATGGTCAATGGCAAGCAATTTGTGGGTGGGTTTCAGTTCCTGTTGGTAAACCCGGATAGTCTCACCGTGCAGTGGTGGTTCCAATTCCATTTCCGCTGGTATCCGTGGGAGAAGCTGGGGATCTTCGTGTATGACCGGAAGCTGGGGCCGGTAATGGAAGAATCTTTGGGGGCGTTGCAACGGTTTGTAGAAAATCCCCGTTAACTTTGGATCGGGTGGCCCGAAATTCCAATATCCTCCAGGATTGTTGTCATTTCTAAAAACTACCTATATGTCATTCACTAAAGCATTGTTTGCTGCGACTGTTTTATTGTTGGGTTGTATTTCTTCTTCCTATGCACAGCCCAATCATCCGCACAGCCCGCATGACACGGTCAGGAGCAAGGACATTACCATCTATTATGGCCGGCCTTACCTGAAGGGCAGGCATGTCGGCGGAGCGGTTGCGCCTTATGGCAAGACCTATCGCTGCGGGGCCGATGAGCCCACCATTCTGACATTTGCGAAGAATGTCAGTTTCGACGGTCATCCGATCAAGGCGGGGAAGTACTCCATGTTCGCCGTTCCCGAGAAAGATCATTGGACGGTGATCCTGAATTCCAACACGACGATGTGGGGTACGGATCATGACAAACATGCGGACCAGGATGTTCTAAAAGTGGACATACCGGTGCAGAATCTATCGACGCCGGTAGAACAGCTGACGATGACGACCAATGACAGGCGGGTGACGTTGGCCTGGGACAGGGTCAAGATCGTTGTTCCCGTCAGGATGTAACGGCGAATATCATGTACCGGTCAGTGCCGGTGAAGATCTAACGGTTCCGAATACCGACGGATACAATGGATCAGGAAGTCATACACCTGGTCCATTTCTTTTTCGGTTATGCAATAGGGGGGCATCAGGTAAACGGTATTGCCCAGCGGCCGGAGGTAGATCCCGGCTTCGAGGGCGTCGCGGGTAATAGCCGGGCCTGTGGTGTTCATATATTCGTCCTTTCCGATGTTCAGCTCGAAGGCCAGGACGGTGCCCAGGGCGCGCGCATTTCTCACGATCGGAAAGGCGTTGAGGGTTTTGAGGAAGGCAGCCTGGCTCGCGGTGAGGCGGTGGATGTCGGTCATGCAGCCGGGTTCCAGCAGGAGGTCGAGGCTGGCGAGGGCAGCGGTACAGGCCAGGGGGTTGGCGGTGAAGGAGTGGCCGTGAAAGAGGGTCAGGCGCCGGTCGTCGCTAAGGAATGCTTCGAAGACCGGTTCCGTTGCCGCGGTTACCCCCAGTGCCATGGTCCCGCCCGTCAGGCCTTTGCTGAGGCAGATGATATCGGCCTTTTGCCGGAGGTATTCGCCGGCGAAGAAGCGGCCCGTCCGGCCGAAGCCGGTCAGTACTTCGTCCGCGATGCAGAGGATGTCATGCCGGCGGGCTTCGGCAAGCAGCCGGTCGAGCAGGGAGGCTTCATAGATGCGCATCCCGCCGGCGGCCTGCAGGAGGGGTTCGTAGATGAAGCAGGCCAATTCGCTGCCCTGGCTGCGGACTTCGGTACAGAGTCTGTCGATGTTGTCCGGGGTAGGAGTATCGATAAAGGTGACTTCAAAGAGGTAATCGGAAAAGGGAGCGGTGAAGACGCTGCGTTCGCTGACGCTCATGGCGCCGAAGGTATCGCCGTGGTAGGAGTGGTGAAAAGCGAGGATTTTGTTGCGAACCGGCATTTCCCGGTTGCGCCAGAATTGGATGGCCATTTTGATCGCGACTTCGACTGCGGTGGAGCCGTTGTCGGAGTAGAAGATACGGGAAAACTCACCCGGCAGGAGGGGAAGGAGGCGTTCGGCGAGGTGGACGGCAGGTTCGTGGGTGAACCCCGTGAAGATCACGTGTTCCAGCCGCAGGGCTTGTTGGTACAGGCGTTCTGCGATGTAGGGGTGGCTATGGCCGTGGATATTGACCCACCAGCTGCTGATCGCGTCGATATAGGCCTTGCCTTTTTCATCGAATAACAAGCTACCTTTGGCTTGCAGAACGGGGATGGGGGGCAGCCAGTCTTTATGCTGGGTATAGGGGTGCCAGATCACCCGGCGGTCCCTCTCCATTAATCCGGTGGTATTCATGGGGCAAAGATAGGGATGCAACGGTTTTAGCCGTGTCGTTGTCAAACACATTAATCAGGAAAGAATGGACCATCACCAGCTGGTAAACGACTGCCTTGGGGGAGATGCGGTTGCCCAACGGCAGCTGTATGATGAATTTGCCGGGTCGATGCTGGGCGTATGCTACCGGTATACGAAATCCATGACAGATGCGGAGGATGTCTTGCAGGAGGGTTTTATCATGGTATTCAGGAATCTGCATCAATTCAACTTTGCGGGGGAGTTGGGCGGGTGGGTGAGGCGGATCATGGTCAATACAGCCATTAATTACCTTAAAAAGAACAGCCGGTACTCAATGGATCTATCGTTCAGGGATGGGGTGCTGCATCCCGTGTCGGATGATGATCCGGAGGTGGCGATGAGCACGAAAGAGCTGGCGGAGCTGATCCGGCAGTTACCGCCGGGGTATCAGGCTATTTTCAACTTACATGCGATTGAAGGATATAGTCATGTTGAGATTGGAAGGATATTGGGGATCAAGGAAGGGACGTCGCGTTCGCAATATGCGCGCGCGCGTTCGCTGCTGATCGTCTGGATCAACAAATTCTCGACTGCAAAAAAAAATGAAACGAGCTATGCACGACCCAAAGTTTGAACAAGAGGTGCAGCGAAGGATGCATGACCTGGAATTTGTTCCATCGGAATCCGTATGGGCGGGTGTCCGGCAGGGTATTGCACCGCGCAGGCGGAGGAGGGCGGCGGCTGTCATCTGGTGGCTTTTTCCGGGGATGCTGTTGCTGGCGGGAGGAATTTTGATGTACCGGCATTCGGCTTCGACGCGCGGCGTTGCGGCTGTCGTTCCGGCTGTCGGGACTGAGAAGCCGGCTGTCGGGACCGGGAAGCTGGCCGGTGCGGCGGGAAATGGGAATGGAGGCGGGGCGGCGGGCCGGGTCGCGGAAAATGAGAACGGGAGTGATGTTGAGGAGCGTGGGAATGTCGGGGGGAATGGGGATGTGGGGGGTGATGGGACCATTGGGGAGAGCAGGTTTGTCGGGAGGAATAAGACCGGGAATGGATTTCAGGAAAGTGTGATAGGGGCGGCAGCGGCTGAAGCGGCGGCAGCGGCCGAAGGGACGGGGATGGCGAATGTGAAGGAGCGGTACCGGCCCGGATTGATCGGGGGAATGGAGTCCCGGCGGGGGGTTGATGGGCCGGCGCTGGAACGGCAGCCGGTGAAAACGGCGGTCACGGGCATAGCGCGGCCGCGGCATCCCTGGAGGGCAGGTTTTGCGGCGGGCGGGGGTGCGGCCTCGATCTATTCCCATGCCGGAGCCGGCCTGGCTACCTCCCCGTCGCCCACGAATTACAGTCCTGGTTACGCCAGTTATGGCATCAATGCACCCAATTACGGGGTACCGCAGCCATTTGCGACGGCATATAACATGACTGCCGCCGCGTCGAAGCAAAATGAGACTTACATTAAGGCGGCCTACTCTTACTGGGCGGGTATTTATGGCGAGAAGCAACTTTCCGTACGATGGATGGTGGATATCGGGTTGAACCTCCATTATTATTCCGTCCGGTTTGAGACAACCAACCAGGTATTGTTCTATGCGCCGTCATCCTCGTCATTATTTGCCGCAACATCATTAACATATACAAATTCCAACAATAACTATTCAGGCGGCGAGTTACAAACCTATGACAACCGGTATTATTTCCTGGAAGTTCCGGTGACGGTTCAAAGGAGGCTGAATCGCAATCGGATGCTGCCCCTGTTCTGGCGAGGCGGGGCCGTTGTTTCCTACCTGATGAGCTCGAATGCGCTTTATTATAATGCCGCTGACGGGGATGTGGAGAAGGACAATGGCGTGATACGCCATACGCAGGCCAGTCTTCAATCCGGGCTGATGCTTGGGCTGCCGGTCAGGGGAGTGCAGGTCCAGGCGGGGCCGGAGGTTCAGTATGCGCTGACCAATATGTTGACGACGGGGTCCGGCGGCGGGCATATGGTATATGGGGGGATGCGGGTGACGTTGATGCGTTAATGAGCCTCACGGCGCGCAACGACCGTCCGGGTCGTTTTGCAGGAAGCGGAGGTTGCGGCGCAGGCCGGAAAAGCGGGTGCGGCGGATGGCGC
The DNA here is from genome assembly GCA_035508835.1 of Puia sp. Lineage (GTDB taxonomy): Bacteria > Bacteroidota > Bacteroidia > Chitinophagales > Chitinophagaceae > Puia. The sequence goes on from DATJMG010000008.1 coordinate 6,559, forward strand.
TCTGACCGAAGATCTCTTTAAAACTTTCTTCCGTCAATTCTTCCCAATCGGCGGTGCTGAAATTGAGGATCGCGGGCAGCGGGGTAAAAGCTGCTTCTGTTGTTGCTTTGGAAAAGCGGTTCCACGGGCAAACGTCCTGACAGGTATCGCAGCCGAACATCCAATTCTGGAATTTATCTTTCATCTGATCGGGTATGAGCCGGTCCTTCAGTTCGATGGTAAAATAGGAAATACATTTGCTGCCGTCCACGATCTTATTGTCGAGGATGGCGCCGGTGGGGCAGGCGTCGATACAGCGCCGGCAGGTGCCGCAATAGTCGCCGGCGAAAGGATCATCATATTCCAGCGGAAGGTCCACGATCAAGGTGGCGATAAAAAAGAATGATCCGGCCTGGCGGTGCAGAAGGTTGCCGTTCTTTCCCACCCAGCCAAGACCGCTGCGCACGGCCCAGGCTCGTTCCAGGACCGGGGCGCTATCGACGAATCCTCTTCCTTCCACTTCGCCGATCTCCTGACGGATCATAGCCAGCAGGCTGTTCAGTTTGGCGCGGATGACCTGGTGGTAGTCCTTACCATAAGCATATCGGGCGATCCGGGGTGGGCCGGGGGGTTGCTCAGTTGCCGGAAAATAGTTCAGCAGCAAGGTGATGACCGATCTCGCGCCGGGCACAAGCCGGGTGGGATCGATCCGGAGGTCGAAGTAATTCTCCATATAGTGCATGGTCCCCTGTCTGCCCCGGAGAAGCCAGTTCTCCAACCTGCGGGCGTCTTCATCCAGCCGCGTGGCTTTGGCGATGCCGCAATAGTCGAAGCCAAGCTCGTGCGTCCATTTTTTGATCAGATTTGTATGTTGACTTAATTTTTCTATATTAGTATCGTTTAACCTCTTGACCTAATCTACTACTATGATGCTTCGACCGTCGTGTCGCCTGACCATGACCATGTTCTTACTTTTCAGTGTTTGTGTTGCCCGCTGCCTGGCGCAGGACAAACACGTCAGGGAGCTTTCTCCGGTAAGAGCCGCGGATTTTGCCCCGATCTCCTCCCCGGTATCGGATAGCAGCGGCGCCATCATCCTGGCCGATATCGGCGAGGTGCGTTTTGTTGGAAACGAGCAAGGCTGGTTCTCCTATGTCTTTCAGCGTCACAGGAGGGTAAAGATACTGAACAAAAAGGCATTCGACGATTTGGCAACCGTGGATGTCGAGTTGTACCGGCCTTTGGGCAATTCGGAAAGACTGGATAAGGTGTCGGCGTCCACGTATAATCTGGAGAATGGCCAGGTAACAGAAGTCAAGTTGGAGAAAAAGGATGTTTTTGAAGACCGGCAGCGGGGGGACTGGACGCAAATGCGGTTCACCCTTCCGGGGGTCAGGGAGGGTTCCATCATCGACTATTCCTATACGATCAATTCCCCTTACGTTGAATTTCTACCGACCTGGCAGTTTCAGTCGGAGCGGTATCCCTGTCTCTGGAGCGAATTGATGGTAGAGATCCCGCAGGCCTTATTCTATACTGTAGTTAAACAGGGTATTCATCGGTATGCCGTGGACAAGGGCGATGTAGGCGGAGGCTCTTATACGCTGGGGGACGGACATGGCGGTTCGATGGCTGTCGATGCGACGGTTACAAAACATCATTGGGTTATGACGGATATTCCGGCCTTCCATTCGGAGGAGTTCCTTTTTTGTCCCGACAACTACGTAGACAAGATCGATTTTCAGCTGGCCAAGACTTATGACGGCCAGGAATACCACGACCATTATAACAGCTGGAAGCAAGCCACCGAGCAATTGATGGGGAAAAGCAACTTTGGCGCGGCGCTGGATGGCGATGACGAAGCAGTGGGAGATTGTGTCAACAAGGCTGTAGCGGGCGGCGGCGATTTCGCAGCGCAGGCGCGGGAGATCTATTATTATCTGACCGGTAATTTCACTTGTGACAACCATTCGAATATATTTATTACGAGCCGGCTGCGGGACGTGATACGTAAACGCAGCGGGACGGTCGGGGACATCAATCTGTTGCTGGCGGCTATGTTGCGAAAGATCGGATTGAAGGCGGACCCGGTTGTGCTGACCACGCGGGAGCATGGATTCAATCTGGCCACCTACCCGGTACTGGAGCGGCTTGACTATGTGATCGTCCGGACGGTGATCCATGGAAATGTCATTTACCTGGATGCGGCGCATCCCAAACTTGGATTTGGCCAGCTGGACGAGGATTGCTACAATGGGCATGCCCGGATCATCAGCAAGACCGATTCCGGTTCGGTGTATTTCGAATCCGACTCGCTGCGGGAAAGGAAGGCAACGGTTGTCTTCGTCAGTACCACGGACAAAGGAGTTGAGGGGACGTGGACGTCCACGCTCGGGGCGCAGGAATCCTATCAATTGCGGGAACACGTCAGTGATCAGGGAGAAAAGGCGTTCTTTAAAAATATCCAGACGCAGTATGGGGACGATATCACGATTTTTGACGGCGGGATCGACTCGCTGGACCAGCCGGAGAAGCCGGTCACGGTGCACTATACGTTCAAGCTTCGTCCGGGCGAGGATAATGCGAAGGTCTATTTAAATCCGTTCATCGGGGCGGGTTTGCGCACCAACCCGTTTGGGGCCGCGGAGCGCAAGTATCCGATCGAGATGCCGTACGTCAGGGAGGATCTGTATGTGTTCACCATGCAGATCCCGGACGGATATGCGGTTGAGGATCTGCCCAAGTCTGCGAGAGCGATGTTGAATGGGCAGGACGGGGTTTTCGAGTACCTGATCGGGGTGCAGGAGGGGATGATCCAGCTCCGGTGCCGGCTGAAGCTGAACAAGGCGATTTTTGGGCCCGAGGATTATGGGAGCCTGCGGGACTTCTATGCGTTTGCGGTGCAAAAGGAGGCGGAAGAGATCGTACTAAAAAAGATAACCAACTGAGCGACTTATGGCTATTCAAAACAGATTATTTGCGGTCGGGTGCTTTGCGGCCATGACCTGTCCGTTGTTTCTGCGGGCGCAGGACAAACTCCCCGTCAAATTCGGCAAGGTTACACCGGATGACTTCAAGGTCACGGCCGCGGCAATCGATACGTCGGCTGAGGCTGTAGTGATCGCCGACGTCGGGATCTCCTATTTCGAAGGCAATTCGAAGGGAAGCTTCGATCTGAACTTTAAGCGGTCCACGCGGCTGCGTATCCTGAAGCGTACGGGATTCGACGCGGCTACTATCCGGATACCGGTTTATATCGGCAACGCTGAATCCGAAAAGATCATTGGATTGAAGGCCTCTACCTATACCCTGGAGGATGGAAAGGTGGTGGAAACAAAGCTGGACGGCAAATCCGTTTTTACCGACAAGCTCAGCAAGCATTGGGTCGAGGAAAAGTTCACCTTCCCGGGGTTGAAGGAGGGAGCGATCCTGGAATATTCCTATACGGAGATATCGCCGTTCCTGTTCAACCTGCAACCCTGGGAATTCCAGGGGAGGTATCCCTGTTTGTGGAGCGAGTACCAGGTTGACATGCCGAATTTTTTCAAGTATGTGACCCTTGCCCAGGGTTATCTGCCGTTCAAGGTCAACAGCAGCCAGAGCACTGCGCAGACTTTTCACATTACAGACCCCGGAGGCGCGGGTGCGGACGATCACTATACCTTCGATGACGAGGTAGTCACGCACCGATGGGTGATGGCCAATGCGCCGGCGTTAAGAGAGGAACCTTTCACGACGACGGTGGATAACTATGTTTCGAAGATCGAATTTCAGCTTTCCGGTGTTCAATATCCCGGCGGTGTCTATCATGATCTGATGGGCAACTGGTTCAAGCTTTGCGAAGATCTCCTGAATGATGAGGATTTCGGCGCCGACCTGGCGAAGGAGAATAACTGGATGGATGACGATATCAAGACGATCACCAGGGGAGCGTCCGGCGACCTGGGGAAGGCGCAGCGGATCTATGCGTATGTACGGGACCATTTCACCTGCTCTTCGCATAGTAATCTGTATCTCAGCAGTCCGATAAAGGCGGTGTATAAGAACAAAAGCGGCAACGAAGCCGATCTGAATCTGCTGCTCACGGCCATGCTGGTCCATGCCGGGCTCAGCGCCGATCCGGTCATTCTCAGCACGCGGGATAACGGGTTTGTTCATCCGCTCTATCCCTTGCTGACGCGCTACAATTATGTCATCAGCCAGGTGACGATCGACTCGGTCGCCTACCGGCTGGATGCCAGCGAGCCCTGGGTCGGGTTCGGGCAATTGCCCAGGCGCTGCTATAACGGTTCCGCCAGAGTGATCAATAAGGACAGGCCTTACATAGCGGATCTAAGCGCCGATAGCCTGATAGAAGGGGATGTCACGCTGGTCATCATTAATAATGATGATAAAGGCGGCCTGGTGGCCCGGGTACAGGACCACCCGGGGTATCAGGAGTCGGAGGAATTGCGGCAGGGTGTCAGTGAGCATGGTCAGCAGGGCTATTTCAAAGCATTACAGACCGCCTATGGGGGCGATGCGACGATAGCCAACCTCGAGATGGATAGTGTTACGCAGCCGGACCAGCCGTTGGGTGTTGCTTATGAAGTGCATTTGACGCCCGATGCGACATCTGATCAGTATTATTTCAACCCGATCCTGGAAGGGGGGCTCAAGGAAAACCCTTTCAAGGCTGCGGCCAGGACCTACCCGGTAGAAATGCCGTATGCTATGGACCAAACGTATACGTTGATGATGGATATTCCGACCGGGTATGAGGTGGATGAACTGCCGAAATCAGTCAAGGTCCTTTACAATACGGATGAAGGGTTCTTCGAGTACCTGGTCATCAAAAGCGGTGACCAGATCCAGTTCAGGACGCGCATCAAGCTGAAGAAGGCGAACTATACGCCGGAGGACTATGCGACGCTGCGGGATTTTTACGGGTATATCGTCAAAAAGCAACAGGAGCAAATTGTATTTAAGAAGAAAAAATAGGGGTATGAAAAAAATACTTGTTTGTTGGGGGCTGTTGTCGGGGATATCGGTTCCGTCGTCGGCGCAATCGTATAATGTCGCGCTGATCCCGGATTCGCTCAGGAAGGATGCGCGGGCGGTGGTGCGGGAGGAGGAGATTGTTCTGGAGATCAAGTCGCCGGATAAGGCGATCGAGAGAAAACATCATGTCATTACGATTCTGGCCGAGAATGCCGATGACTTTGGCGGATATGCAAGCGGATACGACAAGTTCAAATCCATCAACTGGATCACTGGAACTCTGTACGATGCCTCGGGTAAAGAATTGAAGCATGTGAAGACGAAGGATATGGAGGATCGAAGCTATGTTAGTGAAGAGAGCCTGGCAGATGATATCAGGTACAAGGAGCACAGTTTTTCCTGGCGGGTCTATCCCTATACGGTGGATTATGTGGAGGAAAAGGAGGTGAATGGAATTTTAGGTTTTGAAGACTGGACGCCGCTGTATTCCCCTGGGATATCGACGCAGCATAGCAAATATGTGATCATCGCTCCGGCAGGTTACGAGGTAAGGTATAAGCCGGTCAATTGTCATTTTGAGCCGGTGGTGACGACGTCTGGTGATAAGAAGATCTACACGTGGGAGGCAGGAAACCTGCCGGCGCGGGCAACCGAGTTTGCGGGCCCCACCTGGGCGGAGATTGCGCCGCATGTGTTGTTCGCCCCATCGGACTTCGAAGCGCAG
>DATJMG010000009.1:0-9595 GCA_035508835.1 Puia sp.
TAATCGTCATGGAAATACCATGCTGAACCATAAAATGACCAGGGATGGGCTTGTTAAACATCCAATGAACCGAGGCAAGTAGATGTGCCCATATCCGAACGGTGTGTGTCCCGATGGCATGTGTGTCCGTATTGTAAGCGCCGATATTGATGTGAAAGGTGTCGCTCATGATCTTACATAAATTGCTAACAAATTAAACATTATGGGCTAATCCAGTAGCTGATTTGTGGAGAATTTCTCCGATAAACTAAAAGGGATATCTGTTAAGCAGCAGATTCAAAACCACCTGGACTCCTTCCAAATAGGAATTAGGGTCATCGTGGAAATAATCTTTGGACGAATTATCCTAGGCCCCTCAATCACGTTCCAACACGTTCATACGTGGTCACTACTTTCAAAAGTAACAACCCAATTCCCACCTAAAAAACCACCACTAAAGTCAAATAAAAGCATAATATCAACAAACAGAAAGGATGTAACCGCCTGATTCCCCGCTGAAAACCTGCACCCCGCGTGCAAACCCTACTTCCCAATACAAAACTTCGAAAAAATATACCCCAACCTATCCTCCGTCGTGATCTCCCCGGTAATCTCTCCCAAATAATGCAGCGCAACCCGAATATCCAGTGCCAGCAGATCCCCGGGCAGCAAATCATCCAATCCTTTCTTGATCGACCCCAGCCCTTCCGCCACCTTAACCAATGCCTGATAATGCCTTGCATTCGTCACCATCGTCCCCTCTCCAACAATAGCCTCCCCCTGCAGCACCAGGTCCACCAGTCGCTGCTTGAGCACATCGACCCCCATACCATCCCGCGCCGAGATCAGCACCTCCTCCGGATACCTCACCTCCACCGATCCACCCGCCATATCAACCTTATTTCCCACCAGTAAAAACACTTTCCCTCTTCCCAACAAATCCTCCCGCACCTCACTTACCTCGTCGCGAACCCGCACCGCATCCAATCCATCCGATACCCCCGTCAACCCCGCCTCAACCCCATTCCCCAAAGCCTCCGCATCCCGACTCACCGCCCCGGAACTCGCCTTAACCGGCCCCGGACCCATAACCCCGGCAACCCCCTCAACCGCCTCTACCTGCGCCACCGCGCCCCCACCGGTGACCGCTGCAACCGACGTCGCATCCCCCCCCGAAACCGCCGCTCCCCCCTCCGCATTCACTCCCCCCGCCTCCGCAGAAGCCGCCCCTACCCTCTCCCCCACATCAAAAAGATACACTACAATATCCGCCGCCGCCATCTTCTCCAAACTCCTTCCCACCCCGATTTGCTCTATAACATCAGAAGTATGCCCCCGGATACCCGCCGTATCGGTCAACCGAAAGCAAATTCCGCCAATATTCAAGACCTCCTCAATCGTGTCCCTTGTTGTCCCCGCGATCTCCGAGACGATCGCCCGCTCCTCATTCAACAGCTTATTCAGCAACGTCGACTTCCCCGCATTCGGCTTCCCGACAATCGCCACCGAAACCCCATTCCGGATCACATTCCCCAATCGAAACGACTGCAACAACCCCGCAGTCATAACCGAAGCCTCAGAGATCAGCTGATACAACTGCGTCCGATCCGCAAACTCCACATCCTCCTGCGAAAAATCCAGCTCCAGCTCGATCAGCGCCGAAAAGCTGATCAGCCGCTCCCGCAACTCCCTAAGCGCCCGCGAAAACCCGCCCCGGATCGTATGCAGCGCCGTACGCGCCGAAGCCGCCGTATGACTGGCGATCAGATCCGCCACCCCCTCGGCCTGGGCCAGATCCAGCTTCCCGTTCAAAAAGGCCCTTTGCGTAAACTCCCCGGCACGCGCCATCCGGGCGCCCCCGCGAACAATCGCCTGGATAACCCGCTCGATAACATAAGGACTTCCATGACACGAGATTTCGATCACATCCTCCCCCGTATAGCTCCGGGGACCGCGGAAGAGCGATACGACAACCTCATCCAACGGCTCGGAACCGCCGCCCTCAACCAATAACCCAACATGTAAAGTGTGAGAAGTTTGTACCCCCAGGTCCTTGCCGGCAAACAACCGGCCCACTATAATAAAAGCTTCCGGCCCGCTAACCCGGATCACCCCGATCGCCCCGATACCCGGCGGCGTCGCCAGGGCAACAATCGTATCCGCCCAGCCCGCGAGTTTACCCAACATAAAGACAAAGATACCGCCAAAATCCGCCGACATCCCCACAGCCCCAAAAAATCCCCTTCGCCCCCACCCCTCACCGCACCAAAATCACCGTCCCCCGCCTCTCCACCGTCCGCCCCGCAAAATCCTCCCCTACCGCCACCCAAACATACGTTCCCATCGGCTGCGCTTGCCCGCCGGTGAACCCGTCCCAGCCGGCCCCCTCTTGTGTCGTATAAAACACCCGCTGCCCCCACCGGTTAAACACCATAAAAGACTTAAAGTCTTTAATTCCAATCGCATGCACCCGCAGCACATCATTGTGCCCGTCCCCATTCGGCGTAAACGCATTCGGAACGACAATATCCGACATCGACACCGCCTTGATAAAAATACTATCCGTTCCCGTACACCCGTCCGGCGTCGTCGCCGTCACCGTATAGGTAATATCACCCGTGATCGTCGCCACCGGATCCTGGATCGATGGGTTATCCAACCCAAGCACCGGCGACCAGACATAGGAAGTAAACCCGCTGTTATTGACATCGATAGCATCCAGTTGCAAGGTCTGACCAATCAGTATCGCAGTATCATCTCCGGCAAAGACCACTGCCGGCGGAGTCACCACAACGTCCACCGTAGCCTCCTCCACAGAAGTGCAGCCATTCACACCCGTCACATTCAGCCGGTAAGTAATGCTTTTCTGCGGCTTTTGGACCATCGGATCGGGAATCGTCGTACTGCTGAGATAGGTCGATGGCGTCCATTGATAACCGACACCTCCGCTTCCTTGCAGCTGGACCGACTGGCCATAACAGATCGGAGCCACCGGCGCAACCGCCGGAACCGGCGCCGGCAGAACCGTAATCGTTTCGTTGCCCGTTGCCACACAAATCCCCAAATACGCCGTCACGCTATAAGTCGTTGTCGTAACCGGACCGGCAACGGGATTGGCGACATTCGGATTGTTCAGACTGGCTACAGGCGTCCAGCTGAATCCCGTCGCATTCGTCGTGACCTTCAATACGGTGTGCGCCCCTTCACAGATCGTCGCCCCCGCACCCATCACCAGACTAAGGTTGTCATTGAGCGGGATATTCGTCGGCTGCGTGACGAGACAGCCGTTATTGTCCGTAACAGCCACTAAATGATTGCCGGAAGCCAATCCGCCAACGAGGTTGCCACTGCCATAGGAATTACCGTCAACTGCAACCTGGTAGGGAGGATCGCCGCCCGAAATGCTGACATCCAGCTCACCATCGTTATTCGCACAGGTCGCAGCGACCGGCTGGATCGTCACCACGGGGCCCGGGAGGTTGCCCAGCGCCACCTCAAACGAAAATGTCGCCCCCGTGAAATCCTCTACCGTACACGTATATAAGCCGGCCGGTAGATTGGAAAAGAGGGGGCTGCTTGTATAGGCCCCCCCATTAAGAGAATATTGATACGGCGGCGTCCCGCCCGTTGCTACGATCGTAATTGACCCGTTTGGATTGCCGCAAGTCCCCGCCACCGTATTCGCAGTCGCGGTCAGCGGCGCCCCCCCAACCCCCATCCCAAACCCCCGTCCCCCACACAGCGAAAGAAGAACCGCAAGCGTCAAAGCCCGTATACCTGACCACCACCATAGGACGGAAGAAGATTTGCCTTGCGTCATGAATCTGTTCTCTCCAATAAAAATAGTAAATCCCCGGCAAATCCTCCAGCCTCAATTCTCAACCACCTGGAAAATCACCGGCTGCCGCCGGTACGCCTTGACCCGCCGCCCATTCTGGATCGCCGGCACCCACTTCCCGCTCTTCCGGATCACCCGCACCGCCTCCTCCTGCAATCCACCAGTCTCCGGCCCGCTGATCGCCTCCACATCACTCACATTCCCATCCACATCGACAATAAACTGAACCACAACCGTCCCACCAATCCCATTGCTAATCGCCTCATCCGGCACCCGCAGATTCCTGTTCAGGAATCGCGCCCACGCCGCCAACCCGCCCGGAAAGCTCGCGTCGATCTCCACCCGCTCAAACGGCGCATCGTTCTCCGTAGCCTTCGGCGCCGCCACCACATCCTTACCCAACCCCTCCGACACCGGCGGCCCCGGGATCCCGTCATCCGCCACCCCCTGCTGCGTCGTCGTCGATATCCTGACATGATCCAGGGAATCATTCTCCGGCGGCCGCTCATCCGGCTTGACATCAGTCTTCACGATCAGCGGCGGCGTGAAAATATGCGTCGCCACCTGCGGCTGCGCTACCCTCGGCTGCGGCGGCACCACCGGCGGCGGATCTGCCACTTTCTCCAACGTCACCTCCCCGGCAACATCGACCGGCGCCACCCGCTTCGCCCTTCCCGACACCATTCCACCCACAAGTAACAGGACAACATGACTAAGACTCCCCGCCCCACCCCTTTCCATAACGACCACGACTACCCGAAAATAAAAATCCCCTCGTTACCCGAGGGGATTCAATATTACTCTCACGCGCAGAGCGCGCCAGGATCTACTGCGACTCCAGCCTGAATACAATCGGCTGCTTCTTGTACGACTTCACCTGTCGGCCATTCTGAATAGCCGGCGTCCACTTACCACTCTTCTTGATAACCCGCACCGCCTCTTCCCGAAGCCCGCCCTCATCCGGCCCGCTGATCGCCTGCACATCACTCACATTCCCTTCCTTGTCCACAATGAACTGCACAACCACCGTACCCTGGATCTCATTGTTGACCGCATCATCGGGATAACGCAGGTTCTTGTTCAGATAACGCAACCACGCGGCATCACCACCGGGGAAAGAAGACTCGATCTCCACCTTCGTAAAGGTCTTATCATAATCCTCATCATCTTTCTTCGGCGCTTCAACTACACCCTTACCGGCATCACTCACCGGCGGGGCCGTAATACCGTCATCCTTGATACCTTCCTGGTTGACCGTACCGATCTTGGTGTCATCCAGCTTCTCCTGCTCCGGCGGCTTCTCTTCCGGCTTCACTTCCTTATCCGGAACGATCTTGGGCGGCGTGAACTTGGCCATCTCTACCTTCGGCGGCTCCACCTTGGGAGGCGGCGGGGGCGGCGGCTCATCTTTCTTTTGCTCCTTCACATCCTCCAGCTGAACATCATCGACGATCACCGCCTTCTTCGACGGGCCGCCGGTGAAATTGGCCAGGAAATATCCGCCAAAGAGTAACAAGATCACGATCACCATCCCTATAATAGACTTCACCAGCCGCCTGTTATAGGTTTTCCGCAAATCGTAAGCGCCATACTCCTTATTCCTGCCCTCAAAAATGATGTCGAGGACATCGGCGTTTAGTATTTTGTTTACATCCATTGTTATACGTTTGCTTGTTATATAAGATTCATGCCCTTCGGGTTTCCACAAGGGTTATCCCCTATTTTATCCCGTTCGCCGCCTCCGTCTTCTGGATGAAACCATACTCCGTCGGCGTGATATCCACGAGAGCATACCGCTTGACATCATCGATCTTCATCTCGTCCAGCATATCTACCGTATTTTTATAGGTAGCATCCTTGTCGGGCTTGATGATGACCATGAAATCATCCGGGTTCGTCCTGCGCTTCTTGTCCAGGATGACATCCCGGATCGTCTTCCAGTTTGCCGTCTTGATCTTTGAAGGATCCAGCCCCTCATAATAATAGACCTGGTCGTTCTTCGCAGGCATCACCGTTAACGCCGCCGACTCCTTCAGCTTGTTCTGCTCATCCGGCTTGTTCGTATCCTTCGGCAGATTGAGCTTCATAGCCGTAGGCTGGCTCATCGTGGTCGTAAAGATAAAGAACGTGATCAGCAGGAATCCCAGATCCACCATCGGGGTCAGATCCACCCGGGTTGACAGCTTCTTACCTTTCTTAACGCCGGGGCCCTTTTTATGGCCGCCGCCCTTAGAGGTATCCATTTCTGCCATAAACTAATCTTTTTTTAAAGTTACCAATTTTTTTTAATACCCATCCTCCGCCAACCATCCGGTCAATCAAACCGGAAATTCAATCAACTAATTGAACCTTAACGTTTTATCACTTTCTATTCCAAAAAACCGATCCTAATCAACCCCCTTCTTACCCGAAGCCATAATGGCCTTATCCAGCTCCGAACCGGGAGGCGGCGCGATCGGACTGGTGATCAGCTGGAACTTCAACTGGTCATTCTTCTTGCACGCCCACAACACGCCGCTGAACGAAGGATACCCGGCCGCATCGTCACCCTTTACCTGCAGGATCATATGCCCCCCGTTAAACCCGCCATCCGCAGACGTCTTCACCGCAGCCGCGATCCAATCCCTCAGTTCATTATTGGTGCTGTCCTGGGTGGGGATACCCGGAAATTTGATATTCTTGATGGCTTCCGGATCGGACCCCTTGTCCAACAGGGACTTAAGCTGCGAGAAAGGCACGCCGATATAGGCAGACGGATTGAGATAAAAAGCCTTCATTTCTGCATCCGTCAGGCCCAGATTGTGCTCGGTATTGATCGTATTGATGATCTCTTTCTTCTCGTCCTTGTTCTTGTCGCTGACGCTGAAATAGACCTTGCCCTCCCGATCCATCGTGATCAGCACCACATTTTGATCGGCCGCTATCCTCGTATAAACCGAGCTTGGCGTCGTCACGCTCAACGCTTCCGGCGGCTTGAACTTCGCCGCTAAGATAAAGAAGGACAGCAGCAGGAAAGCGACATCACACATCGCCGTCATATCTATAGCCGTACTCTTACGCGGTAATTTAACTCTTGGCATCGTAATTCATTTAATTTAAGACTCTGAAGTTCCCGGATTCCACAAAATCTATTTATACAGCGAAGCATAGCTCTGCGTCAGCGTAAAACCGCTTTCGTCAATCCCGTACGTAATACCATCGATCTTGGTAGTGAAGATGTTATACATGATGATCGAAATGGCCGACGTACCGATACCCAATGCCGTGTTGTACAGCGCCTCGGAAATACCTACGGACAACCGCTGTGCAGCCTCGCCGCCGCCCGCTTCGCCAAGGGAGGCAAACGCCGTGATCATCCCGATAACCGTTCCGAGCAGACCCATCAGGGTGGCTACCGAAGCGATCGTCGACAGGAACACCAGGTTCTTTTCCAGCATCGGCAATTCCAGCGCCGTCGCTTCCTCCACTTCCTTCTGGATCGCAATCACCTTTTGTTCCGTTTCCAGTTCCGTCGTGATCATTTCCTTGTATTTGCGAAGACCTGCTTTCATAACATTGCCAACCGAACCTTTTTGCTTGTCACACTCGCTGATCGCTGCATCGATATTCTTATTGGCCAGGTGATATTGCACTTTACGGATGAATTCGGCGATGTTACCCGTACCCGTTGCCTTCGAGATCGTCAGAAGACGCTCGATCACGAACGTAATAACCGTCAGCAGCGCACCGATCAGGATCGGCACAATAATGCCCCCGTCATACATCCGGACGATACCGCTTTTCGGACCCTCATTGTGAGGCCAGAAGCCGCCGCTCAGATCGGGCTTTGTGAAGTTGTCGGGATTCCCGAGAATAAACCTCCAGATGCAATAACCCGCGATGACACACACCACGGGTGCGACCCAGGAGATTGAATTTCCCTTTCGTTTTGGTTGTACGGATGTAGAGCTTTTAGCTGCCGGCGCTGCAGTCGGTTTTGTTGTTCCAGCCATGATCGTTTGTTTTTTAGTGTTTTTTAAAAAAATTGAGGTATGTAATAGAAAATGAATTACAATTCTACACAAAAAAGCTTTTCAATCGAAGAAATTGGATGGGAAATTTTCCAAGGGCCACGCAATATAAGCAATTTTTATAACCTGCAAATCCTAACCCCTTATACCGCCACTAATTTAAATTTTTGTTACGCATTTCATCAAAATCCACCCTGTACATGTCCGAACAACTTGGAACAACCCCCAAACAACAGGTCTTTCCATCCAAACAACCAACTCGCCCCACCCGCGCCAACCCGCTATCCAAACAACCAGCCCGCCCTCCCCCTATTCATACCTCAGCGCCTCGATCGGATTCAACCGCCCCGCCTTCCACGCCGGATATACTCCCGCCAACAACCCCACCGCCGTACACATCGCAATCCCGCCCACCAACCAACCCCACGGCACCACAAAACCCGTCGACAGGAAGATCGAGAACGAATTCCCTACGATCACCCCCAATATCACCCCGAAAGCCGCCCCTATCAGACTGATCAACACCGACTCCCACAGGAACTGCTGCCGGACCACCCGCTGCCGCCCCCCGATGGCCTTCACGAGCCCGATCTCCTTGGTCCGCTCCGTCACCGCCACCAACATGATATTCATCAACCCCACCGTCGCCCCCAAAAGCGTGATCCCCCCGATGACCAACGCGGCGATCGTAATAAAACTCAGATTCCTGAGCAACAGATTCACAAACGTATCGCTCTTGTCAATAAGGAAGTTATCCGCCTCCGTCACATCCAGACGCCGGACCGGCCTGAAGATCCCCTCGGCCTCATCGATCGCTCCATCGATCTGCTTCACATCCGCCACCTTGATCTGAATAGCAAAAGACGCCTGCGACCCCTGACTGAAAAACCGCCGCACATTATTGTATGACGTCAGGATCACATTATCATAGTTCATCCCCAGACTGCTTCCCTTTGAAGCCAATACCCCGATGACCCGGAAAGGCAGATTATTCACCCGGATGATCTTCTCGACCGCAAAATCCGGATTGGACCCAAAAAATTTCTTCGCAACATCAGACCCGATGATCGCCACATTCCGCCCCGACGTCAGATCCAACGCATTCAGATCCCGCCCCGCCGCCAGCGTAAACCCATTGAGGTCGATATAGTTCTCGTCCCCGCCCTGCACCCGGACATTCGGATTCGTCTTCCGGTCCCCCAGCGAAACCACCGCATCCGTCACCCCTGACAACCCCAACGCCATCGTGGCCGGGAAGTTATAACGGGCCCGGAAGGTCTCTGCCTGCAACTTGGTAATAGGCTCGTTCTGATTCGACCGCTTCTCCCTTAAGGCACTCTTTTTCTGCGACTTGACGCCGTTGCCATTGAAATTGAACCAGTTTTTGTAGTGGATAGTAAAGCCATTGGCCCCCATAGCGGAAAAACTCTCGGTGAACTTTTGCTTCATGGCTTCGATGGCCGTATTGATCCCCACCAACGCCATGATCCCAAACGCAATGATCGCAACCGTCAAACCCGTCCGCAGCCGATTGCCGCGGATCGTCCGGTAGGCCAGGGATAATGTGTCTGAAAGTCGCATATTACCACGTATAAATAAAGTGCTGCAACTGACTTAGCAGCACGCTCGGCCATACCCCCAGCAACACCACCAGCGCCGCCAGAAACACCAGCATCCCCTTGAACCCCGCACTCGGCGCCGCCTCCGTCGCCCCTTCCCCCTCCTTGAAGTACATCGCCTGGATGACCCTAAAATAATAATAAACGCT
>DATJMG010000010.1:0-13097 GCA_035508835.1 Puia sp.
CGGGCGGAGTGTACCCGGCTGCTCACGATGGCGGGACTAACTCCGTAGGCGAGGAGGAAGGTCGTCGAGATCGTGCCATAGCCAAGGCCCATCGAGCCGTCGACAAATTGGGCGAGGAAGCCGGCCAGTGTCATAATGCCAAAGGTCCGGGCGTCGAACTCGCCGGGGAGCTCGCGGAGAAACCCGGTGAATCCGCCAAGCGGGACGAGAGAAAGGATGGCATGGCCGATGATCATGAACACAAAGGCCAGGAGGCAGTATTTGACGATCCGCTGCCATTTGCGCGGCCCGCGGCCCGGCAGAAGGATTTGTTTTTCCTGTTTGGCGGTCCGGACGGTGGTAAGGTCGAGGGGGATGGCTGGTCCGTCGGTCGGTGGATCGACGGCGGGCGCACCGGCAACGGGTGGATCGGCAACGGGTGGATCGACGGCGGGCGGGGTGGGCGTTGCCTGCGCAGCCAGGACACTGGTGAGTTCGTTGAGACGACGGACTTTCCCGGCGAAGTCCCCGTTGAGGTGGGTGCGGATCGTCTGCATATTGTCGAGGACGGTGTCCATTTCGGGTGGGATCATGTTGCCGATCTCTTCTTTCAACCTTTTGGCGATGGTTGGGGATTTGCCGTTGGTAGAAATGGCGATCTTCAGATTGCCCCGCCGGACGACCGAACCGAGATAGAAGTCGCAAAGATCGGGGGTGTCGGCGACGTTTACGAGGATGCCCCTGCTCCGGGCGTGACGGGCGACGGTCTCGCTGACGGCACGGTCATTGACGGCTACGATGGCGATGTCGGCGGATTCCAGGTCCTGCGAATGCCAGGGGCGTTCCAGCAGCCGGATGTTCGGATGCTGAGCGGCGAGCTCATGGATGGCCGGGATGATCTCGGGAGCAACGAGGGTGATCGCGGTGGAAGGAGAATTGAGCAGTACGGTCTGCAATTTCTCCAGCCCGACGTTACCGCCACCGACGATCAGCAGCTTAAGCTCTTCGAGTTTCACGAAAACCGGAAAGAGATGGTTGCCGGAATCCTTGTCGTGTATGGGTTGATCCTTATCCATCGGGGAGGTCATAAAGGTAGCTATTTTCTACAAATTTGGTGGACTTTTTGAAAATTACTCTTTATCCTCTCCTCAGTAAGTGGTCTCTTAAGCCGGGATGATATCGATTTGCGGTCATCCCCGGCGAACCGGAGCTATTTGCGGTTTCTTTTCGTTAGTTTTCCATCTTCTGTGAAATATATAACATATTCCTCGTCAAAATTATACATGTGCTCGGCATCCAGTAATGGCCAGTTACTCACATCCAATGCGTAGTAGGTCTGATCCGGCGTCACCATCTTTGCCATTTTGAGTATATACCAGGCAGCAAAATCACTATGCCGCCAACCTTGTCTGACGGCACGGGGAAGGCGCCAGGACCATTTGACCTCGGTTTCGGTGGCTTGCCAGGCTCCATCGGGCGCATAATCAACGTTGGTTCGTTTGCCATTCATCCTGAGGACAGCGACATAGCCTTCTCTGCGCTGCTGCCATTTTTTTACCGTGGTGCCGGGGAAACGGGCGTTGAAGGAATCGATAACGGCTTGAGGCGGAATGATTGCACGGGTATGGGCTTTCGCGGCCGGTGCGGGCAGAGTTGCCGGCGCAACCGGGCCGCCCTGTGCGATCATGTTTTCGGAGAAGAGTGCGATTGCGATAAGAACGATTAGCTTTTTCATTGTTGTAGTCTTTTCGATGAATTATTTTATTGCGATACCTTCCTGCAGATCGTCGCTTGCGATGGTAACGATCCTTTCACCCGGATGCAGATCCCCGGTTATTTCCACCTGATCAGCCGATTCGTTACCGGTGGCGACGTCGACGCGTACCGTCTTTCCCTTTCGAATGGCTATCACGTATTTCCTTTCGGTAGAGGTGACCACTGCGCTACGCGGCACGATGCAGGCGTCCGGATTGCCCCTGGAGTCAAAGAGCACATCAGCATACATACCCGGCGCAAATTTGCCGTCATGGTTATAGACATCGAGCTCCATCCGCTCCGCGCGATACTGACTGTTGACCAGATCGGACTTGCGGCTGATGCGGCCGGTCATTTTCTTCCCGGGATAGGCGCTGAGGTAATAGGTAATGGTGTCGGTGTTGTTCAGAGCAGCGGCGATCCCTTCGGGGATATCCACCTGCAGCCGAAGATGGTCGATCTGTTGCAGGTCCAGCATCGGCCGGCTTTCATGGCTTTCAGCGCTTACGAGGGCGCCGGGATGTACATTGCGTTCCGCGATCACGCCGTTAAAAGGCGCCGTAACCTGCAGATAGCCCAGCATGGTCTCCTGCATTTGCCAATTGGCCTTCTCCGCGTTACAGAGCGCGCTGTCGGCATCCGCCTTGGCCTTCAGCGAAGCCAGGTTCATCGGTGAGACCGCGCCGGGTGTCCTGGAGGCCTGTAACATCCGCCGGTAATTCTCTTCGCTGATGGTAGCCTCCAGCTTTGCCCGCGCGAAACGTTCCTCCGCTTCCGTCGCGGCTTGTTGCAATTCGGGCGCTTCCAGCGTCATCAGCAACTGACCCTTATGCACGGACGAGCCGACATCGACAAAGACATCCTTCACGTAGCCGTTCACCTTTGGGAAGATGGAAACCTCTTCGAAGGCGGCCAATTGGCCAGGCAGCTTTACCTGCTGCGGGAGCGCTCCTTTCCGGAGGGTCATGGTTTCGACGGCGGCCGATTGCGGGGCGGCGCCCGGCGGTGTACTGCCGGCCGGAGCTCCTTTTCCGCTGGAACAGCCGGCAGCAGCAGAAAGTACCGCGGCGACCGCCCATGTTAATACCAGATAATGCTTCATATTTTTTTGTTTAAAGGCTCTTCCGGTTCGTCGGGCAGGAGAGAGACCGATTCATAAGATTGTTTCTGTTGGATCCAGCCATAGACCAGCGGCACCACGTACAGGGCGGCCAGCGTGGATGCCGCAAGTCCGCCGATCACCGCACGGCCGAGGGGTGCGCTTTGATCGCCTGCTTCGCCCAGGCCGGTTGCCATCGGGATCATTCCGGCGATCATCGCAAACGAGGTCATCAGGATGGGCCGCATCCGGATACTCGCCGCCATCGATGCTGCTTTGAAAGGATCGCGATACTCCAGTCTCAGGGTCTCGGCATTCGTGACGATCAGGATGGCATTGGCTACGGAGACGCCTACCGACATGATGATGCCCATATACGACTGCAGGTTCAGCGTAGCCCCTGTCGCGAGTAAGAGCAGCAGAGACCCCGTCAGCACTGCCGGGATCGTAGACAGCACCGCTATCGATAGTCCGAAGGATTGATAGTTCGCCGCCAGCAGCAGCAGGATGACCACGATAGCCGCCAGCAGGCCGGACTGCAAGGAGCTGAGCGTTTCGGTCAGCAGGGAAGACAGACCCCTGATCCCGGCGACCAGCCCGCGCGGGGGCGCGCCCAAATCATCGATGGCCTTTTGTACAGCCGCCGTCGCAGATCCCAGGTCCTTCTTATAAATGTTGGCATTGACGGTGATGAACCGGCGGGGGCCGGATCGGTCATACTCACCGGGCAGAGAGTCGATAGCTATGTCGGCCACATCACCGAGAACGGGCCTCATTTTCCCGGGGACTACGGGGACCTCGCTCAGCTGGGTCAGCGAATTCATCCGGTACTCCGGTATCTGTACTTCTGCATTGTAGGTATACTGGGTGTTCTCGTTGAGCCAAAGGTTCTTGAGCGTATACCGGCTCGAAGCGGTCACATCCGAGACGCTCCTGGAAACATCGTCTATACCCAGTCCCATCTGGGCCAGCTTTTGGCGATCGAAGCGGATATTGATCGTAGGCAGCTTCATCGGTTCGGCGATGGCAACATCCCGCAAGAATGGAATGGCCTTCAACCTTGTCACGAGGCGCAGGGCATAGCTGTCAGCGTCCCGGAGATCCTTGGAGGCTACCCGTACTTCAATGGGAGTGGCGGCTCCCTGTGCCATCAGCTTTTCCGTCAGCTCGATGGGTTCAAAAGAAAGGCTCACCTCCGGATATTTTAATGAAACCACTCGCCGGACCTTTTCCTTGAGGTCATCCATATCGGTCTTGTAGTCCGGCGTCAATTCAACCTGAAGGACGGCTTCATGAGAGCCGCTGTTGAACACATAGAGATTGCTATGTCCGAAGTTGGGCGATACCGTTCCGACGAAAGCGGAGCTGATGGCGATGTGTCCGTCCACGACCGAGTCGATGCTGTTAAGGATACCTTTTACGGTCCGTTCGGTGATCTCCAGCCGGGTGCCGTCCGGTGCGCGGATGCGGACCTGCATTTGTCCGCCATTGGAGTGAGGAAGCATATCCTTGCCGATGATGCCAAGGCAAAGAGCCGCCAGCCCGAAGGCGCCGATCAGGTAGAGGACCACGATGGTTTTGCGGCGAGGCATCCAGCGGTCGAGGCGATGGAGGAGGCCTATCTTCATCCGTTGGAAGACGCCGTTGTCGTCCTGGTGCCTTTCATCCTGCCGGGTATGCGATCCGACTTCCTGCACCTCCTTGTGGTCCAGGGCGAGACCAGCATGGGCGTGCATGCCGCGGTGTTTGTATTGGAACATCTCCGCCTTCAGCAGCCAGTTTGCCAAAATGGGGACAAGTGTCTGGGCGGCGATATAGGAGATGATCATGGCAAAGGCGATGGACAGGGCGAGCGGAAGGAACATGGCCTTCGGCACGCCTTTCATGACAAACGACGGTGCGAATACCGCCAGGATGCAAAGGAGGATGAGTAATAGCGGGAAACCGATCTCCGTACAGGCGTCCAGGATAGCCCGGCGTTTCGGCTTGTGCATTTCGAGGTGCTGATGGATGTTCTCGATGGTCACCGTCGCCTGGTCCACCAGGATACCGATGGCCAGGGCCAGGCCGCTCAGGGTCATAATGTTGATGGTCTGGCCGGCCAGCTTCAGGCAAAGCACTGTGCCGAGAACGGCTATGGGGATCGTGATGATCACAACCAGGCTGCTACGCCAGTCCCGAAGGAACAGCAGTACCATCAGGCCGGTCAGCAGGGCTCCCAGGATGCCTTCGGTCATCAGGCTTTTGGCGGCGTTGATGACAAAAATGCTTTGGTCGAACTCGTAGCTGAGGCGGACGTCTTCGGGCAGCAGGCTCTGCATCTCGGGTATCTCTTTCCGGAGGCCCTGCACCACGTCCCAGGTGGAGGCGCTGGGCGTTTTTACTACCGGAAAGTATACGGATCGTTTGCCGTTGACCAGGGCATAATCCACGACGATGTCCGATGCGTCTTCGACTTTGGCGATGTCCCCGGCGGTGATCATATTCAGGCCGCTGGTGGCAATGGGAATATCGCCGAAGTCCTTCACCTTCTCTTCCTGAGAGTTCATGGACGCGATATACATGGTGCTGTCTATCCGGACATTACCGGACGGCGTCATGGAATTGTTCCTGCCCAGGGCTGCCACTACCGCCTCAGGAGAGAGGTTGTATTCCCTTAGTTTGAGGGGATCGACCTTTATGATGACGGACCGGGCATTGGAACCGAAAGGCGGCGGGGCCGAGAGGCCCTGTATCCTGCCAAAAAGGGGCCGGACGAGGGTATTGGCCATATCGAAGATATCATTCAATGACCGGCTTTTGCTGCTGAATACGAGTTCACCCACCGGCAGGGAGGAAGCGTCGAAACGCACTACTTCGGGAGGCAGGGTACCGGGAGGGAAGAAGGCCTGGCAGCGGTTGACCTGGATGGCTATCTCCGCCGCGGCTTCCGCCATATCGGTATTCTCATAAAAGCTCAATTTGATGAGCGTGAGCCCTTGTATGCTCTTGCTTTCGATATTACTCAGGCCATCTACATACAGGAAGTGATCCTGCATCCGGGTCGAGAAAAAGCCTTCCATCTGTTTAGCATCCATTCCGCCATACTGTTGAATGACGTAGATCACGGGCAGGTTGAGGTTGGGGAAGATATCGATGGAGATCGTCCGGATGGCCATCACGGAGAAGAGCAATAATCCTGTAAAAAGCACCAGGATGGTGATCGGCCGTCTTAATGCTGTTCTTACCATGGCGCTTATTTGATTGTTTGGATAAATAGATCGAGGTTGCCGGTTGCGGCCGCTTTGTCGAGGCTTGCGGTATACCATTGGTTGAGCGTCCGGATATAGTCCGTCTGCGCCGCTGTCAGCTCGAAGGCCGCCGTTACGAGGTCCACGAGGTTGATGACCCCGGCCTGATACTGCGCCAGCTTCTGGCTGTAGGCGTCGGAGGCGGCCCGCAGTTGATCGGGGGCTTCGTCGAGGTTTGCCCTTGCGGTCCGGATCGACTCGTCTGCCTGCACCTGCTGATTGCGCAGATCCAGCTGCTGTTGTTGCAGCGCATAGTCTGCGGCGTTTGCCTGCCGGTTGAGGACGTTGATCCGGTCGCGCCGGTGGGCGCCATTGAACAGGTCATAGGTGATCCCGAGGCCCGCGAGGTAGTTGAGCCGTTGATAGCCCAGGCCTTCGGCGGCCGATTCGTAGACGTTACTATATTGGACAGAGGAGCCGCGGACCCAGCCGCCGGCGCCCAGAACGACCCGCGGCAGATAGCTCTTGCGGGCCAGTTGGGTCTCCGCGCTGTATTGCTGTTTTTGTTTAGCGAAATAATCCTCCAGGGGATTGACGGCCGTGGCGGTGTCGGGTAAAAGACCCGTCGCAGGGTATCGTTCGCCTGACAGCCTTGCGCTGCTGGTATCCATGGTGATCTCCGGATTGGCGATGCCCGTGAGATAGGCCAGCTGGTCCTGCAGCCGGTGCAGCTCGCCGAGTGCATCATTGTAGTTCACGCGGGTACGTGCGAGCCCGGCCCTTGCGAGCGAGGAGTCCACGCCGGGATTGACGCCCGAACCGGTCAGGGCGCGGCTGATGGCGTACATGGATTGGTAGCGCCGGATGTCTTCCTCATCGACGGCCAGCTGATAGCGGTGGCTGAGGATGTTGAAATAGAGCCTGGCGATATTCCATTTGACCAGGTAGCGCTGCTTCTCGAGGTCGGCCTGTGAGAGACCGGCGAAGGCGCGGGCGCTGGCCACTTTGGCCTCTTTCAATCCGAAGGTCACCAGGTCGTACTGGCCGTACAGCGAGGCCATATTGCCGGTGATGGCCTGATAATTATTAGCCGGATCGATGCCGCCGCCGATGGGATGGATCACGCCGGGGACCGGCAGGTAGGGGCCGGTCAGGTCGTTGGCCGAACCAACCGATAGTTCCTCCACTGCGTTGACCTGGGGCAGGAAGGAATGCCTGGCTTCGGTGATGCCGGCCTTCGCGCTTTCCACGAGGGCCTGCTTTTCCAGCAGCAGCGGGAGATACCGGTTGGCGGAGTCGACGAGATCCGCCAGGGAGTAAACAGGCTTGGTTTGTGCTTGTACGGGGCAGGCTCTCATGATCACAAGGAGGACCCCTATGAAAATGCGAGCCGTGCATTTGCACGAATCAGTCATTGATCAAAATTTAGAAATGAGAAAAGTCGACTCAGTTAAGAGAGCGACAAGCAACCGGGATCAAGCTGCGAAAGGAGGGCCGCGAAGGGCGTTGACAGGAGGATTGGCTGAGAGATAAGCCGGGGTATCAGTGTAAAACCGGGTCCTGGTGATGGTACAGAAGAGCACACCGGGCGCCCTGACCGGCGGAATGCGCAGTCCTTTTTGAAATTGAAATCGCTTGTCGATCCCGAGGTGGCCGATGCGCCGTTGATTGACCTGTTGGGTCAGCGAATGCTGCGATGCCGGCCCCTGCTCTGTCTCGACGGAAGCCGCGGCGGTGTTCCTTGAAACGGTGGAATTGGCGCGGGTTGCGTCGTCATGGCCGTATATGAAGAAATTGGCCGTGTCAAAGTACTGGTGATTCGACTGAGCGGCGAGAAAAAAAAGATATCCGATCAGGAGGGAACTCCTGAGGATTGCCGAGGGATATCCTTTACTAAAAGCAGACATGATCTATGGGGTAAAGATAGGGAAATATTTTTTGTCAAAACGCCAATTGCAGCTGGGCTTCGAACATATTGTTGTTGATCGCCGGGCCTTCCTGATCCCGGAGGGAATAATAGACCTGCACTTTTGTCCAGACGTTAAAGAAATAATTCAGGCCAAAGTCATAGTAGGTGCTCTTGATGTTGCTTTTGGCGGTATTGGGATCGTACCAGTCGTAACGAAATACTCCTTGCAGATGACGGGGGAGGATGAAGTAGCCGAGTTGGCCATACCAGCCCTGGTGTATGGTGGCGGTGGTGCCGGTCTTCAGATCGGTGGTGCCATCCTGGCCGTGGATGTATTCGCCTTTGACGGAAAGGCGATCAAGGTCGAGCACCGATTCGAGACCCCAGCGGGTGCGAAGCTGATCTTTTGCCGGAGTGCCGGTGAAGCGGTCGAATCCGTCGTAATACGAACCGCCGAGGCTGAGGAAGCGGAGTGGGTGGATGACAAGCCGGGCATCGATGTCCTTTGACGGATTATTATCGAGCGTATTGATGCCGGCGCCGTTCAGCAGCTGCACGTAATAATCGATGAGATGCCGGCCTTCGAGGCGAACAAGACTTCCGTTCAGCTGGATACCGATATCCCGGCCGTTCTGATTGCCGATGGAATCGACAAGGCCGTTGGCGGCATCACCTTTGCGGGCGACCAGGGCATTGACGACCTGGCTGCGCTCGATCAGGTCGAGATTACGGTCCTGGGTAGTGTTTTCCGGGCCGAATTCCACGATCATCTGGCCAGCTTTCACATTCAGCCCGGCAAATGGTTTGTAAACAATATAAGCTTCTACGAGAAAGGGGGAGATCAGCTGGCCGCCGGTGGCGGCGGTGCCGTTTGCGCCGCTCTGGCCGATGAAGTCGGCGAGCAGGCGGTAATCAAACTGGGATGAGAAGTGACCCTGGAAATCGAGGCGGGCGCGTTTGATCGTGAAGCCATCGGTGATCTTGCCGACGACCGGGTGCTCGAAATTCTGGTAGACCACCTGGGTGTAACCGCTCAGGCTAAGGGAGCGGCCCAGCCGCAGGGGGAAGGAGTCGGCGGCCGCTTCGCTGCGGTTGAGGCGAATCGTTGACTCACGGCGGATCGAGTCGGCTTCCTGTCGGGTGATGGTACCTTTTTTGGTCAGGATGTTGAGGATGTCGTCCGCGGTTTGTGCGTGGGCGGTCGTTGCCCACAGCAGCTGGCCCAGCAGAAGGGCCGCGATCAGGGTTCCGGCGCCGGTGCTGATTCCGGTTCCGGTTCTAGTTCTGGCTGTCGTTCCGGTTGTCGTTTTGGTCGTAGTTCCGGTTGTCGTTCTGGTTGTCGTTTTGGCTGTCGTTCTCATTAGTCTAGTAATTTAGTAGAGTAAATAAACGAAAATAAAACCGATCCTTGTATCAGACCGGTGGTGAATTTTAAAAATTATTGTTTAAACCAAC
This sequence comes from Puia sp., assembly GCA_035508835.1. GTDB lineage: Bacteria > Bacteroidota > Bacteroidia > Chitinophagales > Chitinophagaceae > Puia. Next base: position 9,428 of record DATJMG010000010.1, read on the forward strand.
GTTGCCGAAGGGCGAAGTCGCCGAATCGTTCGCCGGTGGTCCGTTCTTTCCGGTATAGCCAGAAAAGTATGTCCAGCTCTTTGAGGATGGCGGGTTCGTCGAGGTTTTCTTTATAGAGCCGGTTAAGCCGGGTCCCTTCGTGGTCGCCGCCGAGGTAAAGGTTATAGCGGCCCGCCGCGGTGCCGACAAAACCGATCTCCGCAGCATAGGGCCGGCCGCAGCCGTTGGGACAGCCGGTCATTCGGAGAATGATCGCTTCTGTTGCCAGATCGTGTTTGCGCAGCAGGTCTTCAATATAGGTCATCAGGGTTGGGAGGTAGCGTTGCGATTCCGCCAGCGCCAGCCCGCAAGTGGGGAGGGCGACGCAGGCGATGGAGTTTTTCCGGATCGTGGAGGCGGCTTCGGTGTGCCGGATGAGGTTGAATTTTTCCAGGATGCCGTTGACCGATGCTTTATCTTTTTTGCGGACGTCGGCTACAATGATCTTCTGGTTCACCGTAAAGCGAAAATTTGCTTTTCCGGTGTGGGCCACTTCGAGGAGGGCTGTTTTGAGGGCTGCTTTTTCGTCGTCTACGACCCGGCCGTTTTCCACGAACAGGGTGTAATGCCACAACCCTTTATGATCCTGCTGCCAGCCGAAGCGTTCGGTGCGGTCGTCAAATGTGTAGGGGCGGGGTTCTTCGAGCGCGAAGCCGGTCCGGCTTTCCAGCTCCTGCCGGTACCAGTCGGTGCCGTATTTGTCAACGGTATATTTCAGGCGGGCCAGTTTGCGATCGCTGCGGTTGCCGTAGTCGCGCTGGATGGTGACGACTTCATAGATGGCTTTGAACAGCCGGTCGTCGGCTTTTGGATGGCCTGCGGGCACGAAACCGATGACGGTTGCCAGCCGCGGATAGGTCTCGGGGTTACCGTGGGTGGTGCCGAGGCCGCCGCCGATTGCGAGGTTGAACCCTTTCAGCTCGCCCGCTTCGATGATGGCGATCAGGGCCAGGTCATTGGTGAGAACGTCTACATCGTTGTTGGGCGGGATGGCGATGCCGATCTTGAATTTCCGGGGAAGATAGCGGTCCTGGTATAGCGGGTCCTCTTCCTCCTTCCTGTCGGTCAATTGTTCCTCATCCAGCCAGATCTCATAGTAAGCCCGCGTCCTGGGTTTCAGCAGTTCGCTGATCCTGGCGGCATAGGCATGGACCTGCTCATGGACGGGTGATTGCAGCGGGTTGGCCGTGCAGGTCACGTTGCGGTTGACGTCGCCGCAGGCCGCGATGGAGTCGAGGGCTACGGCGTTGAAGGCCGAGATGGTTGGCTTCACGCGGCTTTTGAGGATGCCGTGCAGCTGGATCGTCTGCCGGGTCGTGATCTTGATGACGCCCGTAGAGTTCTCGCCTGCGACGTGATGGGTGGCGATCCATTGTTGAGGGGTAAAGAATCCACCCGGAACGCGAAGCCGGATCATGAAGGAATACAGGCGTTCCAGTTTCTTCTCCGCGCGTTCTTCGCGGCGGTCGCGGTCGTCCTGCTGGTACATGCCGTGGAATTTCACCAGGGACTGGTCATCGTCGCTGACGGCGCCGCTCAATTCACCTTTCAGGCCTTCGGCCAGGGTGCCGCGGAGGGCATCGCTGTCTTGTTTGATCCGTTCGGCGGCCGATAAATTCTTTGTTTCGTTCATGGTTGCGATCTAATACACGTCTTTAATATAGCGGCCGGATTCTTTCAGTTCATCCAGGAAAGATTCGGCCTGGGCCGCGTTCCGGTTCCCTTCCTGCCGGATGATGGACAGCAGGGTATTTTCCACGTCGGCGCTCATCGGTTCTTTGGCGCCACAGACATAGAGGTGAGCGCCTGATGCGAGCCAGTGGAAGAGTTCGGCTGCATGTTCCTGCATCTTATGCTGGACGTAGACCTTGTGGGCCTGGTCCCTGGAAAAGGCGGTGTTGACACGGGTCAGTACGCCGGTCCGGGCCCAATCCTGGATCTCCGACTGGTAGAGAAAGTCGGTGGTAAAATGCTGGTCGCCGAAGAACAGCCAGTTCTTGCCGGTGGCTCCCGTGCTGTCCCTTTGAGCCAGGAAGGCGCGGAAGGGCGCAATACCTGTTCCGGGCCCGATCATGATCACATCCTTTTCCGGATCTGGCAGTCTGAATTGTCCATTATGGTGGATGTAGAACCCGATGGTTTGGCCGGCGGCAAGTTGGGAGAGGTGGTCAGAGCAAAGCCCGTGTTTCAGTTCGGTGTTGACGGAGAAGGTGTCGCGGGCCACGGTCAGGTGGATCTCGCCGGGGTGGGCTTCCGGGGAGGAGGAGATGGAGTACAGCCGGGGCGCGGTTGGTTCCAGGATAGAGATCACTTCCAGAAACTGCCGGCTGTCTTTTACCGGGTAGATCTTCAGCAGGTCCAGCAGTCCGATGCGGGTTTGGGGGATATCCTGGCGAACGATGGCCGCGTATTTTTTCACCACCCGTTCGGGCAGGTAGACGATATTGAGCTTCTTTGTCAGCAGGTCTGCGATGGGCCAGTCTTCGGTCTTGTAGAAATACCGGTGGCCGGGGTCGATGCCGGTGAGCGTGATGATGGCTTCAACCGTGATCGCGGGATTTGCAGGCACGATGCCGAGGGAGTCGCCCGGCTGGTATTCGACGCCGTCAGCGGCAATCTCGATATGATGGGTCTGTTTGGAGGACCCGCGGTCGTTGAGGATGATATTGGTAAGAACGGTGCCGGTGTGGTTCCTTTTTCCGGGGCGCGGCGTGGTGGCGCTGGTGGCGGGGCGGGCGGCTGCCGGAGCGGATGCAGGGTTGGGGGATGCGGTGTTGTTGAGCTGCTGCAGGATATTTTCGAACCAATGGTCGGCGTCCGCCTCAAAGTCGGTGTCGCATTTCTGGAGGGTGGCGATCCGCTGGCCGCCGATCTTTTGGAGCTGCTGGTCCACGTCTTCGCCGGCTTTGCAGAACAGCGGGTAGGCGGTGTCGCCCAGCGCCAGTACACTGTATTTCATGTGGTCCAGCCGGAGGTTGGGCTGATGGATATGATCGTAAAACTTCTTTGCGGCGGCGGGCGGCTCGCCATCGCCCTGGGTGCTGATCACCGTGAGGAAGTATTCTTCTTTGGGGAGGTCGGTGAGGCGGTATTGTTCGAGGCCGACGAGTTTTGCCTGAATGCCTTTCTTTTTTGCTTTGGCGGCAAAGTCGGTGGCCAGTTTTTTTGAGTTGCCGGTTTCCGTGCCGTAGGCGATCGTGATGCGGCCGATGGCGGGAGTGGCGGGATCTGCGGGGGCGGGCGGGATGGGGGCAGGTGCGGTGGCCGGCGCTGCGGGATCCCCGGCGCCCCGTTGCGCGACAATGCCGGCCAGGTAGCCGCTCAGCCAGATCAACTCTTCCCGGGATGCGCCGGTGATCAATTCCTGCACCAGGGTCAATTTGGGTGAATTCAGCATAGCGAAGTCTTTTTTGATTTTGCGGGGGTTGGCGAGGATTTTCCGGGCATTGGCGATGATTTTGTGGGTGTTGGCAGGGATTTTCCGGGGGTTATCGACGGAAAATAGGGTGTCGGGGTTGACGCGGGTGTTGACGCAGGTATTGATGCGGGTATTGTCGCGGATGTTGACGCGGGTATTGTCACGGGTCTTGACGCGGGCAGCCAGGCGAAATCGAGGGCGCCCACTTTCCCG
>DATJMG010000011.1:0-14834 GCA_035508835.1 Puia sp.
AGATCCATCATACCATCCGGCAGTCACCCAACGAGCGATACCAAAATCCTATCCAAAAAGCAGCCTGAAAACCCAATGAAAAACGACCAAATCTTAACTTAACAACCTGGCCCTTTGGTCCTGAAAATGGGGAGTATTATACAAGGAAAGAAAATTAATAAATCAATATAGGTAACAACAAAATTGGCTTCGATTTGTATTGATTTTGAAATGCTTATTAATGTGGAATGCAGGCCAGACGGAATTTTTGGCAAAAAAGAAGGCACTCCGCGGAACGCCCATTTTACTATCCGGTGATCGCACTGGGTTGCGGAGGATCGTGAGGCGATCAATCTGGTTCGTTGCCCCAGCGGAAGGTTGGGATTTGGAGGCCGGCGAGATCGAGGACGCGGTCGACGACGGTGGCTGCAACCGCTTCGATGGTGGTTGGGCGGCTATAGAAGGAGGGGGTAGCGGGGCAGATGATGCCGCCGGCGAGGGTGATGGTTTCCATGTTTCGGATATGGATGAGGTTATAAGGGGTATCACGGACTACACAAATCAATTTCCTTCTTTCTTTCAGCATGACATCGGCGGCGCGGGTGATGAGGTCGGACGAGATGCCGTTCGCGATACGGCCCAGGGTTCCCATGGAACACGGGATGATGATCATGGTATTGTAGCGCCCGGAGCCGGAGGCGAAGGGCGCGGTAAAGTCCTGCTGGCCGTAGAGGCGGTCGGCGTACCGGTTATAGTCTTCATTCCCCAGTTCCGTCTTCCAGACTTCTCTCGCGTTGCCGGTCATGACGATGGCGAGGGATTCCCATTGTTCCTTCAGGGCGAGGAGCTTGTCGAGGAGGAGCCGGGAGTAGATGGAGCCGCTGGCGCCGGTAATGGCGACGACAATTTTGTGCATTGTGAATTCGTTAAATTTGAATATGCAAATGCGAAAGTACTTTAAAACAATTGGACTGTGGGCGGCTTTGTTGGGGGGAGTTTTGCTGTCTGGCGGCGCCGTGCCGAGGCCGGCCGGTACGGCGGTGGAGTGGATGAGCCTGGACCAGGCTGCGGATAAGTTGCAGCAGGAGAAGCGGCCGGTGCTGATCGATCTTTATACGTCGTGGTGCGGGTGGTGTAAGCAGATGGATAGAAAGACCTATTCCAGCAAAAAGGTTGCGGAATACCTGGGGGAGAAGTTCTACACGGTAAAGGTGGATGCGGAGACGCGGGGGGTTATCACCTGGCAGGGGCGGACCTATGCGTATAATCCGCAGTACCGGGCCAATGAGTTTGCATTGTATCTGACACATGGGCGGCTGGAGTTCCCGACGACGATCATTATCCCGCCGGGTGATGTACCGCAGGCGATACCGGGGTTTATGGGGCCAGGGGAGTTGGAGCCGCTGGTGAAATATTTCGGGGATGGTGCGTATAAGGTGCAGGGGTTTGATGTGTATATGAAGAATTTTAAAAAGAGTTGGTAAGGGGGTGAGGTGATGGGTTTGGAGGCGATGGGTTGGCGAAAAAACGATTTAGCTGTAGCGGATACTGCGAATGCCTCTACGAGATTACATGTAGTTGTGACGCTTGATCAGAATCAACAATTATGGTAAGTGGGTAAAAAAACCCGGCTTTAATTGCGCTGTTTCAGGCCGGAGACTCTATCTTTGATTTTTCATAGGATAAGGTTTAATGGTTAATGGTATTTGATTAGTGCAGCCCCGCTTTGCGGGGCTCTTTTTGTGTATAAATGACACTTAACGCTTAAATGACACTTATGCTTCTGCCATATCGGGGATAGCCTGGACCCTGTACTCTCCTGCGTCCAGCTTCTTCTTGGTGGCGCGGAAAGCTTCCAGGGTCCGCTCGATATCTTCATCGGTATGCACGGCGGTCGGCACGAGTCGATAGATGATATGTCCTTTGGGGATGACAGGATAGACGACTATGGAGCAAAAAATATGGTGATTCTCGCGTAAGTCCATTACCATTGCCGTTGCTTCAGGCACGTCGCCTTTCATGTAGACGGGGGTAACGGGAGAGTTGGTTTTGCCGATATCGAAGCCGCTGTCGAGTAATCCTTTTTGCAGCTTCCGGACCACGCTCCAGAGCTTTTTGCGGAGCTCGGGCTGGGTGCGGAGGAGCTCGAGGCGCTTCAGGTTGCCGATGGTGACGGGCATCGGCAGGCTTTTGGCGAAGATCTGGGATCGGGTATTGTAGCGGATATAGTCGATGATGGCGTGGTCGCCGGCCATAAAACCGCCGATGGAGGCCATCGATTTTGCAAACGTAGAAAAATAGAGGTCGATCTGGTCCTGGACGCCTTGTTCTTCGCCCGCGCCCGCGCCGGTCTTGCCGAGGGTACCGAATCCGTGGGCGTCGTCGACGAGGAGGCGGAATTCGTAAATTTTCTTGAGCGCGGCGATCTCTTTCAGTTTACCCTGGTCGCCGGCCATGCCGAATACGCCTTCGCTGATGACGAGGATGCCGCCTGCGCCTTGTTTCTCGATCAGGGCGGTGGCGCGCTGGAGTTGTTTCTCGCAGTCTTCGATGTCGTTGTGCTTGAAGACGTACCTATGACCGGGGTGGAGGCGCAGGCCGTCGATGATGCAGGCGTGGCTTTCCGCGTCGTAGACGATGACGTCGTGGCGACCGCAAATAGCGTCGATGGCGCTCATAATCCCTTGATATCCATAGTTGAACAGGTTGGCGTCCTCTTTTCCTTCAAAGGCGGCCAGCTCCCGTTCCAGCTGTTCGTGATAGCTGGTGTTCCCGCTCATCATCCGGGCGCCCATGGGGGCGGCCATGCCGAACCGGGCGGCGGCTTCGGCGTCGACCTTGCGGATCTCAGGGTGATTGGCGAGCCCGAGGTAATTATTGAGGCTCCAGACTATCTTCTCTTTTCCCCTGAAAATCATTCTACTACCAATTTCTCCTTCTAACTTTGGAAATGCGAAATAACCGTGTGCTCTTTCCCGATGCTGACCGATCGGGCCGTTGTGCTTGACCAATTTTTCAAAGATATCTGCCATTGTTATGAAATTATTATAATTAACGCTGATGCAAAAATAACGCATTTGGCGATTTGGAGGTCCGGTTTGGGGAGGGATGGGCAAAAAACTAGGATTTCCGGCTTGTTTTGCGGAAATTTGCAGTTGGACCGGGGATGGGCGGTGGAGAGGAGAACAGTTTGGGTTACCTTTTGTTCTATAAGTATTAATTAAAAAATGAATCGATGATTACTGTTTCAACCAATGCCAAGGAGTACATCAGCAAGCTGATGACAGACAAACAGGCTGATCCGGCAACTTTCTTGCGGGTGGGGGTCAAAAGCGGGGGATGTTCGGGGCTGGAATACAAGCTGGATTTCGATACGGTCGAAAGGGAAGGGGACCAGGTTTTTGAAGACAAGGGCATCAGGGTAGTGGTGGATATGAAGAGCCTGCTCTACCTGTATGGAACGGAGCTGGATTATTCCGGCGGTTTAAATGGTAAAGGATTGACTTTCAATAATCCCAACGCCGCCAGGACTTGCAGCTGCGGGGAAAGCTTTTCCGTATAGCGAAAGCCCTTTTGAATTTACTGAATTATCTTCGCGCATATGGCCAACGACAACGAAATAATTGACAATATAGCTAACAAGGAGTATGAGTTCGGATTTGTGACGGATATCGAAATGGATGTGGCGCCGGCCGGGCTCAGTGAAAACACCATTCGCTATATCTCGGAGAAGAAAAGGGAACCGGAATGGTTGCTGGAGTGGCGGCTGAAAGGTTTGCAGGCGTTTGGCCGGCAAAGGCTACCGGATTGGCAGAATTTCGAGCTTCCGGCGATCGATTTTCAAAAGATCTCTTATTACGCCGCGCCGAAGAGCAAGAAGAAATACGACAGTCTCGACCAGGTTGACCCGGAGCTGCTGGCGACCTTCGAAAAGCTGGGGATACCGTTATCAGAACAGAAGGCGCTGGCCGGGGTGGCGGTGGATGTGGTGTTTGACAGCGTTTCGGTCAAGACGACGTATAAGGAGAAGTTGAAGGAACTGGGGATCATCTTCTGTTCCTTTGGGGAGGCGGTGCAGGAGCATCCGGAACTGGTGAAAAAATATTTGGGATCGGTGGTACCGTATTCGGATAATATTTTTGCGGCTTTGAATGCGGCGGCTTTTTCGGATGGATCGTTCGTCTATATCCCCAAAGGGGTTCGTTGCCCGATGGAGCTTTCCACTTATTTCCGGATCAACACGGAGAACACTGGGCAGTTCGAGCGAACGCTGATCATTGCGGATGAAGGCAGTTACGTCAGCTACCTGGAAGGCTGTACGGCGCCGATGCGGGATGAAAACCAGTTGCATGCGGCAGTGGTAGAGCTGATCGCGCTGGAGAATGCGGAAATAAAATATTCTACGGTTCAGAACTGGTATCCCGGCGACAAGGAGGGGAATGGCGGGATCTATAATTTCGTGACAAAACGGGGGATTTGCAAGGGCGCGAATGCCAAGATCTCGTGGACGCAGGTCGAAACGGGGTCTGCGATCACCTGGAAATACCCGAGCGTGATCCTGCAGGGAGATAATTCCGCCGGTGAATTTTATTCGGTTGCGGTGACGCGCAACAAGCAGATTGCCGATACGGGAACCAAGATGCATCATATCGGCCGGAACACCCGGAGCCGGATCATTTCCAAGGGGATATCGGCGGGTCAGGGGCAGAATAGTTACCGCGGGCTGGTGCAGATCGGGCCGAAGGCGAATGAGGCGCGGAATTTTACGCAGTGCGATTCGCTGTTGATCGGGGACCGGTGTGGTGCGCATACCTTCCCTTATATCGAGTCGAAGAACAATACTGCGACGGTTGAGCATGAGGCGACGACGTCGAAGATCGGGGAGGACCAGATCTTTTATCTCAACCAGCGCGGGATCGATTCGGAGAAGGCGGTGGCGCTGATCATCAACGGTTATGCGCGGGAGGTATTGAATCAGCTTCCGATGGAGTTTGCCGTGGAGGCGCAGAAGTTATTATCAATTACGCTTGAAGGAAGCGTTGGCTAAACATAAACATAGAGATGCTGATCATTAAAAATCTACATGCTGAAGTTGAGGACAAGCAAATTCTGAAAGGGATCGATCTGACGGTAGGAGCGGGCGAGGTGCATGCGATCATGGGGCCGAATGGTTCGGGTAAAAGTTCGCTGGCCGCCGTATTGGCAGGACGAGAGGGCTATCATGTTACGGAAGGGGAAGTGTTCTTTGAAGGAAGAAATCTTTTGGAGATGGCGCCGGAGGTACGGGCGCGGGAGGGTCTTTTCCTGGCGTTCCAGTATCCGATCGAGATCCCCGGGGTGTCGAATATCAATTTTTTAAAGACGGCTTTGGCGGAGATCAGGGCCTATAAGGGATTGGCGCCGCTGGATGCGAAGGAGTTCCTGCAACTTTCGCGGGAGAAGCAGAAGCTGGTGGAGTTCGATGCGAAGCTGGTGAACCGGTCGCTGAACGAGGGTTTCTCCGGCGGGGAGAAGAAAAGGAATGAGATCTTTCAGCTGGCGATGCTGGAGCCTTCGCTGGCGATCCTCGACGAGACGGACTCGGGCCTGGATATCGATGCGCTGCGGATCGTATCGAAGGGGGTCAATAAACTGCGGTCGTCGAATAATGCGTTTATCATTATCACTCACTATCAGCGATTGCTGGAATATATCGTTCCGGACTTTGTTCATGTCCTCTATGACGGCCGGATCGTCAAGTCCGGTACAAAGGAGCTCGCCCTGGAGTTGGAGGAGAAGGGTTATGACTGGCTGAAGGAAGAGAGCCGGGAAAAGGCAACTACAATCTAAGACGCCGGAGACGTCTGGTCGGAACGACAAACATTAGAGAAAATGAGCACGATTCAAGAACAGACGGCGCCTCTTTTTGAGGAGATCGTCAATGGATATAACAGACGGCCCGACGCGGGAGAGAGTGCGGGGCTGCGGCAGGCGCGGCAATCGGCGTTTGAGAAGTTCCGGTTGTTGGGGTTTCCTACGATCAGGCATGAGGATTGGAAGTATACGAATCTGAATAGATTTTTAAAAGAGGAGTATGCGGTGGATGGGAGTGTGGCGCCTGCGGTGACGCTGCCCGCGGCGGCGGCGATCCCGGGGCTGGATGCATACCGGGTGGTGCTGGTGAACGGGGTGTGGGATGGCGCGCTTTCCGGCGGCGCCCTGCCTGCCGGGGTGACGTTCATGCGGGTGAGGGATGCGTTGCGGGATGAAGCCTATGCGGGTTATTTCGAAACCGGCAAGTGGGGCAATCATGCGTTCCCGAACCTGAATACGGCCTTGTTCACGGACGGGCTGCTGGTACAGGTGGATGGAATTGTTGACAAGCCGATCCAGATCGTCCACTATTATTCGGCGGAACGAAATATCCTGGTCCAGCCGCGACATTTGTGGGTGATGGGGGTGAATGCGGAGGTGACCGTGGTGGAGACGGTCCTGTCGGCTTCGGATGAGGCCAGGGTGCTGGTCAATAGTCTGACTGAAGTGATCACGCATCGGGATGCCCGGGTGGATCACCTGGTCATCCAGGCGGCGGAAGCGGGGTTGAGGCTGGTGAATCATACGACGGTCCGGCAGAGGAAGCACAGTCTTTACAACAATTATACATTCACTTTTCCGGGCGCCGAGCTCGTCCGGAACGACTTGCAGCTGCGGCTCGAGGAGGATCACACGGAGACCCATCTATACGGGCTTTACCTGACGGTGGGTCAGCAACTGGTGGACAACCACACGCTGGTCGATCATCAAAAGCCTTGTTGTTTCTCCAATGAATTGTATAAGGGTGTATTGCTCGAGCGGTCGACCGGGGTCTTTAACGGGAAGGTGTATGTGCATCAGGATGCGCAGAAGACGAATGCGTTCCAGCAGAATAACAACCTCGTGATCAGCAAGCAGGCAACGATCGACTCGAAGCCGGAGCTGGAGATCTTCGCCGATGATGTGAAGTGCAGTCATGGGTCGACGGTGGGACAGTTCAGTGAGGATGCCTTGTTCTATCTGCGGGCGCGGGGGATCGGGGAGGAGAAGGCGAAGGCGCTGCTGATCGCGGCGTTTGCGTTCGATGTGACGGAGAAGATAAAGGTGGGAGCGGTAGAGCAGTATATTAATCAATTGATCAATCAACATATTCCTGCAAGCAATGGATAATGTGGTCATGCCTGAGATTGGGCGCGGGTTGGATGTCGCTGCTATCCGGAAGGATTTCCCGATCCTGGAGCGGACGGTATACGGTTATCCGCTGGTCTACCTGGACAATGCGGCGACGACGCAGAAGCCGGTGGCGGTGCTGGATGCGATGGATGAGTATTACCGGACGATCAATGCCAATGTGCATCGGGGGGTCCATTATCTGAGCCAGCAGGCTACGGAGGCTTGTGAGGCGGTACGGGCGCTGGTGGCTGGATTTCTGAAGGCGCGGCATGTGCATGAGGTGATCTTTACGCGCGGGACGACGGAGAGCATCAACCTGGTCGCGGCTACCTTCGGGAAGCGGTTCCTTCGGGAGGGGAATAGTATCCTGGTCTCGGGGATGGAACATCACTCGAATATCGTTCCGTGGCAGATGATCTGTGAGGATCGGGGCGCGCGGCTGCAGGTCATTCCGATCGATGAGAACGGGGAGCTGGTGTTGAGCGATCTGGAGCGGATGTTGGCGGATGGGGTGAAACTGGTAGCGGTAAATTATGTTTCGAACGCGCTGGGGAGTATCAATCCGGTGCGGGAGATCATTTTGGCCGCCCACCGGCATGGGGTGCCGGTGCTGCTGGATGCCGCGCAGGCGGTGCAGCATCTGGAGGTGGATGTCGTCGCGCTGGATGTGGATTTCCTGGCTTTTTCCAGCCACAAGATCTATGGGCCGACGGGTATCGGGGTGCTCTATGGGAAGGAGGAATGGCTCAACAAGCTGCCGCCCTATCAGGGTGGTGGGGAGATGATCAAGACGGTGACCTTTGAAAAGACTACCTATAACGATCTGCCTTTTAAGTTTGAGGCGGGTACCCCCGATATGGCGGGGATGATCGGGCTTGGTGCTGCGATCCGGTATGTGGAAGGCCTCGGGCTCCGGAATATTCGCGAAGCGGAGGAGGAAGTGATGGAATATGCGCTGGAGATCTTGCGGGAGATCGAGGGGTTCCGGCTGATCGGCGGGGCGGATGTGCGCCATCGGGCGGGGGTGATCTCGTTCCTGGTGGGGAATATTCATCCTTTTGATTTGGGGGAGATCCTGGATCAGCAGGGGATTGCCGTGCGGACGGGTCATCACTGTGCGCAGCCTGTCATGGACCGGTACTGTATTCCGGGGACGGTGCGGGCCTCGCTGGCGGTGTATAACACGAAGGCGGAGATGGACAGGCTGGCGGCGGGGATACGGAAGGCGGCAACCCTGCTCGGGTGAAGGTCGAGGTGAGGTGAGGGGGGCGCGTTGACAATATGAGGTGAGGGGGCGCGTTGACAATATATTGATATGACGATTCAGGAAGCACAGGAGGAGATCGTTGCCGACTTCGGGATGTTTGGCGACTGGATGGATAAATATGAATATATTATCCAGTTGGGGAAGGAGCTGCCGATGATCGAGGATCGGTATAAGACGGATGACAATCTGATCAAAGGGTGCCAGTCGAAGGTCTGGCTGCATGCGGAATACCGGGATGGGGTACTGTGGTTTACCGCGGACAGCGATGCAACGATCACCAAAGGGTTGGTGAGCATGGTGATCCGGGTGTTGTCGGGGCATTCTCCGGCGGAGATTGCGGGGGCGGAGATCTACTTTATCGATGCGATCGGACTTCGCAACCATTTGTCATCCACGCGGTCGAACGGGCTGTTGTCGATGCTGAAGCAAATTAAATTATATGCGCTGGCGTATCAGGCTAAATCTCTTCAATGATGGATGGGACGGGTGAACATATCGGTGGGGGTGAGGTGACGAGATCGGGTGATGCCGAGCTCACGATCCGGGACAAGATCGAGGCGGTGCTGCGGACGGTATTCGATCCGGAGATCCCGGTGAACATCTATGATCTCGGGCTGGTGTATGAGATCAAGGTGGAGGATAACGGGAATGTCAAGATCACGATGACGCTGACGGCGCCTGCCTGTCCGGTGGCGGGGGATATTGTCAATGAGGTGCAGATGAAGGTCGAGGGGATCGGGGGGGTGATGGATTGTCATGTGCAGCTCACGTTCGATCCGCCGTGGAATAAGGAGATGATGACGGAGGAGGCGAAGTTGGAGTTGGGGTTTATGTGAGGGGTCTGGCGAAGTAATTCCACTTATTTTATTTATTCAACAAGATCATCAGGGTGCCGTCGGTCTGATTGGTGACGGCGAGATCGTTTTTTCCATCTTTGTTCAGGTCGTGGATACAAATGCCGTCGGGGTGATTGCCGGCCTGGATGGTCATGGTGGCGGCGACACCGGTCTTGCTCATCAGGAAGATCGTCACGGTCCGGTTATTGTAGTTGGTCACCGCGATATCGTTGATCCCGTCGCCATTGAGGTCACCGATGGCGAGGCGGCTTGGGCTTCTGCCGGTGAAAAAGGGTGAGCCTTGCATGGACTGGAAGTGCCCGGCGCCGTCGCCCAGCAGGATGTAGAGGCCGTCGTGGCCCTTACTTTCGGCGGTTATGGTCGGGGCGTCGGTGATGACGAGGTCCGCATACCCGTCACCGTTGATATCGCCGATCGCGACGGCAAAGGGGGCGTCGCCGCAGGGGAAGGGTGAGCCGGGAGCTTCGAGGAATGTTCCGTTGCCCTGGCCGAGAAGAACCGTGCTGTTATTGCCTTCAAGATTGGTGGTGACGAGATCGGGTTTGCCGTCCTGGTTCAGGTCCGAGGTCCTTAAACGCTGGTAGGGACGTTTGCCCACTGCATAGAAGGTTTGATGGTCGAATTGCAGGTCGGTGTCGCCAAAGATGATCGATACTTTATCCTCACCCCAGTCGTCGGTGGCCATATCGAGGCGGCCGTCGCCATTGAAGTCGGCGACAGCAATACCGTGGGTGTGGGGTTTTGCGTATACTTTATAGGGGGAATTCGGCGCCTGGGTAAACCCGCCCTTTCCGTTGCCGAGCAGAAGGGTCAGCTCGGAGATCTCAGTATTGGCGATGGCGAGGTCAGGGTTGCTATCGTTGTTAAAGTCGGCGATGGCAATATCGTTGGGGTGCCGGTTGGAGGAGAAGGGGGAGCCGGGCCCAGGGGAGAATTGACCGTGGCCATTCCCCAGCAGGATGGTGATGGAACTGTCTTCCTCGTTGGCGATGGCGAGGTCGGGGCTGCCGTCGCGGTTGAAGTCCGCGGTCTCGATGCTGTTGGGGGATCCGCCGACGTGCAGGACGGTGGTGGTGAATCGAGGGCCGGCGGCCGCGGCGGGATCATGTGGTGTCGCGGGGTTGATGCAGCGGATTTGGAGATCCGCGCCGAAAAGCATGGTTGCGGCGAGGAGCAAGGGGGCTGGCAAGTATCGTAGTGACCGTGGCATAATCGTTCGCGGTCGGTAGGAGGGTGGGAAGTTACGAAAAATAAATGACCTTTGGTGGGATGAGAATTACAGTCCGGGGGCCGGTCGGCGGGAGGATGACGAGAATATTCATCATTTTGGGCTAAATTGCCGGGAGGTGGTTGGAAAATTGCTAAACCATACGAATTTTTGCACATGCCAAAGAACAAACAAGTATTCCCTTTCATCCTGGTCTGCACGCTATTCTTTTTATGGGCCTTTTTGCATAATATCAACGGGATATTGATCCCGCAATTGAAGAAGGTCTGTCAGTTGAATGACACGCAGTCGTCATTTATCGACTTTGCGGTATATCTCGGTTATTTTGTTTTTGCGCTTCCGGCGGGGTTATTTCTGCATCGGTTCGGATACAAGAAGGGGATCTTGTGCGGGTTGTTCCTTTTCGCGGCGGGGGCATTGTTGTTCCTGCCTGCGGCGGATGCGCGGAATTATGCGTTTTTTCTGGTTGCGCTATTTGTTGCGGCAAGCGGGGCCACTTTCCTGGAGACGTGTGCCAATCCCTATGCCGCGAATATGGGCTCGCCGGAGAATCCGGAGCGGCAGTTGAACCTGGCACAGTCGTTCAATGGATTGGGGGCGGCGGTGGTACCGTTTATCGGCTCGACTTTTATTTTGTCGGGCGTCGAACATTCGAAAGCGGAGTTGGCTGCCATGCAGGCTCATGGCGAATTGACGCCATACCTTCAGCAGGAGGCGGGTTCCATCAAGCCGGTCTATCTCGTGATGGCGGCAGTGCTGATCCTGGTGGCGGTCGCCTTTATTTTTACTAAGCTGCCGGACATCAAAGAGGCGGACGGAGCGCATGGGACCGAGTTTTCGCTGGGGGTGCTGCGGCTGCCGCATGTCAGGTGGGCGGTGATCGCGGAGTTCTTCTATGTTGGGGCACAGGTGGGGGTGACGAGCTTTGTGGTTCGGTTCTCGAGGTATACGGCTAATATCCCGGAGAAAACCGCCGGTGATATGCTGGGGTGGGCGATGGTAGGCTTTATGGCGGGACGGTTTCTGGGGACCTTTTTCATGCGGTATATTCAGCCGGCGAAATTGCTTTCGCTGTATGCGGTCATCAATATCGGATTATTAATGGTGGTCTTGGGTGGTCATGGGCGGGTGGCGGTGTATGCGCTGTTGGCGATCCCGTTCTTCCTGTCGATCATGTTCCCGACGATCTTTGCGTTGGGGATCAAGGACCTTGGCGAGGAGACGAAACTGGCATCTTCCTTATTAGTGATGTCGATCATCGGCGGGGCGTTTGTGCCGGTCATGATGGGGATCATCTCGGATCATACAGGAGGGGATATCCAGGTAGCCTATGTCATGCCGGTGGTGAGTATGTTGTTTATCCTGTGGTTCGGGCTCAGGGGGCATCGGATCAAGAGCATTCAACCGGCGGTAGCATGAGGTATTGTCTGGCATTGGACCTGCGGAAGGATGCCGTGCTGATCGCGGAATATGAGGCCTGGCATCGGGATGTCTGGCCGGAGGTCAGGCAGAGTATCCTGGACAGTGGGATCGAGAACATGGAAATCTACCGGCTGGAAGACAGGTTATTCATGATCATGGAGGTCTCGCCGCAATTCAGCTTCGAGCGGAAGGCGGTCATGGATGCGGCCAATCCGGCAGTGCAGCGGTGGGAAGAGCTGATGTGGAAATACCAGGCGGTGATTCCGGGCGGCAAGCCGGGAGAAAAGTGGCGGTTGATGGAGCGGATCTTTTTATTGAAATAAATTTTGTATATGTTCGGACTGGCGGGTAAAACGGCGGTGGTGACGGGCGGGGGCAGCGGGATCGGCAAGGCGGTGGCATTATTGCTGGCGCGGCAGGGGGCGCATGTCTGGATTGTGGACATCAACGAGGATCATGCGCATGCAGTTGCGGAAGAGATCGAAGCGGCGGGCGGCAAGGCAACCGGGGGGCAAGCGGATGTGTCCAATCAATCGGAGGTGGCGGCGTTGTATGGGGGATTGTCACGATTGGATATCCTGGTCAACAGCGCGGGGATTTCGCATATCGGGACGGTAGAGTCCACATCCGAGGGTGACATGGACCGGTTGTACAAGGTGAATGTCAAGGGCGTCTACAATTGTATCCATGCGGCGGTTCCGGTGATGAGGAAGGGGGGTGGGGGCGTTATTGTGAATATGTGTTCGATCGCGGCTACCATCGGGATCCCGGACCGGTTCGCCTATTCGATGACGAAGGGGGCGGTGTATTCGATGACCTTATCGGTGGCGAAGGACTATCTGAAGGATAAGATCCGGTGTAATTGTATCTCGCCGGCGCGGGTGCATACGCCTTTTGTGGATGGGTTCCTGCAAAAGAACTATCCGGGGCGGGAGCAGGAGATGTTCGAGAAGCTGTCGAAGACGCAGCCGGTGGGGCGGATGGCGAAGCCGGAGGAAATTGCGGGGTTGGTGCTGTATTTGGTGAGTGATGAGGCGGCGTTCATTACCGGCTGTGATTACCCGATCGACGGCGGATTTACGAAACTGAACAATTAATTTGTTGATCGATATGAAACTTATCAGGTATGGCGTGCTGAACAGGGAGAGGCCGGGGATTGTATTGGCGGGGCGGTATTATGACGTAACGGGCTTCGGGGAGGACTATAACGAAGATTTCTGGGAGACGGGAGGTCTGGAGCGGCTTGCGGCGTTTGTCGGGGCGAACCGGTCCTCGTTGAAGCCGTTGCCGGCGGGAGTGCGGCTGGGGTCGCCGGTGGCGCGGCCTTCGAAGATCGTGTGTATCGGACTTAATTACGTGGACCATGCACGGGAGACAGGAGCGACGCCGCCGCCCGAGCCGGTGATCTTTCTGAAGGCGACGACGGCCTTGTGCGGTCCGGATGATGATATTGTCATTCCCCGGAATTCGGTGAAGACGGATTGGGAAGTGGAGCTGGCGGTGGTGATGGGAAGGCGGGCCAGTTATGTAACGGAGGCGGAGGCGTTGGAATATGTGGCCGGGTATTGTCTGCATAATGATGTCTCGGAGCGGGAGTTCCAGATCGAGCGAAGCGGGACCTGGGATAAGGGCAAGGGCTGCGACACGTTTGCCCCGATGGGCCCGTGGCTGGCCACGCCTGAGGAGATGGATGACATTCATCAGCTGCGGTTATGGCTCACGGTGAATGGCCGCCTGATGCAGGATGGAACGACGGCAAACCTGATCTTCAATATACCGTATCTGATCGCTTATATCAGTCAGTTCATGACTTTGTTGCCGGGGGATGTGATCTCTACCGGCACGCCCGCGGGGGTGGGGTTGGGCATGAGGCCGAATGTCTACCTCAAGCCGGGGGATGTGGTAGAACTGGGGATTGACCACCTGGGCAAGGCACGGCAAAATGTAAAAGCGTATGGCAATGGTTAGAATCGATGCGCATCAGCATTTTTGGAAATATGATCCGGTCAAGCATAGCTGGATCAATGATGAGATGTGGGTCATCCGGCGGGACTATTCTCCTGCCGATCTGCTTCCGCTGTTGCAGGCCGCGGAGATGGATGGCTGTGTGGCCGTGCAGGTGAATCAGACGGAGGATGAGAACAAGGAATTGCTGGCGCTGGCCGGGCAGTATGATTTTATTCGCGGGATAGTCGGGTGGATCGACCTTCAGAGCCCGGAGGTCGGTTTCCGCCTGGAGTGGTACCAGGAGGCTTTTCCGAAGCTGAAGGGGTTCCGGCACATCCTGCAGGGGGAGCGGGACAGGGCGTTGATGTTGAAGCCTGCCTTCAAGCGGGGGATCGGGTCGTTGGGGCGGTATGGCTATACGTTTGATATCCTGATCTTTCCGGATCAGCTGGGTTATACGCGGGAGTTCGTGGCGTCGTTCCCGGATCAGCCGTTCATCATCGATCATATAGCGAAGCCGTACATCAAGGACCGGTATATTACGGAGGAGTGGAAGGATGCGATCCGGGCGGTGGCGGCGTATCCGAATGTCTGGTGCAAGATCTCGGGGATGGTGACGGAGGCGGATTGGAAGAACTGGAAGCCGGAGCATTTTAAGCCGTATCTGGATACGGTGGTGGAGGCTTTTGGGCCCCGGCGGATCGTATTTGGGTCGGACTGGCCGGTTTGTCTGGTGGCGGCGGGGTATTCGCAGGTGGTCTCGCTTGTCGAGGATTATTTTGCGGGGTTTTCGGTGGAAGAGCGGGCGGCTTTTTTTGGCGGGAATGCAGTGAAGTTTTATGGGTTGTGAGGGGGGTATGGATGGTGAGGGGGTGTGGGTTGTGAGGGGGTGTGGGTTGTTAGCGGACGGGGGTTGTGAGGGGGTGTGGGTTGGGAGCGGACGTGGGTT
>DATJMG010000012.1:0-8986 GCA_035508835.1 Puia sp.
CAGCAGCTGGCAATGGGGCGCGCCGCATAAGACGATCATCAACCGGGCCGCCAATGGGAATAATTGCTGGGTGACCAGCCTGACCGGCGATTATAACGATAACGAATTGTCCTACCTGTACTCGCCTTGCTTCGATCTGAGCAGCCTCCATCAACCCGAACTTTCATTCAGCCATATCTTCCAAACCGAAGATGACTGCGCCTGCGACTACCATTGGGCCGAATATAGCGTCGATGGTGTCACCTGGAACAAACTCGGCGCCGTCGATAGCGGCACCAACTGGTACGACGACTCGCTGAACCAGACCTGGCAGCTGTCTTATCCCAAATGGCATGTATCCAGCTACCTCATTCCGGTGAATTCTAGCCACGTTCGGTTCCGTATCGTCATGAGCAGCGACCCCGCCACCACCTACGAAGGCGTAGCCATCGACGACGTGCATGTCTTCGACGCCGCCCCCGTCTACAAAGGCCCCGATGTTACCAGCGGTCTCGCCCAACCCGTAAGCGGTAACAACTGGATCGACTTTAACGTGGGTGGCGGGCAGATTGCCGCGATCAATCCCAACGGCCAGGACCTCGGGATGACGAATGTGAAAGTGTACTTCAACAATACCGGCGCCGTTCGCCACGATACCCTGCAGTATTATCTCGACCGCAATATCGTGATCCAGCCCTCGAACCCGCCGTCAGACAGCGTGTCCGTCCGCTTCTATTTCCTCGACAGCGAAGCCGTCTCCCTGATCAATGCCGCGGGCTGTCCGTCCTGCACCACGATCGGCGACGCCTATCAGTCGGGCGTGGCCCAATACAGCAGCCCGAACGCCGCCCAGGAAGACAGTACCCTGGCCAACGACACAAGCGGCCTGTGGCAGTACCACGCCCGTCCGGGTCAGGTGAGCATCATCCCCAATGACGACGGATACTATGCTGAATACTCGGTTACCGGTTTCTCGGAATTCTGGATCTGCAACCAGGCCCCCGTCCAGCCGGCAAATTCCATCCCGGCCCTGCTCTCCTTTACGGCGGTCAAGGCGACCGGAGGCGCTCTCCTCCAATGGAGCGCCAGCCACGACCAGACCCTTCAGCGCTATGTCATCGAAAAAAGTACCGACAGCATCCACTGGAATAACATCGATTCGCTGCCGCCCCTGACCGACACCAATTCCGTTCACTCTTATCAATACACCGACCCCGGCCTGACCCCCGGCACCACCTGGTATCAGCTGCGCCTCGTCGATATCAATGGCAATAACACCTATTCGCCGATCCGTTCGATCGTGGTGGCGGGCTCCGGCGGGGTCATTACCATCTACCCCGATCCCGTGACGGACGGAAGCCTCTCCGTCAGCAGCACCGTTAATCTGCAGCGCATCCGGATATTCGATGTGACCGGCCGCCTGATCCTCGACGCGGGCGTTCAGGGCTATCTGCAAACCCTTTCGGTCCGCAACCTCGCCCAGGGCATTTATCTTGTTGTCGTCGATACCGATACGGGTCGGCAGGTACAAAAGGTTTTTGTTAAATAGGGGACTCCCATCTCCGGATAGCCTTATATTTGGGACCCCAAAAAAACGTTTATACCAATGAAGTTCAACAGAGTGAACAATGTGACGGGCTGGATCGTGGGTTTGATCGCCTGTACTGTATATGTCATGACGATGGAAGCCACCGGCAGCTTCTGGGATTGCGGCGAGTTCATTTCCAGCTGCTATAAACTTCAGATCCCCCACCCGCCCGGCGCTCCCTTGTTTATCCTGCTGGGCCGCTTCTTCATTATTCTGTTCGGTGACAACCCCCATACCGCCGCCCACGGCGTGAACTTCATGAGCGCGATCGCAAGCGGATTGTCCATTCTATTCCTGTTTTGGTCCATCACCCACTTTGCCCGCCGCATCGTCATGCGAACCGGGGCCGGCACAACGTCCGGTACTTCCGGTGCAGAGCCCGACCGTCACCAAACCTTTACCATCATGGCTGCCGGCGCCATCGGCGCTCTGGCCTATACCTTTTGTGATTCGTTCTGGTACAGCGCAGTGGAAGGAGAAGTATACGCTTCCTCCGCCTTTTTCACCGCACTTGTCTTTTGGGCCATTCTCAAATGGGAAGAACACGCCGATAAGCCGGGCGCAGACCGATGGATCATCTTTATCTTCTATATGATGGGCCTTTCCATCGGCGTTCACCTCCTGAACCTGCTGACCATCCCCGCTGTTGTCATGGTCTATTATTTCAGACGGTACAAGGCAACCACCTGGGGAACCATCCTTGCCTTTCTGATCGGCTGCGCCATCACCGGCACCGTGCTGAAATTCGTGATCCAGTACACCATCAAGGGCGCGATGTATTTTGACATCTTCTTTGTCAATTCGATGAACATGCCCTTCTTCGTGGGTTTCGGTGTTTTCTTTGCCCTGCTCACCGCTATCCTGATCCTCGTTAACCGCTGGGCAGTACGAAAAAGATACTTTTACCTGAAAATGGCCGTGTGGTGCACAGGTTTCATGATCCTGGGATACTCGACCTACTTCACCACGATGATCCGCAGCAACGCCGATCCCGGTGTGGACATGTTCAACGTCGATAACCCCGTAGCGCTGGAAGGCTATCTCAGTCGCGAACAGTACGGCGACTGGCCGCTGCTCTATGGCCCCGACTATACCGACCCGGCACCTAACGTCGAGGGTTCGGACCTCTACGTGAAAGGAAAAGACAAATATGAAGTGGCCGGTAAGACCGTCGTTCAGGACTGGGGTGCTGCTCCCACCGCCCACCTGTTTCCCCGGATGTGGAACGGCACCAATGAACGCCGCGAGATCGACACCTATAAACGCTTCGGCCACGTCGATGGCGACGATCAGCCGACAATGGCAAATAATTTCCTCTATTTCTGGAACTATCAGACGGACTGGATGTTCATTCGCTATTTTATGTGGAGCTACGCGGGGAAACAGAACGACCTGGAAGGCTTCGGTAACCCCCGCGACGGCAACTGGATCACCGGTATTTCCTTCTTCGACGATGCACGGCTGGGCGATCAAAGCAAGCTGCCAGACAGCATCCACATCAATAACAAATCCTACAACCGGCTGTATATGCTGCCCCTCCTGCTGGGCATCTTCGGCCTGGTCTTCCAGTTCATGCGCCATCGCAACGACTTCTGGGTCGTCATGCTCCTCTTCTTTTTCACCGGCTGGGCGATCGTCATCTACCTCAACCAGGCGGGCCTCCAGCCGCGCGAACGGGACTATGCTTATGCCGGCGCCTGCTACGCCTTTGCGATCTGGATCGGCCTGGGCGTGATCGCTGTACAGGAATTCCTGACGAAGTATGCGATAAAGGACCGGAGTGATCTCCCGGCTTACGCGGCTGCCGCTCTTTGCTTCCTGGCCGTACCCGTACTGATGTGCAATCAGGAATGGAACGACCATGACCGGAGCAAAAAGACCCTGGCCCGCGACCTCGCCAAAGACTATCTCGAAAGCTGTCCGAAGAACGCTATCCTCTTCTCCTTTGGCGATAACGATACCTATCCCCTGTGGTATGCCCAGGAAGTGGAAGGTATCCGTCCCGACGTGCGGGTGATGGTCAATACGCTGTTGAGCAGCGACTGGTACATGAACCAGATGCGCTACAAGATCAACGAGAGCGCGCCGTTCGACGTTATTTTCACCCCGGAGCAAATTATGGGCGACCGACGCAGCTATTGCATCATCAATGACAAAATGGCCGGCTTCAACGCCAATAAATACTATGATCTGTACGATATCCTCAAGAACGTGGTCGGCAGCGACGACCCCAAATACACCACGCTGGAAGAGAATGGAGAGTCGATCAACATAGTGCCGACCCGTCATTTCTCCGTCCCGGTCGATACCAGCCTGGTCCGCAGCAACGGTATGGTGCACCCCGGCGACAGCGTCGTGAGCGAACTGCACATCGATATCCCGGCGGACAAACGATTATTGCTGAAGAGCGATCTGGCGATGCTCGCGGTTATCGCCACCACCAAATGGCAGCGCCCGGTCTGCTTTACCTCCCCGCAGGATCTGGGCAGCCTCGGATTGCTTAAATACACCCGCCTGCGGGGACTCGCCTACCAGCTGGTCCCGGTGGAAAATTCCAACAGCCGCAACGCGGATGCGGTCGACAACGACAACGCTTACCAGACGATCATGCAGAAATTTGCCTTTGGTAACGCCTCCACCCCGGGGGTCTACTACGACGAAGAGAACCGCCGCCACCTCAATACCATCAAGCTGGCGATCGCCCAGACGGCGCAAAGCCTTGCCGCAGCCGGCAGGAAAGACTCGGCCCGCAGGGTGCTGGAACACTATGACCAGAACGTGCTGCAATCCAATATGCCCTATGGCATGACGTCGAACCAGGGGAATTACCACGATATCTTCTCGTTCCGCTTCCTCGATGCCTGCTATGCGGCCGAAGACTGGAACCTCGCGAAGAAAGTGGACGCTTCGCTGAAGAAGGACCTCCAGCAGCAAATGCAATACTATAAGTCACTCGGCGACAATATGCCCGATGAACAGCTGGCCATGAATGCCCAGATGTATCTTCAGAAAGGAGGCGGCAACCTGAGCGACAAGCAATTGGAATTTGCCCAGGACATCCTGTCCACCTTTCAGCTGCTCTATCAGATCTCCGACTGGGAAAAACAGTACTCCAAAGGCGCGCCTGTCCCGCCGGGCAATACTCCACTAAAATAACATATTAAAAAAAATAGCCAACCGAAAGAGCCAACCGCGATCCGATTTTGTTTGCGCGATCCAATTTTGTTTGCGCGATCCAATTTTATTTGAATGATCCGGCCTTTTTTTTTGCAGATATCATCTCGCCACCCTATCTTTGTCTATCATAATGGTAGACATTGAAATGATCAGGTCCTCCTTCCAGTTGTTGCCTTCTTCGTCCATCTGTAACAACCCCTGCTGTTGTTGCTGTTGATCCTGTCCGTATTGCCCGGCCATAGACAGATCTTCCAAAATACAATCATGATCACATAAAGATGGACAATAACACAATCTCACTGAATACTCAAATACTCGACCAAATTGGTGGATTATCCATCACGGATGCCCTCAACGTCCTGTCAGCCCGCTTCCCCGGCCAGGTAACCTTCTCGACAAGCTTTAGCTTCGAAGACCAGGTGATCACCCACCATATCCTGGACGCCGGCCTCCCCATCTCCATCTTCACGCTGGACACCGGCCGGCTCTTCGCCGAAACCTATTCCGTCTGGACCGCCACCAATGAGAAATATCACACCCGGATCACCGCATATTACCCCGACAGGAACCTGCTCGAACCCTTTTTGAATGACAAAGGACCCAACGCCTTCTATGAATCGGTGACCAACCGCAAGGCCTGCTGTCACATCCGCAAGGTCGAACCGCTGAAAAGAGCCCTGCAGGGCCAGGCCGTCTGGATCACCGGGCTGCGCGCAGAACACTCGCCCGAGAGAAAGGACCACCGCATCATCGAATGGGACGATACCAACAAGGTCCTCAAATACAACCCTCTCCTGCACTGGGACACCGCTGCGGTCAGGGCTTATGTCGACCGGCACAACATTCCCTATAACCCACTGCACGACAGGGGATTCGTCAGCATCGGCTGCGCCCCGTGCACCCGCGCCATCCGCCCCGGTGAGGACTTCCGGGCCGGCAGATGGTGGTGGGAAGACAACAGTAAAAAAGAATGCGGCCTGCACACAGTGGGCCTCCAACCCGAAAAATTATGAGCACTGCATCCATACCGGCTACATTCGATTACCTGGACCAGCTGGAGTCCGAAGCGATCCACATTCTCCGGGAGGTCGCCGGCCAGTTCGAACGGCCTGCCCTTTTGTTCAGCGGCGGGAAAGACTCGATCACGCTCGTCCATCTGGCCTTGAAAGCCTTTCGTCCGGGTCGCTTCCCCTTTCCCCTCGTTCACATCGATACCGGCCATAATTTCCCCGAAGCATTGACCTTCCGCGACCAGCTGGCAGCCCGCATCGGCGAACGGCTGATCGTCCGGAACGTAGGCGATACCATCAAAGAACGGCAGCTCACCGAGCCCGGCGGGAAGTTCTCCAGCCGTAACGCGCTCCAGACCTTCACCCTGCTCGATACTATCGAAGAGTTCGGCTTCGACGCCTGCATCGGCGGCGCCCGCCGTGACGAAGAAAAGGCCCGGGCCAAAGAACGCATCTTTTCCGTCCGCGATGAGTTCGGCGGCTGGGATCCGAAGCGGCAACGCCCCGAGCTCTGGAATACCTATAACGGCCGGATCAGCAAGGGCGAGAACGTCCGCGTCTTCCCCATCAGCAACTGGACGGAACTGGATATCTGGAACTATATCCGGCGCGAAAAGATCGCCTTGCCCTCTATCTATTTCGCTCACGAACGGGAAGTGATCCAATACGAAGGCCAATGGGTCGCGATCTCCCCCTTCATCCGGCTGGATGCCGGTGACCGCGTGGAACGCCGCCGCGTTCGCTATCGCACGGTCGGCGACATGACCTGTACCGCCGCAGTAGAATCCGCCGCCGCGGGCATCGATGACATCATTCGCGAAATAACGGCGACCCGGACCTCGGAACGCGGCGAGACCCGCATCGATGACAAAGTCTCCGAAGCAGCAATGGAAGACAGAAAAAGGAACGGTTACTTCTAAAACGACAAACATGGACCTGTTACGATTTATAACCGCAGGCAGCGTAGACGATGGGAAAAGTACCCTGATCGGTCGCCTGCTTTACGATAGCAAAAGCATTCTCACCGACCAGTTGGAAGCCCTCGAACGGCAAAGCCGCAACAAAGAAGACGGCGAGATCGACCTCGCGCTCCTGACGGACGGCCTGCGCGCGGAGCGCGAACAGGGCATCACCATCGACGTGGCGTATAAATATTTTTCGACGCCCCGGCGCAAATTTATTATCGCCGACGCTCCCGGCCATATCCAGTATACCCGCAACATGGTCACGGGCGCCTCCAACGCAAACCTCATCATCATCCTCATCGACGCCCGCAACGGCATCGTGGAGCAAACCCGCCGCCACTCCATAATCGCCTCCCTGCTCAATATCCCCCATGTCGTCGTTGCTGTCAACAAAATGGACCTCGTGGACTATTCACAGGACCGCTATAACAACATCGTTATCGACTATGCGGAGATCGCCCGTACCCTGCAGCTGAAAGACGTTGTTTACCTGCCCATCAGCGCACTGAAAGGCGATAACATCGTCGAACGATCGGCCAATCTCCCGTGGTACGACGGCCCCGCCCTGCTGGAGCTCCTGGAAGAGACCGGGCTGCAAAAAGATTTCGACCTTTCCCGCGGGCGCCTTTCCGTTCAATATGTGATCCGCCCGCAGACCGACGAGCTGCATGACTATCGCGGCTATGCCGGCAAGATCAGCAGCGGTACCTGGCGGAAAGGAGACCTCGTCACCGTTCTGCCCTCTGGCCTGACCAGCCGCATCCGCGATATCTCCACCGGCGGCCGGGAA
The DNA here is from genome assembly GCA_035508835.1 of Puia sp. Classification (GTDB taxonomy): domain Bacteria; phylum Bacteroidota; class Bacteroidia; order Chitinophagales; family Chitinophagaceae; genus Puia. The sequence goes on from DATJMG010000012.1 coordinate 7,510, forward strand.
GTCGAAACCGCATCCGCACCCCAAAGCGTGATCCTGCAACTGGAAGACGATATCGATATCAGCCGCGGCGACCTGCTGGTCAATGGGGACCACCCGCCGCAACTCGCGCAGGAATTTGAAGCGCTGGTCTGCTGGATGGATACCAAACCCCTGAGCACCGGCAACAAATACCTGCTTCAGCTGGGCAGCCGGACCGTCCGCGGTTCGGTCCGGAACATCGAATATCGCCTCGACGTCAACACACTCGAGCGGCAGCCTTCACCCGGCCATGCTGGCCTTAACGACATCGTCAGGGTCACCCTCCGCACCGCCGCCCCACTGCCCTTCGACGCATATACCGACCTGCCGGCCAACGGCGGAGCGATCCTCATCGACGAAACAAGCCACGTCACCGTGGGCGCCTGCTTACTGCAAACAACATGAACCGACCGGCCGACCATATCAACCAAACAGGTAAAGTGATTTTCATCGGCGCCGGCCCCGGTGACCCGGAGCTGCTGACAGTCAAGGCCCTCCGCTGGCTGCAGCGCGCGGACATCATCATCGCCGACCGCCTCGTAAGCCCGGAGATCCTGACCCAATACACAACCCCATCGGCAAAGGTCATCACCGCCGGCAAACAAGGTCACAGCGACGCCAGCACCCCCCAATCCACCATCAATGACCTGCTGGTGGAACACGCTTCCGCAGGCCGTCTTGTCATTCGCCTCAAAGGCGGCGACATTTCGATCTTCTCCAACATCCTCGACGAACTTGAGACCCTCGTGGCAAACAATATAGGTTTTGAACTGGTCCCGGGTATTACCGCCGCCCTCGGTGCATCCGCCTACGCCGGTCTCCCGCTCACTGCCCGCGGTTACTCCACAGCCGTCCGCTTTCTCACCGCCTACCGCAACGACCTGCTGGACGACCGATACTGGTATGACCTGGCTCACACAACCGATACCCTTGTCTTCTACATGTCCTCTGCACCCGTCGACGAGCTGGTTCACCGGCTGCTGGCAAAAGACATCCCGGAAGACCGCTGGATCACCATCATCGAACAGGCTACTACCCCCAACCAGCAAATAACCAAATATCCGATCCATACCTTCCCCGCCGCAGCAGCCGGCTGCTCCTGGCAATCCCCTTCCCTGATCATCATCGGGAAAGTGGGCGCCCTCGATTTCGCCTGGCTGCCCGCATCAATACCCGCGTCAACATCCGCGACAATACCCGCATCAATACCTGCGTCAACACCCGCCTCAACCCCGACACCCTATTTTCCGCCGATAACCCCCGGAAAATCCTCGCCGACCCCCGCAAAATCCTCGCCAACACCCACAAAATCCTCGCCAACCCCCGCAAAATCAAAAAAGACCTCACTATGCTGAATTCACCCAAATTGACCCTGGTGCAGGAATTGATCACCGGCGCATCCCGGGAAGAGTTGATCTGGCTGAGCGGCTACCTGGCCGGCATTGTCGCGCAACGGGGC
>DATJMG010000013.1:0-19440 GCA_035508835.1 Puia sp.
ATTTTACTATACGGCAAGCGCAGAAATGGTCAATTATCGCATTAAAATGACCGGGGTATTACGACAGCTACAATATATCAATTTGGCTATTTGCGTTTTTGGAGTACTAGTTCCGTTTTTAGTATAAAAGCACTCGAAAAACTCTTACTTTACCTTACGTAGCGACCTGATCCGGGATGGCCGTCGGGAACTGTGGATCACTCCAAGCACTAATATCTCTCGATCTTTGACCCTATAGATAATATACCATGAGTAGCATGTCGCTCTTCAATATATTTTGCCTTTTGTAGGAATCTCTTCACATTCCCGATATGCAAAAGGATTGCGAGCAATACGATCAATTGCGGAAAAAAGAGCATCCCCGACTTTCGCCGCATTCATGGGTTGTTGTTTTACGAATGCTATATAGCCGGTTATTTCTTCGATGTTCTGAAGCGCGTTGGTTGAGACCCTTACTTCGAAATTTTCTGAAGCTGCTTTTTCTTGGAGGCCCATTTAGATTTAGCTTCTTTTAGGCTAAGACTCGGAGCGTTTTCGGCATCGGAAATCCAAGCCTCAAAAGCCGGAAGATCCATTGCTTTTCCTGGAAGGGAAGGCGATTCAAAGCCAGGAGATTTTACGATCTTGATGTAATTTTTCTCTTCAAGAGCGTGCAAGGCTTTTAGAGCGCTATTATTGTTAATTTGAACGGTTAATGTTTGCATGGATTAGAATTTGCGATACCTTTAGGACATTCACCTTGCTAATTTACAAAGAATTAATGGATCGGACGACTAAATCTACACTAGTTGAAGCGAGTAAAATAAAATTTGATATGCCCGTCTTCGGCAAGGCGCTGGCCGCATTTATCCGTGAACGCGCTAAGTTTCATGGTAGCTTCGTCGCTTATATGGAAAATGGCAAGTTGATAAAAGAGGATCCTCGCACCGGAATAAAGACCGAAATCACTGTGATCGACGACTCTGATCGTCGCTAGGTCACAAAAATGCACGCCGAAAGTGTTGCTGGATCTCATTTCAGATCGAATTGGCCCGGAAAAAAAGAAAAGAGCCCGATAACCAATCGATTAACGAGCTCTTTGTCCTGTTTGACTCTTAATATGGTCGGGACGACTGGATTCGAACCAGCGACCCCTTGCACCCCATGCAAGTGCGCTACCGGGCTGCGCTACGTCCCGAAACCCCTCTTGTGAAGGGCCGCGAAAATACGCCAAAAAGCCCAAAACCCCCAATAACCCCTTTAACTTTTTTTTGACAGCCGGTTCTAAAATTTTTGGCTTGATACTTGCGTTAAATTTGTACCTTGTATAAATCCCTTCTATCGAAAGATATCTACTCCAACGGTCCTCGTTTACTACTAGCTACCAGCCGTAAACAAATCCTGCATAAATCCGGGACTCCCTGTGGAAAACCATTGTTTTTTCGCTAAAACAACCAATAAATCCACAGACAGGAATGAAAAGAATCTTGCTAGGGGCTTTGCTTTTTCCACTATTCGCCGACGCCCAATGGAACGTCAACGTCTTCGGCGGTTTTGCCAACTATTTCGGCGACCTTCAGTCATCTCCTTACACGACCCAGCAGGCTCACCTCGCCGGCGGCCTCGGCCTTCAATATGACCTGACCCAGCATTTTTCAGTGCTCTCCAATCTTACTTTCGGGAAGGTCGGCGCGTCCGATGAATATTCCCCGCAGGCCGACCTCCAGGCCCGGAACCTCAGTTTCACCACGGACATCAGCGAATTAAATCTCCTCGCGGAATACAACATTCTCTCGCTCCGCAGCCATAAGATCACCCCCTACGTTTATGCAGGGGTGGCCGTCTATCATTTCAACCCCTATGCATACGATTCGACCGGGAAAAAGGTTTACCTGCGGCCCCTGAGCACCGAAGGGGAGGGGCTCCCCCAATATCCCAACGTCCACGAATACGCACTCACCCAACTGGCCATCCCCTTTGGCGGCGGCATTAAGTTCCGCATCTCCGACCAGGTGGTCCTGGCCTATGATATCGGGATGCGCAAACTCTTCACCGACTACCTCGACGACGTGAGCGGCCGGTATGTCGATCAAAGTACTCTGCTGGCCGACAAGGGGCCGGAGGCAGTCGAAATGGCTTATCGCGGGAATGAGATCAAAGGCGGCGCCGGTTACCCTCCCGCAGGCACCGTCCGCGGAGACCCCCGACGTAAAGACTGGTACTACTTCTCCGGCCTCCGGGTGATCATCGCTTTCAACACCCGCCCCATGGAGGAACACCGCCGCCAGCGTTCCATTCTCGACTGCCCCAAAAAAGTCTACTAATACTTCGAACCACCGGCTGATCGCGCTTGTTCTTGGTATACTTTTACATCCATGGCATACAAGAACCAGCAGGAGTTCATTCACGCCCTCGAAGCAGCCGGAGAACTTGTCCGCATCGGCACCTTCGTCGACCCCCGCCTCGAAATCGCCGAGATCACCGATCGCATCAGCAAAAGCGGTCAGGGCGGCAAGGCTTTGCTCTTCGAGAACACCGGCACCGACTTCCCCGTCCTCATGAATGCCTATGGCAGCGAACGTCGCATGTGCATGGCCCTCGGCGTCCGGGACCTCGATGATACCACCCGCGAGATCGAAGCGCTGTTCAAACTACTCTCGGGCCCCAGAGAAGGGATCCTCGAAAAGCTGAAACTCCTTCCCAAACTGGGACAATTCGCCTCCTGGATGCCCACGGTGAGAACCGGCCGTGGCCCCTGCCAGGAAGTCGTCCAACCCACCCCGGACATCACGAAGCTGCCGGTGATCACCTGCTGGCCCCGCGATGGCGGCCCCTTTGTCACCCTCCCCATCATTCACACCCGCGACCTCCATACGGGGACCCGCAACGTCGGCATGTACCGGATGCAGATCTTCGGGCCGACCCTCACCGGCATGCACTGGCACAAACATAAGGTCAGCGCCCGTCATTTCGCCGAATATAAGAAGACCGGCCAGCGCATGCCCGTCGCCGTTGCCCTCGGGGGCGACCCGGTATATGCCTACAGCGCAACGGCCCCGCTGCCGGAAAATGTCGATGAATACATGCTCGCGGGCTTTCTGAGAAAAAAACGCGTGGAGCTGGTCAAATGTCTTACCCAGCCGGCCATCGAAGTGCCGGCAGACGCCGACTTCATTATCGAAGGCTATGTCGATCCCGCCGACGACCTCATCCGGGAAGGGCCTTTCGGCGATCATACCGGCTACTATTCGCTCCCGGACTGGTACCCCCGTTTCCATATCACGGCGATCACCCATCGGAAAGATCCCGTCTATCCCGCCACGATCGTCGGCATCCCGCCGCAGGAAGACGCCTGGCTGGGCAAAGCGACCGAACGCATCTTCCTGGCCCCGATCAAGATGACCCTCATCCCCGAGATCGTCGATATGGAAATGCCCGTTGAAGGCGTCTTCCATAATTTGGTGATCGCGGAAATCCGCAAGGAATACGCCGGCCAGGCGCTCAAAGTGATGAACGCCATGTGGGGCGCCGGCCAGATGATGTTCAACAAGATACTCGTCGTCACCGATGAGGCAGCCGATATCCGCGATTATAAGAACCTCGCCCGGTATATCTTCAGCCACTGGAACCCTGCCGCCGACGTCTATTTTTCCCAGGGCCCGATGGATGTGCTCGACCACAGCTGCAGCAAGCCGGGTTTCGGCGGCAAAATGTGCATCGACGGCACCGCCCGGACCGCCGAAGAAGAGGACGATCGCTACTTTTGGCCGCGACCGGCCATCAACTCCGTCATTCTGCAAGATCGCTACCCCGAGATCCGCTCCCTCAACGCCTCCCTGGCAGACGACGGCATTCCGATCCTCCTTGTCGGCGTCCAAAAAGACCGGCCGGGCCATATCCGCGAGCTGCACGAACGCATCAGCGCAGAAGCCGAAGGCATCAAAATGATCCTGTACGTCGAACATACCGTCGATGCCGCAGACCTCTCCGTTGCCTTATGGCGGTTCTGTAATAACCTCGACCCCAGGCGGGACCATATCCTGACCACGAGGACGACGGGCAACCGGAAGTCCGCCTGCCTCGGTCTCGACGGGACCATCAAAACCGCCGCCCTCGACGGCTTCCAACGGGATTGGCCCAATATTATCGTGGCCGCGGATGAAACCATCAAAGCCGTCGACGACAAATGGCCGGCCCTGGGCCTCGGCCCCTTCCTGCCCTCACCTTCGCTCAAATTCAAAGACCAGCTTTACGGCTCGGAGGCCGTGGTAAGCATATGAAGAAATATCTATTACTCGCCGCAGGACTTATGACCGCGACGCTTGTTCATCCGCAAACGCCGAAGAACCCCCATACCCTGCTCTGGCGGATCTCGGGTAAAGGGATCACCCGCCCCTCCTATCTGTTCGGCACCATGCATATTTTATGCGCGGCCGATGCCGTTCTCAGTGACAGCCTCCGGGCCGCCATCCGGTCGGTCGACGAGATCTACTTCGAGATCAACCTCAGCGACATGATGGGCATGCTGGGCGCGCTGACATCCATGCAGATGAAGGATGGGAAGACGCTCGAAGACCTGCTGAAGCCGGATGAATACACCCGCGTCAAAAAATACTTTGCCAGCCACCAGGCCATGCTGCCGCTGCCGTTCAGCATGTTGGAGCGTTTCAAGCCGATGCTCATCAGCGGCTTTGTGGAAGAACAAGGCATGGACTGCGGGACCGGCGGGACCGACGGCATGGAGATGCAGATCATGAAAGCCGCCAGAGAGCAAACGGATCCGAAGCCCATCAACGGACTGGAAACCGCCGCCTTCCAGGCCGGGCTATTTGACAGCATACCCTATATCAAACAGGCGAAAGAGCTGGTGGATTATATCGACAGCGCGGACTACAACAAACAGCAAACCCGTCAGCTCGCCGACCTCTACAACAAACAGGACCTCGACGGCATTGAAGCCCTCAGTGACAAGGACGACCCGGGGATGAGCGAATACATGGACCTGCTGCTCTACGCCCGCAACAGGAAATGGGCCCGGATACTCGACACGCTGCTGCCGGACAAATCCCTGCTGATCGCCGTAGGTGCTGCCCACCTGCCGGGCAGGCAGGGAGTGATCGAATTATTGCGTAAGGAAGGATACACCGTGGATCCGGTGATAAGCAGTTCCCCAAAGGCCGGCGAATCCATCACTGCGGCCCCGGGCGGGCGGATTAGATCCGCTCCAGACCGCTGAAGAAGAAATCGCTTTCGATCCGGGCATTGGCGTCACTGTCGCTGCCGTGGATTGCATTTTCCCCGACGGATGCGGCATATAGCTTCCGGATAGTACCTTTCTCCGCTTTGGCCGGATCGGTAGCTCCGATCAACCGGCGGAAATCGGCGACGGCGTTTTCCTTTTCCAGGATCGCCGCAACAATCGGCCCGCTGCTCATGAAATCCACCAGCTCGCCGTAGAACGGCCGGGCCTTGTGAACTTCGTAAAATTCACCCGCCTTTTCCTTCGTCAGCCGGGTCAGTTTCATCGCCACGATAGCAAAGCCGCTTTTCTGGATCTGATCGATGATGGCGCCGGAATGGCCCTTGGAAAAGGCATCCGGCTTGATCATGGTAAAGGTTCGATTGCTCATAATTCCTGTTTTTGAAGGGGCTCCGCCCGTTTTTGGCCCGCAAATGTATGATATTCCCGCGAACAACATTTACTTGGCCATTGGGATTTAATTCCGCAACTTTGCAGCCGTTTTAACTATGGCGCCCATCGAAGAATTATATCCCTTACTGAGCCGTCCGCAAAAAGTGGTCATCATCATGCACCAGAAACCGGATGCCGATGCGATGGGCTCTTCACTCGGGCTTTGTCATTTTCTGCGGCTGCTGGGGCACGAGCCGACCGTTATCTCCCCCACCAACTGGGCCGAATGGCTGAAGTGGATGCCGGGAGCAGGTAACGTCATCGATTATGAGTTCAGCACGGAAAAGGCAAACGCCGTGCTCGAAAAGGCCGGGTGGGTATTTTGTCTGGATTTCAATACCTTAGCCCGGACCCGCAATATGGCTCCCCGCCTGCGCAAGACCGATGCTACCCGGATCCTCATCGATCATCATCAGCAGCCCGAAGCCGACTGGTTCGACTATGGCATCAGCGATACCGAAAAGAGCTCGACCAGCGAAATGGTCTACGACTTCATCGTCGGATCCGGCCATGCCGGCCTCATCGATATCGATATCGCTGCCTGCCTTTATGCGGGGGTTATGAGCGATACCGGATCGTTTCGGTTCCCCGGAGCAACGGCCGCCGTACATCGCATGGTTGGCGCCCTCAAGGATACGGGTCTCAACCACACGCTGATCCACGAGCACCTCTTCGATAACTTCCTCGAGAACCGGCTTCGCTTCACAGGCTTTGTGCTGCAGAACCGCATGGAGATCTTCTACGAACACAATGCAGCGCTGATCGCCATCCCCTGGAAGGACCTCGTACGTTATGAGATCAAGACCGGCGATACCGAAGGCCTTGTCAACTATCCCCTCACTATCCAGGGCATACGCATGGCAGCGCTGATCATCGATCGCGACGAAGAAGTGAAATGCTCCTTCCGGAGCAAGGGGGATTTCGACGTGAATGTCTTCGCGCGTAAATATTTCGAAGGCGGCGGCCACGTCAACGCCGCCGGCGGCAGGAGCAGCGAAACGCTGGAAGCGACCGTCCAGCGCTTTGTCAACGCCTTAAAGGAAAATTCATCACAACTACAATAATTTCATCAGAATGAAAACCATCTCGAAGTATCTGCTGATTAGCCTGGCGCTGCTGGGAGCAGTCGCCTGTTCTAATTCAGATTTCAAAAAGACCAAAAGCGGCCTGATGTATAAGATCATCTCGGATGGCAAAGGGGCACCCGCTAAAAGAGGAGATTTCCTTAAAATGCAGCTGATGCAGAAGTTGCGGGACACCGTACTTTATTCCAGCTATGGCAGTTTTCCTTTCTATATCCCCGTAGACAGTCCCCGGCCCGTCTATAGCCCGACGGAGATCTTCACCCAGCTCCGCAAGGGCGACAGCGCCGTGGCTATTCTCCTCGTCGACAGCCTCATCCGCAAATCAAGCGGCCAGTTCCAGATGCCTCCCTTTATGAAACGGAAGGACAAGATCACGCTCACCTTCAAGGTTCTGGATATCTTTCCGGGCCAATCTGAAATGCTGGCCGACCGCAAGCTCGAGGCCGACAAGGAGAAAGACCGTGAAGTACATGCAGTTGAGAAATACCTCGCCGACAGTAATATCCACGCCACCAGGACCGAATCCGGTGTTTATGTCGTGGTCAGGGACCCCGGCAGCGGCCCGCAGGTCGATAGCGGAAAACAGGTTTTGGTACACTATACCGGCAAGCTCCTCCCCTCCGGAAAAGTATTCGAATCCAATATGACGGGGCCCGGCAACGAACCGCTGAAGTTCGTGATCGGCCGTCACATGGTCATCCCCGGCTGGGAAGACGGGCTGAAGCAATTCCATCAGGGCGGTAAAGGGACCCTCTATATCCCCGCATTCCTGGCCTATGACCAACGCCCCGGACCCGGCCACACGGCATACGAGAACCTGATCTTCGACGTGGTGGTAGACAGCGTGCGGAACGCTCCTCCACCCCCCGCTCCGCGCCCCGGCATGCCGGTAGCGCCGAAGATCAGGCCCGGCACCTATCCGATCCATCCGGCGCCCCATAAATAGCCGCCACCAACGTCACAACCTCCCGCGCCTCCTTCGGATCATGTACCCGGAGGATGTTCGCGCCGTTTAGCAGTCCCAGCGTATGCAGCACTGTGCTGCCATTCAGCGCCTCGCCGGCACTCAGCCCAAGCGTCCGATAGATGGTGGACTTGCGCGAAACGCCCAGCAGCAGCGGCCTGCCGCACATGCGCAGGAGCGGGAGCTGACGCAGGATCTGGAAGTTGTGGCCGGATGTCTTGGCAAATCCGAAACCCGGATCGAGGATCACATCGTGAATACCTGCCCGACGACAGGCTTCAATGCGTTCAATAAAATAATCCAGCACCGCCGTAACGACATTCTCATAGTGCGCCTCGCGGTTCATCGTCGCCGGCGTCCCCTTCATGTGCATGCAGACATAGGGTACCCGCAGCCGCCCCACGGTCTCCAGCATGGCCGCGTCCATCGCCCCGCCGCTGACATCATTGACGATGCCGGCGCCTGCCTCGACCGCCAATGCCGCCACCCGTGCATGCCAGGTATCGACGGACAGGACGACCTCCGGCCATTCCCGATGCAGCCGCCCGATGGCGGTCACCACCCGGCGCTGCTCCTCGTCCGCGCCGACGATTTCGGCCCCCGGCCGCGTGCTCTGCCCGCCGATATCCAGCCAGTCGGCCCCCTGGTCGATCAGCCGCCCTGCCTGACGCAATAAGGCATCCTCGTCAGCTACGCGGCTGCCGCTGTAGAAGGAATCCTCCGTCCTGTTGAGGATTCCCATGATCATAGGTCTGTCGATCTTTAATAATTTCCCCCGGGTATTGAGTGTCCACATCCTGCTGGCGGTTTATCTTTACATAAAATTCAGGAATTTGATCATCATGGAGAAATCAACCCCCGTGAAAAATACGGACCGGCAATACGAACAGGCTGTAGAGGCGTGCAAGGATATCTTTCTCAAAAAGACCCGCGACTACGGCACCTCCTGGCGCGTACTCCGCACCATCTCGATCGCCGACCAGCTGTACATCAAAGCCCGCCGCATCCGGACCCTCCAGGAAACACAGGAGACCAGGGTAGGGGAGGACAAAAAAGGCGAGTTCATGGCGATGGTCAACTACGGCGTGATCGGCCTCATCCAGCTGACGATGGGCGCCGATACCCCCCAGGAGCTGGACCCCGAAGAAGCCGGACGCCTGTTCGCCGTACAAATCGCCTCGGCGCGTTCCGTCATGCGCGACAAGAACCATGACTATGGCGAAGCCTGGCGCGAGATGAGCCAGGAAAGTTTTGTCGACCTGATCCTCATGAAGATCCTCCGGATACGCCAGATCGCGGCCAACGACGGCGCCACCCTGATCAGCGAGGGGATCGATTCCAATTATATCGATATCATCAACTATTCGCTTTTCGCGCTCATCCTCATCGGTGAGGGAAAACATTCCGCATGAAAATCCTGATCTCCATTGTCCGAATCCTGGTAGGCGTGCTGTTTATTTTTTCGGGCCTCGTCAAGGCCGACGACCCGCTGGGCCTCAGCTATAAGATGCAGGAGTTCTTTGATGTCTGGAACTTCCATTGGTTCGACAATATCACCCTGGCCTTCTCTATCCTGATGATCGTCTTCGAGATCGTGGCCGGCGTGGCCCTGCTGCTGGGCTGGCGCATCCGGCTCTTCAGCTGGCTCCTGCTCCTGCTCATCATCTTTTTTACTTTCCTTACCGGCTATGCCTTTCTGTCTGGAAAGGTGCGGGAATGCGGCTGCTTTGGCGACTGTATCCCGCTTACCGCCGGTGAATCCTTTGCCAAAGACCTCATTCTGCTGGTCCTTATCGTCTTCCTCTTCGGCGTCCGTAACCGCATCAAACCGATCCTGCCGCCGACGGCAGGCGCCGCCGTCTTTATCGGTGCAACGATCTTCTCCTTCCTCTTTCAGTGGTACGTCCTTGTCCACCTGCCCGTGGTGGACTGTCTGCCGTATAAGGTGGGGACGAACATCCCCGACAAAATGAAGCCGCCTCCCGGCTCCGTCCCGGACAGCACGGTGATCACGATGGTTTATGAGAAGGACGGCAAACGCATCGAATTCGACGCGACCCATTTCCCCACCGATTTCAATGACAGCACCTATCACTTCGTCAGCCGGTACGACAAGCTGATCCGCGAAGGCAACGCCATCCCGCCGATCAAGGACTTTGTCCTGACGACCGGCGACAATACGGATACAACCGATGCCGTTTTGGGCCTCCGGGGGTTCAAATTGCTCATCTTCATGAAAGAGGTGACCGACTATCATGCCGCCTACAATAAAGACCTGAGTGTGATCCTGACCATGGCAAAAGCCAAACAGATGCCGGTCTTTTTTATTACCGCGGAATATGACAATATGACGAACTGGGTTGCCCAACAGGGACTGAAGGGCCAGGTCACGGTGCTGAAATGCGACGGCACGGCGATCAAGACCGCGGCCCGAGCCAACCCGACGCTCTATCTGCTGAAAGGCGGCAACATCCTCGGAAAATGGAGTTCTGCCGATTTCAGGAAGGCGATCCCGGCCGTCAACGAACTCCCGAACCAACCATGATCAAAACCATCCGGCCATGATCCGCTATTTCTTTCGCCGATTGGGCTATGGCCTCCTGGTCCTTATGGGTGTCGTTTTCGCCGTCTTCTTCCTCTTTCAGGGATTCGGCGACCCGTCCCGCCTCATGATCGGGCAGCGCGCCGACGCTGCAACCCAGGACAATATCCGGAAGGAATTATACCTCGACCAGCCCCGCTGGAAACAGTTCGTATTCTATTTGGATGATATCTCGCCCATAGGCATCCACTCGCGGACAGAGATAGCCCGCAAGGGCCTGAAAGGCATCTTTATCGGCGGCTCCAACGATTCCTCATTGGTTCTTGCTATCAAATGGCCCTATCTGCGCCGGTCCTATCAGTCCGGACGCGAGGTTTGGGATATCCTGATGCAGGCCCTTCCACGGACTATCCTGCTGGCCTTCGCAGCCATGCTCCTTGCCACCATTGGCGGCATCAGCCTTGGAGTACTCGCTGCCGTCCGGAAGGATACCTGGCTGGATACCTCGGCCATCTTTGTCAGCGTGATCGGGATCTCCGCGCCGTCTTTCTTTATGGGGATCGTTATTGCCTATGTATTCGGCTTTGTGTTCAGCAGCTTCACCGGCCTCCATATGACCGGTACGCTCGTTGACACCGATCCGTTTACCGGGCGTCATCTGGAGCTGCAGAACCTCATTCTGCCTGCGTTTACATTGGGCATCCGTCCCATGGCCATTATCGCCCAGCTGACCCGCGGCGCCCTGCTCGACGTACTCGACCAGGATTACATCCGTACGGCCTATGCCAAAGGCCTCCCGCGCCGCGTCGTGATCTGGAAGCACGGCCTGCGCAACGCGCTGAACCCGGTAATCACGGCGATCACGGGATGGTTCGCCGAACTGCTGGCCGGCGCCTTTTTCGTGGAATATATCTTTGGCTGGCAAGGCATCGGAAAAGTAACGGTCGATGCCCTGGAGAACCTGGACTTCCCCGTCGTCATGGGATCGGTCCTCGTAACGTCTTTCTTTTTTATCGTGGTGGGCGTGCTTTCCGACCTGCTCTACGGCTGGATAGATCCCCGCGTCCGGCTTGCCGCCCACTGACCGCGGGCGGACCTCACCTGATGACTACCTCTTTGATCACGACCTCTCCCAACGCCTCATTTACCCGCCGCAGGATCGCGTCTTTCTGATACAACAACTCCTGCCGCAGCGGCGCAATCGCCGTATCGATATACAAGGTCTGCCCGTGGATGCTGATCTTATCGGTATATCGCGCTACCGTCTTGCCCATGATCTGCTCCCAGACCTCTTCGATCTGTAAAGCCTGGATCGACCCTTTCAGCTGACTTTGATGAAGGAATTTTCGTAATGCGTCGCCTAGCGAATATTCACCCATAGGCGCAAGTTAGGAAAAGCTTTTAGAGTAGCCAGCATGAGGAGCGCGCCGGTTATGCACATCAGTAACAGGTACAGCACCGGCTTCCTGCGGGTCCGTGGCCGCGGCTGCCGCACCGGCGAAAGCCCATGCAAAATAATTTGCTTACGCGATTCATATTGGGGAAGGACACCGGCAATCAGATTATAGCCGGTTTCACTGAACATCCAGTCTCTTGCGCAAAAGAAAAGCGGTTGGGTCGTCGGCGCTTTCGCCTCCATTTCCAGCGACTTCTTCAACAGATCGGCAGCATATAGCCGAAGCCCTTCTTTGTTTGCCTTGATGACGCCAAATTCTCCGCTGTCGTCAACAGAATAGGAAAAATAGGCGCTCTCCGGGTCGTTCGTCTCCTCTATCTCACGGATAGATGTCTCAAGGTCGGATGACATAGCAATCAATTTTATCCAGGAGTTTTCAATGTGTGTCGGTAAATTTAGATTTTTTTAGTTAGTACGCCAACTAAATCGCTAAAAAAATTACATGTTTCTGCTGCCGGTCAGGTTCTACAGGCTGATAACAGGTTCTACAGGCTGATAAGTTGATAAGAGACCCCCAACCCGTCCAGCTCCCCGCGGATCCGGTCCGCATGCGTATCCGTGATAAAGATCTGCCCGTCATCCTGCACACAAACCCGATCCAGCAGGTTCCGCATGCGCAATTCGTCCAGTTTCTCAAACACGTCGTCCAGCAACAGGAGCGGTGAGAACCCCTTATCCCGCTTCAGCGTCTCATACTCCGCGAGTTTTAAGGCAAAAAGCAGGCTCTTCCGCTGTCCCTGCGACGCCATTGTCTTGAAAGGCAGATCGGCATATGCCAGCCCGATATCGTCCCGATGGACGCCCACGCCCGTTCGCTGCAGCGCGAGATCGCGATCCACCCCCTGCCGCAGGAGCTCGGCAAACCCGCCATACAAAAGCTGACTTTCATATCCCAGCGAGATCGGCTCATCAACGCCTGCGATCAGCATGTAATACCGACCCGCCAGGGGCAGGAACTCCCGCAGGAACTGCCGCCGCCGCTCAAAAATGGGTTCCCCCGCACGGACCAGCTGCCCGTCGTATACTTCCAGCAATCCCCGGTCAGTGAGCCGTCCGGCCCGGGATTTAAGGAACCCGTTTCGTTGCTGCAGGATCTTGTTGTACTCGATAAGCTGCTGGAGATACCAGGCGTCCAACTGCGACAGCAACGCATCCAGGAACCGCCGCCGCTCTTCACTGGCGCCCGTAACGATCTCAATATCGTCGGGAGCGATAATAACGCAGGGGAACCGGCCGATGTGGCGGGAGAACTTCTCATAGGCCACCCCGTCAGCCAGGAATTCCTTTTTCCCGGTTTCGCGAAGGATGCACACCACCGGGGTGGTTATGCCCTCCCGGTCTATCCGTCCTTCCAGCCGGAAGCCCGTGGCACCGCGGTGGACGGCCTGCTGATCTGAACGCCCAAAATAACTTTTGGTGAAACACAGGTAATACAAAGCATCCAGCAGGTTGGTCTTGCCGACCCCGTTGTTCCCGCAAATGCCGACGATCCTTTCCTCAAACGTGAAGGAGGCCCGGGAATAGTTCTTGAACTGAAGGAGGGATATATCCTGGATGCGGAGCAACGGTTCGACAAAATTAGGCTGCAAAGTATTATCTTTCCGCTAAACAATACTGCTATGCGAAAAGTTTCGATCCTGGTGACCGTCGCTTTCCTTATTCCGGCCCTTATCCGCGCCCAGAGCACCGAGACAATCGATACCGCCACCCTTAACCGCATCCGGCTGGAAGGCCTCGAACATTCCCGGATCCCCTGGATCGCCCATGAGCTCACCGACGTAATAGGCCCGCGCCTGACCAACTCCCCCGGCTGGCATCACGCCGCGGCGTGGGTCGTAGAGACCCTGAAGGACTGGGGGCTGACCAAAGCCACCGTCGAACCCTGGGGCGAATTCGGTTCGGGCTGGTCTGCGGAAAAGACCAGCCTTTCGATGCGCACTCCCTACTACAGCCCGCTGATCGCCTATGCCGTTCCCTGGAGCGGGAGCACTCACGGCCCCGTCTCGGGCTCTACTTTCATCGTCGAACAGATGGATTCCGCCTGGATCGCCGGACACCTGGCCCGGATGAAAGGAAAGGTGCTCCTGCTGCCCGTCCGGGATACCACCGACCCTCCCCGTTTTCGTCCGGACGCGGAACGCTATTCCGACAGCGCCCTTGCCGCCATTGGCGATACCTATATGATCGGCCGCGCCGAGATCCGGGCCATTCTTCCGATGTTCACGCGGATGATGACCGTCTCCAAAATGGTTCGGAACAGCGGGGCCCTCGCCGTGCTGAGCAACAACGGCGGCCGGGACGGAACCGTGTTCGTCCAGAGTTTTATCGGCTACCGGAAGCAGGACGAAGCCGCCCTGGCCCTGCCTGGCCTGGAAGTGGCCAAAGAGGACATGCTTCGACTGATCCGACTGACCCGCGATGGCCTGCCCGTTACCGTCGAGCTCCAGAGTGATACCCGCCTCTACGACCAGGATCTGACCGGACATGATGTCGTCGCCGAGATCCCCGGGACCGACCCCACCCTGAAGGCGGAAGTCGTCATGCTCGGCGGCCATCTCGACTCCTGGACCGGTGCGACGGGCGCCACCGACAACGGCGCGGGCTGTATCGTCGCTATGGAAGCCGTGCGCATCCTCAAGACCCTGGGCATCCAGCCCCGGAGGACCATCCGCATCGCCCTCTGGGATGGGGAGGAACAAGGGCTGCTGGGATCATTCGGGTATGTAAAAAACATTTTGGCGACCCCAAGGATATGAACCTCAAACCCGAAGCGGCAAAAATCTCCGCCTACTACAACCTGGACAACGGCACCGGAAAGATCAGGGGTATCTTCGCTCAGGGCAACAACAAAGCCGCCGACATCTTCCGCCAATGGTTCGTACCCTTCAAGGATCTCGGCGCCACCACCGTTACCCTCCATAATACGGGGTCGACGGACCACCTGTGCTTTGATGCTGTCGGCATCCCCGGCTTCGAGTTCATCCAGGATCCCATAGACTACGAGACCCGGACCCATCACAGCAACGAAGACAATTATGACCATCTCGTCATGGATGACCTCGAGCAGGCAGCGGTCATTGAGGCCGGCTTTGTCTATCTCACCGCCATGCGGGACAAGATGATCCCCCGCAAACCGTTGCCGAAGCCCGAAAAATTCATCTTCGACGGTCTTATCCCCTAAATGCCATATATTTGCACCCTCGATTTAATGTCTGGCCTTCGGCCACCGGACCGTAGTCCGGGTTATAAAAAATTGAAATATAGTGGCCACCACCAAGTTTTCAAAAGAGACCTACCTGTACTGGTATGAACTGATGCAGCTCATCCGCCAGTTCGAGTTGACAGCAGAAGAGAAATATAAAATGGAAGGCAAGATCCGCGGTTTCTTCCATGCCTATGTCGGCCAGGAAGCCATCGCCGCGGGCTGCATGACGGCCACCAGACCGGATGATCCTTTTATTACCGCCTATCGTGACCACGGCCTGGCCCTCTCCAAAGGCGTTCACGCCAATGCCTGTATGGCGGAACTCTACGGAAAAGCCACCGGCGCAGCGAAAGGGAAGGGGGGGAGCATGCACTTTTTCGGGGTCGACGTCAAGTTCTTCGGCGGCCATGGTATCGTCGGCGCACAGATCGGTACCGGCGCCGGACTTGCCTTTGCAGAAAAATACAAAGGGACGGACAATGTCGTCCTGACCTTCTTCGGCGACGGCGCCGCCAGGCAGGGCATGCTGCATGAAGTCTTCAACCTGGCCATGCTCTGGAAGCTCCCCGTTGTATTCATCTGCGAGAACAACAACTACGCCATGGGCACGTCCGTCGAACGGACTTCCAATGTGGTCGATATCTACAAACTTGCCGATGCCTACGAGATGCCCGCCGACTCGATCGATGGCATGAGCGCTGAGGCGGTGCATGACGCCGTGACCCGGGCCATCAAACGCGCCCGCCAGGGTGACGGCCCGACCCTTCTCGAGATCAAGACCTACCGGTATAAAGGTCACTCCATCTCCGACCCCCAGAAATACCGCACCAAGGAAGAAGTGGACGAATACAAGGCCAAGGACCCCATCCAACAAGTGCTCCAGACCATTCTCAGCAAGAAGTTCGCTACCCGGGAGGAGATCGACGTCATCAACAAAAGGGTGAGCGATACCATCGCCGAAGCCGTGAAATTCGCAGAGGAATCCCCGTGGCCCGACGACTCCGAAGTACTGAAGGACATTTATAACGACAAGAACTATCCCTTTATCGTCGACTGACACCATCCAGAAATTAAAAGCCAAATCGTATAACAAGATGCCAGAGATCAAACATCCTGCTCACCTCGAAGAAGAGAGGAACCCGGTGGCCGAGCTCCACAATATCTGGGAGCGCTATGGTAAGCAGGCTTCCTACGTGCTGATAGCCATCATCGTCATTGTCGGCGGCTATTTCGGCTACCGCAAATGGGTCGCTGAACCCAACGAGAAACAAGCCGTCTCGGCCATGTTCCGTGCTGAACAATACTATCGCATGGACTCTGCCCGCCTGGCCCTCAACGGCGACAATATCAATTATGGTTTCCTGAAGGTCATTGCCCGCTATGGCGGTACGAAGGCGGCCAACCTCGCGTCCTTCTATGCCGGCAGCTGCTATATGAAGCTCGGCGATTTCAATAACGCCGTCAAATACCTGAAGGATTTCTCGACCTCGGTAAAGATCCTGCAGGAACGCGACTATGGGCTGCTTGGTGATGCGTATTCGGAACTGCACCGGAATGAGGAAGCTGCAGAACAATACAAAAAAGCCGGGACCTATTTCGAAAAGGACGAGTTGTTGTCACCCGAATATCTGTTCCGTTCCGGTTACCTGTACGAGAGCATGGGGAAGACACAGGACGCGATCGCCATGTACAAAATGATCAAGGACAAATATCCGCAGTCACAACGGGGCGTCGAGATCGACAAATACCTCGCACGGCTGGGCGCATTCCAATAACCTGGATCGGGCACAGCCCGGTTCGCACCAATAATCACGATGGCTGAGGTCGCAAAAAGCAATCTGTTCACTACCGCTGATCTCCAGGACCTGAAGGGGGCCGGCGTCGTCATCGTCCGGACGGAATGGAATGACGCGATCGTCAGCGCGCTGGAACAAGGCTGCCGGGAAGTCCTTGATGCGGCGGGGGTTCCCTACCGGGTCGTCACGGCGCCGGGCGCTTTCGAGATCCCTTTTTCCGTCCGTGCTTTCTGGGACGCCCATAAATACAAGGATGACCGGCCCCGGGCTTTTATCGCCCTTGGTTGCGTGCTCCGGGGCGACACGCCGCATTTTGAGTACGTCTGCCAGGCAGTGACCAATGGGGTCCTCCAGTTGAACATGACCCTCCCCGTCCCGACTATTTTCGGGGTGCTGACCGTAAACAACCAGCAGCAGGCGGACGAAAGGATCGGGGGCAAACACGGCCACAAGGGAAAAGAGGCAGCTATGACGGCACTCAAAATGGTATCGCTTCAAAAGACCTTTTAGTGACTATTCAGCTCTTCATACCATGCTTTGTCGATCAACTCTTCCCGCAGACCGCTTTCAATATGGTCAGCGTGCTGGAAAAAGCAGGCGTCGATGTGCAATACAATACCGATCAGACCTGCTGCGGTCAGCCCGCCTTCAACGCCGGGTTCCGGGATGAAGCCCGCGACGTCTGCACGAAATTCCTGAAGGATTTTTCCGGCGCCGACTATATCGTGGCGCCCAGCGCTTCCTGCGTCGGGTTTGTCCGGAACTACTATGGGGCTCTTTTCGATAACTCCTCGCTCCATAACGAAGTCCGCGACATTCAGAAACGCATCTTCGAATTTTCCGCTTTCCTTGTCAACATTGTGGGTATCGACGACGTCGGTGCAAGCCTCTATGGCAAGGCGACCTATCACGACTCCTGCGCCGCCCTCCGGGAATGCCATATCCGGGAAGAGCCGCGGAAACTTCTGTCAAAGGTCAAAGGCCTTGAACTGCTTGAAATGAATGACAACGACGTGTGCTGCGGATTCGGCGGGAGCTTTGCAGTCAAGTTCGAATCCATCTCGATAGCGATGGCGGACCAGAAGGTGAATAACGCCCTGCAAACCGGCGCGGATTATATCATCTCCACTGACCTGTCCTGCCTCATGCATCTCGACGGCTATATCCGTCATAAAGGCTACTCCATTCGCGCCATGCATATCGCGGACGTGCTGGCTACATAAAAAAACTGGCTACATAAAAAAATAAGACCACCCACCTACGTAAACCGGCGCTTTTCAGATTTTGAAAGATCCACTTTTTCTAAAAATGGCTTTTCAATTGGTTGTCAGTGAATTACGGCCTTTTAATTCATTCGGGGCCCCAACCGGCCATTAGGTCAGATTTCAATGCATTGCAGGAAATATGCTAACTTCCCGGTTTTGCGTCGGCTTGCTTCGGGCCCCCAAAAATCCCCTTATGGCACACTGGCTTGTCAAATCGGAACCTTCGGTCTACTCCTTCGATCAGTTGATAAAAGATAAATCGACCGTCTGGAGCGGCGTCCGCAATTATGCCGCCCGTCTCCACCTCCGCGGGATGAAGAAAGGCGATGAAGTATTCTATTATCATAGCGATGAAGGGACCGATATCGTCGGTATCGCCAAAGTAAGTAAAGAAGCGTACCAGGACCCCACCACCGATGACGATCGCTGGGTAGCGGTAGACCTGCAGCCCGTTCGTCGGTTAGCCCACCCCGTTACACTGGATCGGATCAAAAAGGACAAACGTCTCGCCGAAATGGCGCTCGTCCGGATCGGCCGCCTCTCGGTGCAGCCCGTCACCGACCGCGAGTGGAAGATCGTGCTGGAACTGGCGGCGGAGAAATAGACCGCGCTCTGCGCCTGGGCCTCGCCGCCTGGCGCCGCCATCAGGCCCGGATTCCTAAAAAGCCTGCCTGATTTTCGTTAAATTGCCGGCCTATGCAACGGGCAGCCAAAAAGAAACGTATCGTCGTCCTCACCGGCGCGGGCATCAGCGCCGAATCCGGCCTCAAGACCTTCCGCGACTCCGACGGCCTCTGGGAAGGCTATGACGTCACTGAAGTCGCGACCCCCCGCGCCTGGCGAAAGAATCCTTCGCTTGTCCTGGACTTCTATAACATGCGGCGCCGCGATGTGGCCAAAGCCGAACCCAACGCCTGTCACCTCGGCCTCGCGGAACTGGAAAATGACTTCGACGTCCATATCATAACGCAGAATATCGACGACCTGCACGAACGCGCGGGCAGCACCCGCGTCCTCCACCTCCACGGCGAGATCTTCAAGATGCGCAGCGAGCGCGACGAATCGCTTGTTTATGACATCCGCGGAGATATCCTCCTCGGTCAGCAGGCCGAAGACGGTGCCCAGTTGCGGCCCCATATCGTCTGGTTCGAAGAGCCCGTGCCGATGATCGAACACGCAGTCCCGCTTGTCCGCTCTGCAGATGTCTTCATTGTCGTCGGCACTTCCCTCGTCGTCTACCCCGCCGCAGGCCTCGTCGACTTCACCCGGCCCGGCACGCATACCTTCATCGTCGACAAAAAGATCCCCTATACCTCCCGCGTCGACAACCTCACGGCGATCGAGCTACCCGCGTCGCAAGGGATCGCCGTCTTAAAAGAAAAGCTGGAATCATTCAAATAACTCTCCCATATCAAACCCCACCCCCATGCACCCAAACACCGGCAATCAATCTTCC
>DATJMG010000014.1:0-14601 GCA_035508835.1 Puia sp.
AATATATTTACGTACCGCACTCATGTACCGCGGGTCCATGCACCGGATCCGGATATCGGGGATTTTCAGCAGCCACGTCGGCAACCCGCCCCAATCCCACTCGGCACAGACATACGGCCCTGGCCTTAACAGCACCCACATCCCCTCCGCCTGACACAACCGGATAAAAGCCGCAATATCATGATTGCCCGACCGGAAATCCCACTGCCCCGGCGCAACTTCCTGGTAGTTCCAGAAGACATAGGCCGCGATCGTATTACAACCCATCGCCTTGGCCATCCGAATGCGATGAAGCCAGTATTCCCTCGGGATCCGCGCCGGATGCATCTCCCCGCTTATGATCCGGAACGGCTTGCCATCCAGCAGAAATTCATGCTGTCCCAACGAGAACCGATGCCGCTCCTGCGTATACCCCGCACCGGGACCCATGCCCAGCAACAATAAAAAAAGGAGATATCTCATTCTGCCAATTTGTATAACCCGATCTTCGAGATCACCGGATCGAGGCGCGAAGACAGGATCCTTAACCGGACCCGATGCGCTGTCACCGGCGGAAACCGAACTATCCGTTTATAACCGATCGTCGTCCCCGACGCCACTGCCACCCAATCCCCATGGTCCTCCGCCTCAAATACCCAACGCTCCACCCGTTGCCCGACCCGGATATCTTCCTGCAGCATCACAACATCAAAATGCACTCCACGGCCTCCTCCTTCATGCCGAAGATCCATTTCCGTCGTCATCCCCGAATCCCGCCTCACCGCCCCGGCCGCCAGATCGACCCCGAAAGTCGAATCCATCCGCCGCTTCCACCCCCGCAGACTCCGGATATCCGCATCGCTGATCAACCCATCCCGATCCGGCGGAATATTCAGCAACAAGACACTATTTCTGCCCACACTCGTAAAGTACAGGTCCATGAGCTCCGCCGGGGATTTCACCAGCGAATCCTCCTTCGCATGATAGAACCATCCCGGCCGGATACTCACATCCGTTTCCGCCGGATACCAGATCAACCCCCTGGCCTTCATCAACTTCTCCCTGCTGCCCAGGTCCTCATTCATGAGGTCCCCTAATGGCGCAAACGTCTGATCTTTCTGCGAATTAGCCGCAATACTCTCCTCCTGCCTCGCATTGACGGGCAATACACTCCACTCCGTCAGCCGCCCCCGCCCCGTTTCCGTTCCCACCCAGCGGACATCGGGCCCCATGATCGCAATCACCGCCTGCGGCTGTAACCGCCGGATCAAATGATACCACGCTTCGAACGCATACACCTGCTTCTTCCCATTCGGCCCCTCCCCGTTCGCCCCATCAAACCATACCTCATCCACCCGCCCATACTGCGTGAGTAGCTCGGTCAGCCAGTGGAGAAAAAGCTGATTATACCCGGCCGAATCCCCATACACCGGAGAATTCCGGTCCCAGGGCGAAAGATAGAGCCCCATCCCCATGCCGTATTCATGACAGGCGTCCGCAAACTCCCGGACAATGTCCCCATGCCCATTCTTATAAGGCGTATGCGCAATCGTATGATCCGTGAACTTGCTGGGCCAAAGACAGAACCCGTCATGATGCTTGGCCGTCAGGATCACCTGCCTGATCCCCGCCTCCTTCGCGACCCGCACCCACTGCCGCGCATCAAGATGCGTAGGGTTGAAGCACGCAAGGTCCTCCTTGCCATCCCCCCATTCCCGGCCGGTGAACGTGTTGATCCCGAAATGAAAAAACGCCGTGAGCTCGAGCTTCTGCCACCGCAATTGCCGCGGTGACGGAACCACATGCGCCGCCTTCCGGATAATATCGGCCGGACTGTCAGTAGGAAGGATCGGTACATAATTCTGACCCAAGGCCCGCAACGCCGTAAAAGAAACCCCAACAAAAAAGATCCATGTCTTGCTGATCATAATGCAACATCCCGGTCCCTTGGAACGACTTTACCCCGGGAAGTCACTAAATTACTATAAGTCAACCACATCCCCATGCTTCGCAACTATTTCAAGATCGCCTGGCGCAA
The DNA here is from genome assembly GCA_035508835.1 of Puia sp. Taxonomy (GTDB): domain Bacteria; phylum Bacteroidota; class Bacteroidia; order Chitinophagales; family Chitinophagaceae; genus Puia. The sequence continues at coordinate 2,018 of DATJMG010000014.1, forward strand.
CCTCCGGAAGAATAAGTCCTACACCTTGATCAATATCCTCGGCCTCTCCTCCGGGATCGCTTGCGCAATCCTGATTTTCACCCTCATCGGATACCAACTGAGCTTTGACCGCTTCCACCACTCCGCTGATCGCGTCTACCGCGTCGTAACCGAATTTCACCAGGAATCCATCGAATACCAACGCGGCGTCCCCCAACCGCTTGGCAAAGCATTTGAGCACGACTATGCTTACGCCGACGCGGCTGCAAGGGTTTGCACCTACAACAACGCACTGATCACCCTTCCCTTCGAAAAAGAGGTTCGGAAATTCGAAGAAAATGAAGGCGTCGCCTATGCCGACTCCAGCTTCTTTGATATCTTCAATTTTCCCTTGATTGAAGGTAACTCCGGGCCTGTCCTCACCGAACCCAATACCGCCCTGATCACCCAAAAGCTCGCAAGGAAATATTTTGGGCCCGAGAATCCCATCGGCAGAACCATCCGCTATAATAACAGCCAGGACTACCGCATCACCGGCGTTCTCAAGGATATCCCCGACAATACCGACCGCCGCGAGGAGATTTACCTGTCCTACGCCAACCTCAAATACCAGGACTCCGTTCTCGCCAGCGACAGCAGCTGGGGGACGGTCCGCAGCGGGATGCAATTTTTCATCCGGCTCAAGCCCGGAGTCAGCCCCGCCCTCGTTCAGCAGCAATTCCCCGCGCTGCTGAAGAAGTACGACCCGGACGACGCAAGCACAACCGTCTTTAAGCTCCAACCCCTCGCCGATATCCATTTCAACGCCGACTTCGATGGCCCCGTCAACCTCAATTACCTGTGGGCGCTCGGCCTGATCGGCATCTTCCTCGTGATCACCGCCTGTGTCAACTTTATCAACCTCGCGACTGCACGCGCCCTCAATCGCGCCAAAGAGGTCGGAATGCGTAAGGTCATGGGCAGCCTCCGGTCGCAACTCTTCTGGCAGTTCATCCTCGAAACCGCCCTCCTTGTCCTCTTCTCTTTCCTGCTCGCCATTGGCATCGCCATCCTCGTCCTGCCCGCCCTCAACCATCTGATCGACACCCGCATGACCATCGATCTCTTTACGCATCCGCAAACAATAATTTTTCTCGCTCTGCTCCTCGGGACCATTATCTTTCTCTCCGGTTCCTACCCCGGCCTCATCCTCTCCCGCTTCCGGCCGATCATCGCCCTGAAAGGCAAGCTCACCCAACGAAATATCGGCGGCTTTCCCCTGCGCCGCATCCTCGTCGTCACCCAATTCGCCATCTCGCAGCTGCTCATCATCGGAATGATCGTCATCGCCGGCCAGATCCGCTACACCCGGACCACCGATCTGGGCTTTACCAAAGACGGCGTCATCCTCCTTCCGCTGCCACTTAACGATCGGCTAAAGATGAAAACCCTCGCCGCCCGGCTGGCGGCAATCCCCGGCACCGAACAAATAACGCTTTGCTCCACCGCCCCGGCATCCAGCAGCAACAGCGAAGAAAGCTTTAAATACGACAATAGGCCCAGGGAAGAACCCTGGGACGTCAATATCAAATTCGGCGACGCGCAATACCTCCCCACCTACAAGATCCAACTCGTCGCCGGCCGGAACATTTTTCCCTCCGACACCGCCCACGAACTGCTCGTCAACGAGACTTTTGTCAAAGACATACATCTCCGCAATCCCGGCGAGATCCTCGGCAAACGCCTGACTATCAACAGATGGTCCGCTCCCATCGTCGGCGTCATCCGGGACTTCCATAACTATTCCCTCCACAAGGCGATCGACCCGGTCGTGATCGCTCCCCGCGCCGATCGATACCGTACCTGCGCCGTCCGCGTCAATCTCACCCAACTGCACACCGCCCTCGCCACCTTTGAGAAGATCTGGAGCGAGACCTATCCCGACTACGTCTATTCCTACTATTTCCTCGACGAACGCATCGAACGGTTCTATAAGCAGGATAATATCACCTACCGGCTGGTCGAAATTTTCTCGGGAATTGCCATCCTCATTAGCTGCCTCGGCCTCTATGGCCTGGTGTCCTTCATGGCCCTTCAAAAAACAAAAGAGATCGGCGTAAGGAAAGTGCTCGGCGCCGGCATGGATAATATCCTTTGGCTCTTCGGCAAGGAGTTCGCCCGCCTGCTGCTCATCGCATTCCTCATTGCAGCCCCCATCGGCGCCTGGACCATGCACCGCTGGCTTCAGGGTTTTGAATATCGCATCGACCTGAACTGGGAGATCTTCGCCCTCGCCATCGGCTCTACCTTCCTGGTCGCCATCCTGACCGTCGCCTGGCGCTCCGTCAAAGCCGCCCTCGCCAACCCCGTCACCAGCCTGCGCTCCGAATAAAGCGCAGGCCCCCTTCGGCCGCGGAGGCTTCAGCGCAGGCGATCACTCCCACTTGAACGCCCTCACCGCCCACACCCCCGTCAAAACCGTCCACAACACCAAACCCGCGATCTTCACCGGCATCTGCCACATATGTACACCCTCGAACGCAATCTGCCGCAACCCATCCACGAACAGGGTCAACGGCAACAAATTACAGAACCCCTGCAGCCAGTGCGGATAACTCTCGATAGGGAAAAACAACCCGCACAGCAGGATCTGCGGCAACACCACCGTATTCGCCACCGGCGAGATCGAACTCTCATTCTGGATCACCCCGGAAATGACAAACCCGATCCCCATAAAGATCCCCAGGCCGCAAAACGAAAATGCCAGCATCTCCACGAACGTCCATCCGCCATTCACCAGCGTGAATCCGAACACATAATATCCCAGCAGCACCATGATCATAAACCCGATGACGTGAAAGAACAACCGGCTCAGCATCTCCCCCGCAATGATCGACCGCCTCCGCACCGGCGTGGCCCGCAGCCGCTTGAGCACGAGACTCTGCCGCAGACTGAATAGCAGGAACGACGACCCGAACACACCCGCCATGAGCAGCGAAAAACCCAGCTGCCCGGGCAGGATGAAATCGATCTGCTTATAGACCCGCCCCGGCTGATGAGTGATCGTCAGCCGCGCAATCGATGGGTTTCCGGGAAAGACCTGCCTGTCGATCCCACTCACCGCCTCCCGCAACAAGGTCTCCAGCAAACCCGCACCCGGCGAAGACCCCATCTCCTCCAGTCGCACGGAATAATGCGGGATGATCGCCATCGCCACCGGCACATCCGGCTTTATCATCAGCACCGCCGTCAGCCGCCCCTTGCGCAATGCATCCGACTGATCAGCCGCAGTCATCCCCTTCTTCAACGTGATCGCCGGGATCTTGCCAATAGCCTTATACAACAGATTCATCGTATCACAACCCGCCCCAACCGCCACCTTCATCACCGGCATCTGACCTCCGACCATCGATCCGAACACCACGATAAAAATAATAGGGAACAAAAGTGAAAAAACGACGGAAGTAGGACTCCGAAGCGTCGCCACCAAGCTATACTTCGACAGGATCAACACAGCCTTTATTTCGCTAAAGGAGCGATTCATTCCGGGCAAATTACATATATTTACCCAATGGCAGAAAACGAGATCGTCAAACACGTCGAAGCCGCTTACAAAGCACTCCAAAAACCCCACGCCAGCTGGCTGCACAGACTAAAGGAAGTGCTGATCGAGATTGCTATCATTGTCTTTGCCGTCACCCTCTCCATCTGGTTCCATAACTGGAGCGACAGCCTGCACGAACACCATGAAGAAAAGCAGTTCCTCACCGGATTGAAAAAAGATATTCACGCGGATCTCGAAGCCGCCCGCGGCGATAGCGCCTTTTATGCCACCCAGCTCTACCGGTTGAGGTATTTTCAACGGGTCGCTGTCGGCCAGCCGCTCAACCCGGACAGTATGGTGTCCTACCAGGGCGTATTTTTCAGTAACGCAACGCTGGAACCGCATATCAGCCGCTACGAAGGACTCAAAGGAAGCGGCAAGCTGGGGATCATCGAAAACCCCGATCTGCTGAACAATATCATCAACCTCCATGAAGAAGCGATCAAACACGTGGAAACCCTGGATGGATACTATACCGACTACGCCTACCGCCTTGGCAACTACTTCGAGGAACATGCCATCCTGAGCCCCGACAGCAAGACCATCCCCAATGTCCTCGACGTCCTTCACTCCAATCAGATGCGATTCCTCATGCTCTACGGTACTTCCTTCATCACCCTCAACGTGCTTAAAGCCCACGATACCTGTATCGCCCGCTGCCAGCGTCTTATCAGCCAGATCGACAGCGAACTGGACCTCCCGGATTCCACCGCCGACTGATTCGCCGCCTTCCCCATTCCCCCCTCGAATCTCCCCCTGCCCCATTCCCCCCGTGAATCCCCCCTTCTTCCTATTTGTCATATATCCTCTTCGCCCTGTCGATCAAAGACATATACTCATCATCTAAATAATTACTTCCGCTGAAAAGCTTCTTGGCCATCTTCTCGATTTCCGGCCACCCCATCCCCCCCGCATATTCGGACCGCTGCAATTTCATCCCGAACAACGCCAGACAGATCGCCCTTTTCCATTCCGTCTCCGCCCGGTCGAACGGAACGACATCATTCATACACTCAAAACTTATCGTCCGGACCGCGGCCTGCCCCGGCAGCGAATAATTGACCCGAATTTTGGCGAGCGTATCCGCCCCCGTGGTGTCCACCTTCGGAACTATCTCGAACAACGCAAGGAGCGAGTTCCCCGATCCTACCCGTGCCCCCGCAAGCCCCGCCGCCGTATCCTGCAACACCTGCCGCTTGTTGTCGTATCCGATCAACCGGTATTCGCTTACAAGCGCCGGACTGAATTCGGCTGAAACCGATACATTTTCAGCCACACCGGCCAGCCTTGGATCAAGCTCCCCCGCCAGCAATTGCTCCACCGTCTTCTCATCATCCAGATAAGCAAAATTCCCCCGCCCGATCTCCGCCAGCAACGGGAGTCTGGAATCTTTTACGCTTTTCATCCCCAACCCGCCGCAGGTGAGCCGTATCCCCGCCTCCCGCTCATGCTCGATCAGGTCTTCGAGGTCCTGCTCCCCCACCGGCGGATCCATGCTGATGTCTCCGTCCGTTAGCAGAATGACCCGGTTACTCCCGCCGCGAATGAGTTGTTGCTGAGCCACCGCATAGGCCAGCTTGATGCCTGCAAACCCCGGTGATGGCCCATCCGCCCTTAATCCCTCGACCGCACGAAGGATCCGCATCCTCTCGGAGCCGGGCATCCCGGCAAACAATACCTGCACCTGCCGCCCGAATTCGACCACCGAGATCGTATCGATATCCCGCAGGTTGTCCACCAATAAGCGAATGCCCGATTTGATCAGCGGTAGCTTATTCGGCATGTCCATCGAACCCGAAGCATCGATCAGCAACACCAGGTTGCACGGCGGCCGGCTGCCGATGTTCACCTTCCGCGCACAGACCCGTACGGCAAGCAACCGGTGCGCCGGATCCCATGGACATGCCACGACCTGCGAACTGCAATTGAAAATGTCCTTTGCCCCGGGCGCCTCATATGAAAAATTGAAGTAGTTCAGGAGCTCTTCGATCTTCACCGCATCCGCCGGTACCGTCGAACCCATATCCAGGAAGCGCCGGATCGTACTATAGGACTCCCGTCCCACCTCCCCCGTGAAAGATACAACGGCCGTCTGCGGAACGAATGTGTTTTCAACCCGGCCCCTGAATCCCGCCCCGGCACCTAACCTCCACCCCGGCCCTTCCGTCCCCGCCTCCACCGATCTCGCCGAAACCAACATCCCTATCCCGCCCCGGGCCCCCCCGGCCATTCCCGCCATCCCGTTATCCCGCGTCACCAGCCGGAACCTGGAAACCAGCTTCCGCTCATCCTCTTCCGCGCCGAATGAATTCATTCGCAACGTCACCAGCAGATACCCCGTCGAATGCACCGGCGTCGTGTACGTTTCATAGCCATCCAGCGAAAAGGTCAGCGTATCGTCCTGCACCTGGGATATAATTTGGAATTGACCCTCGAGGTCCGTCACATAACCAAACCCGGAAACGCGCGACGAAATAGCGACATTTTGCAGCTTATCACCGTGAATATCAAGCACCTCGCCGCTCAGATAGAATTGGGCCGGCGCCGACAACCAGATCAATAGAAAGGACGGTACAAGTAGAACTGGTCTCAAATAGCAGGTTTAGGGTTATGACCAGCAAAGTTAATGCCCGGTTGCATCATCTGCAAATGCCCCCTTTAACCCCGGATTGCCCCAGTTGAAAAGGATGATCGATAGCACGATGATCCCATAGGCAAGCGCCTGCTGCCGGTCGATCCGCTCGCCATAATACGCAACGGCGATCACAAACCCCATGAGGGGATTGATATACAGGATGATGCCCACCGTCGATGACGACAGCCGCTCCAGACCATACAGGCTCAGTAGCAAGGGGATGATCGTGTAAAAGATCGCGATCACCGCGATCAGCACGTAGAAGAGGGCCGCCGTCGGCACCGGCCCCCGATAGAAGGGGTAGAAAGGCAACAACAATAGCGCGGAAAAAACGACCTGCACTGTCAGCAAATTCACCTTGTCCATCCCGTAATTCTTCCGCTGGGTGACAAGGTAAAAAGCATAGAAGACCGCAATGACCATACTGTAGGCGAGGTCGGCCATGTGCCCGAACGCCAGCACCAGGCAACCCGCCGCGCTGAGCCACACCGCAGCCCACTGCCGCCGCGTCAACACCTCACGGCCCACAAAATACGCCAGCACCGTCGTCAGGATCGGACACACGAGGTAGGCCATCGACGCCGCCTTGATACTTACGGTGTTCAATACATAAATGTAAAAGAACCAATTGAACGTCAGGAAGAACCCGCCGCCGAGCGCCTGCAATACCGCCCCCCGGCGGTCCGGCCGCGACAGTCTTTTGAATATCCCCGCATCCGAGATCCACGCCCGGCGTCTTAATGACAACCCCAGGAGGATCATGAACAGCGCACTTAGAAAGACCCGGTTGAACAAAATATCCTGCGGAAACCACCGCGATAACGGGCGCAAAACAAAAGCGAATAACCCCCAGATCGTGGATGCCGCAACGACAGCAGCGTAGTGTTTCATATCCTTCATGCCGTAAATGTATATACTAATGCCTCCCGAAATATGCCTTAATGCGGCCATTCGCATATAAAAAAATAAATATACGTAGTTCTCTTTACAGGATCCATCCATTATCTTGTCCCCAAATTCAATACCCCATGCTGAAACTCTACCCTCGCGGGAACAGCATCCTCTATACCGTTGCTCTACTTTCCCCCCTGTCGCTATTTGCGCAGCCCGTCATAAATTCCGTCACCCCCGCCTCAGGTCCTGTCAATACAACGGTTACCATTACCGGTAATAATTTTAACGCCGCCCCCGCCTCTAATGTCGTCTGGTTCGGCTCCGTTCGGGTACCCGTTACCGCTGCCTCTACCGGCTCCCTGACCGTTTCGGTGCCAACCGGCATCAGTTCCCAACCCATCACCGTCACAACCGGCGGTCTCACCTCCGTTCCATTCGCTCCGTTCATCACTACCTTTTCCGATACCGGCCAGTTCATCCTCTCGGCCTTCTCCGCCCAAACCACCGTCCCGACCGGGCTGGGGCCGCAATACATCTGCAACGCCGACCTCGACGGCGACGGCAAACCCGATCTCATCGTCGCCAATGGCGACTCCAATACCGTCACCATCTATCATAACAACAGCACCCCCGGCGCCATCGCCTTTTCCGAAGTAGCCTCCTTTACAATGGGCAACAACGGCTACCCCATCGGTGTCGCTGCAGGCGACCTCGACGGCGACGGTAAACCCGATATCGTCATCTCTAACTATTTCACCCAGACGCTGACCTTCTATCTCAACGCCAGCAGCTCCGGCAATATCGTCATGGACTCCGTGCTCAGTGTCCCCTCGGGCAACTATATCCTCGGCGCTTCCATCGCCGACCTCAACGGCGACGGCAAACCGGAAGTGATGGTAGCCTGCCAGGGCAGCAACCTGCTTTCCATCTATACCAACAGCAGCACTTTGGGCCACATCGGCTTTTCCAACGAGACAAGTATCCTGGCGCCCGCCGGCGGCTCTCCTTTCAAAGCGCTCGTCGCCGATATCGACGGCGATGGCAAACCGGATCTGGTCGCAACCAACTCCTACCTGAATACCGTTTCCGTTTATCTCAACACCACCCCTGCCGGGGGAGCCGTCTCTTTTGCCACCGACGTAGATTTTACCACCGGTAACTTCCCCGAAGGCGCAGCCATCGGCGATATCGACGGCGACGGCAAACCGGATCTCGTCGTCGCAAACAACAGCGATAATACCCTGTCCCTGTTTCTCAACACCAGCACCTCCGGCAACGTCAGCTTTGCCCCACAGGAGACGGTCAACTCCGGCGCCACCGCTTATGACCTCGTGATCGCCGACTTCGACGGCGACGGAAAGCCCGACATCGCCGTAGATGACCAGTTCAACAACACGGTATCCGTTCACCGCAATATCAGCACCCCCGGCACGATCGCCATTAACCCGAATGTCGACTATGCCACGGGAAATATCCCCTACTCCATCACTACCGCGGACTTCGATGGCGACGGTAAACCCGACCTGGTTACCTGTAACGACGCCGACAATACCTTCACCGTGCTGCGCAACAAGAGTTCCAGCGAACCCGCAATCACCTCTTTCACGCCCGCTATCGGCGCCACCGGCACCATTGTCACCATTGTCGGCGTGAACCTCAACGGTGTCTCCAGTGTCAATTTCGGCGACTCGGCAGCTGCCTCGTTTACCTACGTATCCCCGGACACGGTTACCGCGGTCGTCGGCAGCGGCGCTTCCGGCGCCGTCAGCCTCATGGCTGCTGCCGGCGGAACGTCCCTCGCAGGTTTCATTTACAGCGCGGCTCCCGTCATCACCGGCTTTACTCCCGACTCCGCCGCCCAGGGTACCCTTGTCACTATCTCCGGTAAAGGCTTTACCGGGACGACCACCGTATCGTTTGGCGGAACACCCGCCCAATCCTTCACCGTGATCAACGATTCGACGATCGCGGCTTCCGTTGGCGTGGGCTCCTCCGGGGTCATCACCGTCACCAGCCCGCTCGGTTCGGCTACCGTTGGGAGTTTCGTATTTATCTATCAAACCCTTCCGCCCCTTGTGCTGACATCCTTCTCACCGGATAGCGCCGGACCCGGCGCCACCGTGACGATCACCGGCCAGAACCTGGGCGGAATTACGGCCATCAGCTTTGGCGGAACACCCGCCCAGTCCTTCCGCATCTATTCCGACAGCGTGGTCTATGCTACCGTCGGTCCGGGTTCGACCGGTACCCTGGTTGCCAATGGTAATAACGGCACCGACTCCCTGCCCGGTTTTTACTATATCGCTCCGCCACCGCCACCGGCTGTCGTTAGCATCACCGGCTTCAGCCCCCGGACCGGGACATCAGGTACCACCGTGTCCATCACCGGCGTCAATCTTGGCGCCGTCAGATCGGTAAAGTTTGGCGGAATACCCGCAGCCTCCTTTGCGACGATCTCCGACAGCCTCATCCTCGCCGAAGTGGGCGCCGGTTCGACGGGCTATGTTTCTGTCGCCAACAGCAATTCGAGCGATTCCCTGCCCGGTTTCGTCTACGATTACGACACCACCCAACAGAAGACCGATACCGTACCCGTCTTCCAACTGCTGTCCTTCATCGGCGCATATTCCGGCAGCGATCCGCTGCTGCAATGGCAGACGGCAAATGATGGCAATATCTCTTTTTACGCCCTGGAACGTGAGACCGGCGACAACCAGTTTGAAGTTATAGCCACCATCAGCCCCGCCGCCAACGACTCGACCATCCATACCTACAGCTACAGCGATCCCGGCCATGACCCCGGTACCAACCACTATCGGCTTCGCATGCAGGATACCACCGCTAATTATACCTATAGTCCGACCATAGCCGTTCAACCACCCGGCAAGTCGACCGTCCTTGGCCTGTATCCTAACCCCGTGATCTATGGATTTACCTACGTGACCATACCCGACCCGAGCAGTAATTCGCAATTCCAGGTGCTGGATCTGGCAGGCAAAGCCATGAAGATCCAGCTTGTCGGCCCCGGCATCCCGCAAGTCTATGTCGATATGTCCGGGCTCATTCCCGGTGTATATAAGCTGATCTGGTCCAACGGCCCGAAGTCCGCCTTCCAGACCGTACTTGTGCTGCCAAGATAACGCGCCGCAGCCGCTTGCTCATCTGGAAACCATTAAAGGTTCCCTCCGAATGCACGAAAGCCGGCTGATCGCCCTGGGAAAAACAGTGACGACGGACTTGTTGAAATAGTAAATAGCCTTCCCTTTTCACATAGTTCTTTTAATCATGCGAATCAAGGTTCGTTATAGACCCGGAGGTTCTTCAATCGTCATACGAATAATTTTTTTAACGTGCGACCGTGAAAACACCTTTTCTTGATCAGCTAAGTGTTTTTTATAAATCCTGGCTTTAAATGGCGTGCGCTGTGCACAGTTATAATCCAATTCTTCACAGTTATTGCTTTAATGAACACACTTATAAACTTTCGAAAAAAACTTTTAATCGCCACTTGGAATTAACAAATAGATTTATTTACTTCGTCATCGCCATTAACGGTAGTCCTTCCCTCTCCAAACGCTTGCCTTTTCCTTCGCACGAATCAACAACCATCAAAGCTTAAACCCTACTAGCTACCATGAGACACGGCTATCTGCGGGCGCATGACATGCTGCACGCCCATTTCCGATGACCTTCGCGACTTCCTTCCATTGAATTGGATCTTTTCACTTTACTGACAGTAGGTAACTACTGAAAACCGAACGCATGTTCCAGAAACTGGCTTTATGCCTGTCGGCGGTGCTTTGCCTGGCCGTCACAGCCTCCTATGCCCAAACGGGCGATTCGACTCTCGGGAAGATTACCAATTTCCCTTCCAAATTATTCAGCCGGATCAGCGGACAGGCCACCTCGTTAAACCAGCAGCTCACCCGGCAGACGGAAAAGTACCTGCAACGGATGGCTCACAAAGAAGCAAAACTCCGGGCGCAGCTGTACAAAACCGACTCGGCAAAAGCGGCGGCGCTCTATCCCGACGATCCGCAGCAGCAATATGCGGCCTTCATCCAAAAGTTCAGGCAGGATAGCTCCCGCGTCTTTACTTCGATGGGCCCGGAATACCTTCCCTATGCCGATTCGCTGCAAGGTATGCTCCGATTCCTTGGTACGAACCCGTCGGCCCTCAACGCCAACCCCGCGCAACTGGCCGCTATTCAGTCCTCACTGGCTCAGCTCCAGCAGCTGCAAGCCAAACTGCAGCAAGCGGATGCCGTCAAACAATTTATCCAGGCCCGGAGAGCCCGGATCCGGCAATCCCTGAGCGGGTACACCAAATTGCCTTCGGGCATCAGCGGCACGCTGCAGGGATATAATAAAGAGGCCTTCTACTACGCCCAACAGGTTCGGGAATACCGCCAGAGCATTAGCGATCCTAGCAAGATGATCCGGACGGCACTTGGCCTCCTCGACAGGCTCCCTGCGTTCAACAGCTTCATGCAGAAGAACAGCTTCCTTGCCGGTCTTTTCGGCGTGCCGGCGGGCTATGACAACCCTGCGGGACCGGTCGGCTTCCAAACCCGTGATCAGGTCATGGGGATGATCAAGAGCCAGGTTGGGCAGGGGGGCAGCAGCGGGGCGGCGGCGATCCAGAATAGCCTCAATACCGCGAAGCAGGATATCACGAAGCTACAAAACAAGCTCAGCAGCCTCGGCGCCGGCAGCGGCGATATGGATATTCCGGACTTCAAGCCTAATGACCAGCATACGAAGACCTTTTTCAAGCGGCTTGAATACAGCACGTATTTTCAAACCACTCCGGCCACCACCTTCTATCCCAGCTATAGCGACCTGGGGCTGACGATTTCGTATAATTTAGGGCACTCAAATAATGTGGGTGTCGGGGCAAGCTACAAACTCGGCTGGGGGCAGCCTATCCAACATATCGCGCTTTCCAGCCAGGGGGTTGGCCTGCGGTCCTTTGTTAACATAAATCTCAAAAAAAGCTTCGGTCTGACGGGAGGATATGAGCTCAACTATCTGACACCGTTCTCCAGTTTCCAGGATATCCGGCTGCTCAGCCGGTGGACGCCGAGCGGGCTCATCGGAGCGACAAAGACCGTCTCGATGAAGAGCACGGTGTTTAAAAAGACGCAGATCAGTTTGCTTTGGGACTTCCTCAGCTACTCGCAGACACCCCGGACGCAACCGGTCATTTTCCGGATAGGGTACTCATTTTAACTTATTAACCGATATTAAAATTCCCGGATATATGGATCTTCTGAAAAGGCTTGCTCCGTTATTCATTGCTGTTAATATTTTTTTCAGCGTCCGCCTGCAGGCGCAGCTGTCTTCGAATGCACAATACGTACCCAGCTACATTTCGCCTTCACCAAATGCCGCCGCGCTGATGAAGTTCTCCGATATACCCGTCAGCCCCTATACCGGAACGGCCGACGTGACGGTACCCATTTATACCATCCAGGCAAAGGGGGTCAGCGT
>DATJMG010000015.1:0-10278 GCA_035508835.1 Puia sp.
CGGCGTCCACTGGCGGCGGACCAGCAGGATGAGACAGACCAGACCCAGGATGGGGAGGCATTCATAGCGGGTGCTGATCATGAGGGGACCGAGTAGATATAGGGTCCAGGGGAGGCTTCCGGCGCCGGTTCGCAGGCCGGTCACGTCGGCGGGTCTTCCGGTCGCGTCGGCGGGTCTTCCGGTCGAATCCGCAGGTCTTCCGGTCGAATCCGCGGGTCTTCCGGCGATCCCGGCGAAGGTGAAAACGAACAGGAACGTGAAGAGCAGCTGAAACGTATGTTCCATCCCGCTGATCACGAGTAAAGGCAGCGGGGTGAGGAAGTTGACGAACAAAAGGATAGTGAGCCGGGCGGCGGCACTCAGACCCTGGCGTTTCAGCCACCGGTGCATGACGATGAGAACGGCGATGCCGGCGAGAAGATTGATCAGCAGCGGGAGGATGAGGTGGACTCCGAAGATCTTGAAAAGTCCGGCCAACAAAACGGTGTAGAATGGGGAGGAAGAGGTCGAGGCAAAAACATGGCCGGCAATGCCCCAGTAATGGTCGAAGGCTAGATTGCGGGCGACGGTCATGTGGATAAAGGTATCGTCGAGGGGGTAGGCAATGGTGCCGTGGGTGGCGCGGAGGACACTCAATTCGATCCAGGCGACGGGGATTAACAGGGACAGGATGGCGAGGAGAAGGACTTGAAGATCGGTTAGCGGCCGGCTGGATGGCGACATGAAGTATCGGGTTTGCTCAGGAAATGCAATTTCTGTACCTGATAGGGTCGTGGTACCTGGTAGGGTCGTGGCGGCGCTCAATCCTCCGGCGGCAGGATCGTCAGCCGTTCGTCGATCACGATGGTCTTTGTCCAGCGGTCATGCCAGGGATAGCTGGGGCTGCCGAGCGCGGAGAAGGCTTCGAAGGGGACGAGCCGGACGAGGTAGCGGAGGAAGGCCCGCCCGGGCTTGAGGCGGGAGCCGTCTTCGTTGACCGCGCGGGTGGAGGTGATGAGCTTGCCGAGCGTTTTGCCGCCCGTGGCCGCCTCGAGGCCACCGACAAGAAGCCCAAAAGTAACAAAGACCGCAACATACGCCACGCTGTAAAGCGCCGCGGCGTTCTCTACCGGGAAGTTGAACAGAACCAGGGCCCGGCCCAGGAGCTCGGCAAAAAGGAATTGCCAGACCAGGGAGAACCCGATCCAGTCGACGATGTAATTCGCAAAACGTTTGCCGCCGCTGGCCTGGTAGAGGGTATAATGTACATCGTCGAGGATGTTGGGGTCTTCGGCGGGGACCTCGGGAGTTCCTGGGGTTTCGGGGACCTCGGGAGTTCCGGGAGTTCGGGGAGTTTCGGGGATTTCGGGGGTGTTGTCCATGGTATGCCGGTTTAGTTATTTCTCCGCAAAGAATTGATGGAAATAAGGGATCGTCTCAATCCCCTTATAGAAATTCTCAAGGTTGAACTTCTCGTTGGGCGAGTGCAGGTTGTCGCTGTCGAGGCCGAAGCCCATAAAGACGATCTTGATGCCCAGTTCCTTTTCAAAGAGTGCGCAGATGGGGATGCTGCCGCCGCCGCGGACGGGGATGGGGGCTTTGCCGAATGTCGCTTCGATGGCTTTGGCTGCCGCGCGGTAAGCCTTGCTGTCGATGGGGGTCATATAGGGCTCGCCGCCGTGATGCTCTTCAGCTTTGACGGTGACGCTTTCGGGGGCGATGGTGCGGAAATAGTTCAACAGCTTTTCGGTGATGACCCTGGACGACTGATTGGGGACGAGCCGGGCGGAGATCTTGGCGTGGGCCCTGGAGGGGAGGACTGTCTTGGCGCCTTCACCGGTGTAGCCGCCCCAGATGCCGTTAAGTTCGATCGTGGGCCGGATCCCGGTCCGCTCATTCGTGGTGTATCCCTTTTCGCCCCAAAGGGCTTTTACTCCGAGGTCCTTTTCGTATGCTTTCTCGTCATAGGGGGCCTCTGCCATGAGCTGGCGTTCCTTCGCCGTCGCTTCGACGACATCATCATAGAATCCGGGGATCGTGATATGGTTGTTCGCGTCATGGCAGGAGGCGATCATCTTTGCCAGGATGGTGATCGGGTTGGCTACCGCTCCTCCATAAACGCCGCTGTGCAGGTCGCGGTTCGGGCCGGTGACTTCCACTTCGATATAGCTGAGGCCGCGGACGCCGATGTCGATACTGGGCGTCTCCAGGCTTAACATCGCGGTGTCGCTGATGAGGATGACGTCGGCTTTGAGGAGGTCCTTGTGGGTCTTGACAAATGCCGCGAGGTTAGGGCTGCCGATCTCTTCTTCCCCTTCGATAATGAATTTGACGTTGGTCGGGAGGGTGCCGGTGCTGATCATCGTCTCGAAGGCCTTGACATGCATGAAGAACTGACCTTTGTCGTCGGCCGAGCCGCGGGCATAGATCTTTCCATCCCTGATCACCGGGTCGAAGGGGCCGCTTTTCCAAAGCTCCAGCGGGTCGGGCGGCTGGACGTCATAGTGACCATAGACGAGGACCGTGGGTTTCTTCGGGTCGATGATCTTTTCGCCATAGACAACGGGATGACCGTCGGTGGGATAGACTTCCGCCTTGTCCACGCCGGCTTGCAGCAGGTGTTGCCGGACGGACACCGCACAGGTTTGCATGTCCCCCCGGTGTTCGCTGCGGGCGCTGACGGACGGGATGCGCAGGAGGTCGAGGAGCTCGGCCAGGAACCGGTCTTTATGCTGATCTTGGTAGGCTTTCCAGGTAGACATAGATGGTTACTTTTAGCCCGATTGGCGGGCGGTGGTTTGGCCGCGTTGACGGGCGGGCAGTAAAGATAAGGATTTTGCGAACGTCGGACCGGGGGTCGATCTCAGGACGGAAGGGGTTGCCTGCTGCTGTGGTGCTTTCGGTTGGGGATGACGGTGGCGAGGGTCCATTCGACGCGCTCTTCGAAGGCGTGTTTGCGGACGGCACAGCTTTGCTTCGCGCAGATGGGACAGGAGAAGTCCAGACAGGCGTCGGAGTGGACGAAAAATTCCATGGATTCACCGTACTTCCGCTTGACCAGCGACCTGAAGGCGTCGATCTCCGCATGGGCTTCGAGGACGTTGAGGTACCATGGCACGGTCAGATGGCAATCGACATGGAGGCCGTCGCCGTATTTGATGACCCTTAGATTGTGCAGGTCGATCCAATTCTCCCGGCGGTTCCCGTTCAGATAGGAGATCAGGTCCTGCAGCAGCTGCATGTCCGCCTCATCCATGATACCGGCGATCGACCGGCGCAGGATATGATAGCCTGTATATAAGATCAACCCCGCAAAGAACAGCGCGACGACGCCGTCCAGCCAGGGCAGCTTCGTATAGAGGATCAGGACCAGGCCGATGATGATGCCGGTGGTGGACCAGGTATCGGTTTGGAGATGCTTGCCGCCCGCGACGAGCTGCATGGAGTTATTTTTTCTTCCCTTACGGATGCAGTAGGCGCCGGCGACAAAATTGACCAGCGCGGTGAAGGCGACGATGTAGATGCCTTTGTCGAGTCTCTGAAGCTGGTTGGGATGGATGAGATCCATGACGGCTTCATAAATGATGATCAGCCCGGCCATGGTGACGAGCGCGCCTTCCACGGCGGCCGAGAGAAATTCGGCTTTGCCGTGGCCGTAGGGATGGTCTGTGTCGCTGGGTTTGGCGGCGACGTGGAGACTGTAGAGGCCGATCAGGCCGGCGATGACGTTGACCGTGCTTTCGAGCGCGTCGGTGAGGATGGCGACGGATTGGGTGAGGTAGTAAGCGGCGAGCTTGAGCAGAAAGAGGATGATGGCGATGACCGCTACCCAGCGTTGGATCGAGATATTTTCGGAGCTTTTTGTCATCGACTACCAAAGTTCATTACAAAATGTTGGACTATTTGCATATTTTTATAACAAATAGTCTATCTTTATGATAATATTCCATCAATAAAACATAAAAGGCTATTTTTCAAAGACATATATACAGCGATTTGCTGAAACATCTCACCCAACATCAGGTAACGGTTATTACCGGGATGCGGCGGGTGGGCAAGAGCACAGCTGTCAGGTATTTGCTTGCGAATATCGAACATTCCAACAAACTCTATTTGGATTGTGAAAGGGTGGAACTCCGGGTGTTGCTGAATCTCCCGAACTATGAGAGTATCAGGGCGGCTCTTGAATTGAGGGGCCTGGACTTTTCCAGACCCTGTGTTATAGCGATTGACGAAATTCAATTGGTGCGCGGTCTCCCGAGTTTGATCAAATATCTATACGATACCTATGGGATAAAATTCATCATTACCGGCTCGAGTTCTTATTACCTTAAGAATACTTTTTCGGAAAGCCTGGCGGGCCGCAAGCGCATCTTCGAGATGTATCCGCTAAGCTTTAGCGAATTCCTTGTCTTTAAGGAAGTGTGGTCGGACAGTTTTGCGCAACAGGCATGGAAGCCGTTTGGTCACGCATGGCATGAAGCGGCCGGAGATTGGTATCAGGAATATTTGACGTTTGGCGGTTTCCCGGAAATTGTGCTGACAAAAGATCCAGTCGATAAAAGGGAGCAGCTGCTGGATATTCTGAATTCCTACATCGAATTGGATGTGAAGATCCTTGCGGATTTTACCGTTAGTGAGGAGCTCTTCAAGTTAATGAAGCTTTTGGCTGCGCGGGCCGGTAACAAGCTCGACCATGCGAAGCTCGGCAGTGTCTCGGGCATATCCCGTCACAAGCTAAGCGCCTATCTGCAATTGCTCGAGCAAACCTATCTCATTTATCAGTTAGTTCCGTTCACCAGAAATATCGATAAGGAAATCTCGCAGCAAAAGAAACTCTATTTTGCCGACACGGGATTGCTGCAGGCGCTGGCGGAAGGTCAGCTGTCTTCAGGCCAGGTGCTTGAGAACGCCGTAGCTGCCCAGCTAAAGCCCCAGGGTGAATTGCAGTATTATCAGAAGCGGTCGGGTCAGGAGATCGATTTTATTTTTAACGGAGACACCGCATTGGAGGTGAAAGAGACGCCGCTGGAGCAGGATCTGAAGTCACTTCGGCTGCGGGCGGCGAGCCTGAACCTGGAAAGGCAATTATTGGTCGGACGAAATCCGCCGGCAACCGGATTTTCAGATTTTATTTGGGCCGGGTCCGTATTTTAAAACGGGCCGAATCCCGCCGGGGGTCAGGGGGCCGGTTCCCACAGGTCAGAAGACCGGTTGTTCCCGCAGGGGTCAGGGAGCCGGTTGTTCCCGCTGCCTGCGCACCCGCTGGATGAACTTCCGGATGCCGCGGCTGATGCGGAAATAGAATTCCTTGTTGAAGAGGTTGGAATCGTGCATGGCCTTGTACGTGAGGAAGAGGCCGATCGGGGTGAGGACATAGGTAGCCATCCACATGCCGCCGATGGGACCGAGGATCCCTTCTTTGACGAACTTTTTACCGAAGTTGTTCAGCAGGAAAAAGATCACGAAAAATATCACGGCAAAGACGAGAGGGAGGCCGATGCCGCCTTTGCGGATAATGGAGCCGAGCGGGGCTCCGATCAGGAACATGACGAGGACGGCGACGGCAAGGGTGATCTTCTCGTGCCACGCGATCTGGAAGCCGCGAAGGTTATTCACCTCATTTTTGTATAACACCGCCGGCTGTTCGACGCTGACCTTGGCATTGTTGATCGCGGTGTTGGCGTGGTCGATCACCGGGACGCGGACGGAGTCGGGGAGGAGGTCTTCGAAGCTAAGCGGGGGCGGCTTTGACATGGTTGCGAGCCGGTTGACAGCCTGGCCGCCGGGGACCGGGATAATGAGATGAGGTGCGGGCTGGACGCGACTGCCGGGATGGAGTGCGGGCTGGATGGGACTGCCGGGATGGGGTGCAGGCTGGATAGGACTGCCGGGATGTGCCGGGGGGGGCGGAGGGTTTTTCGTTGCGACGGCGCCGGGCGGGGCGATCGCCTTTTGGGCGGCGGCCTTTTTTTCGTTTGCGGCCTGCGATGCGGCCTGCGCTTTATCGATCGAGTCGCGCTGGTGACGGGCCTTTATCCACGTCCTGCGGATACTGTCGGTGACATAGGCTTTCGGGAGGAGGAACCTGGACCACGCGGTGTCCTTGTCCAGCTTGTTCCAGGCCGGACTATCGAGATAATTGGAGAATTTCAGGGTATTATCCACTTTCCTGGCGGCCTCGGCGAGGTAGCCGGCGTCGATCTTCTTGATGCTGTCAATGGCGCGGGTCAACTGGGGGATGGTCAGCATCTGGTTGTTGTGCTTGAAGGTGCTGTCGTTGGTCTCGTTCATCTTGAAGGAGCTGAGGTCCATCACCTTCTTATAGGTATCGAAGGACATGCGGACGAGCTGGGAATTGTAGGGGCCGCCATTGGCTTTCTCCTGGTAGCGGGATCCGGACTTGAGGGTGAACACCAGCGATTGTTTGTCCGGCGTCACGACCATGGTACCGCTGTCCGCGATGATGACATTGTCCTGGGTGCCGCCGTTCTGTTCGTAGATGACCACATCGCGGATGGTGGAGTCATCCTTTTCCTTTTTGCCGATCTTGATCACAAAGCCTTCGATCCGGTCATAGAACACCCCCTCCCTGATGTCGAAGGCCGGTTTGGTAACGATAATATTGTATTTGAGGGTATTCATCTTGAGGTTGGCGTCCGGCAGGATATTATTATTGAAGAAGAAAGCGGTGATGGTGAGCAGGATGCTGACGAAGAAAAGCGGGCGCGCGAAACGGAGCAGCGAGATCCCCGCGGACTTGATGGCGATGAGTTCGAAGGTTTCGCCAAGATTGCCGAGGGTCATAATGGAGGAGAGCAGAACGGCAAGCGGAAGCGCCAGCGGGACGAGGGTGACGGCGAGATAGAAGATCAGGCGGCCGATGGTGAGCGTGTCGATCCCCTTTCCCACCATGTCGTCGATATAGAGCCAGCAGAACTGGAGAACGAGTACGAACAGGGTGATAAAGAAGATGGCGATAAAGGGGCCGATGAACGCCTTTATGATGAGCAGATCCAGTTTTTTGAATAGCCGGTTCACGGTGTTACCTTTAGGCGGGCCGGACGGGTAAATTTTGGAAAACCCGGTAGGCCCGAACATCAAATGGACGCAAAGGTACAATTTTCGGCAGAGGAAATGCGGCTGGTGACTGATCCGGCATGGATTTTAACGAAGAATTCGGCGGTCCGGAAGGTGGTGGAGTTTTTCGGGGAATTGAGCGGGGAATGGCGAACTATTTTGCCATGGGATTGCAACCCCAAGGTTTCGAGGGGGGAGCAATACAAGGGGCTGCCGTGGGTGATGCTCGATTATCCGCGCGTCTTCGGGAAGGAGGACGTGCTGGCCGTACGGACGATGTTCTGGTGGGGCCATTATTTCAGCATGACGCTGCATTTGAAGGGCAGCTATTTACGGTCATACCTGCCTGTTATCCTCGCGCGGCGTCCGGAGCTGGAGGCGGCGGGGTTTTGGCCGGGGGTTTCGGATGACGAATGGGAACATGATCACCGGCCCGGGACGTGGGAGACCGCGGTGCGGGCGGATGAAAGAGGGCGCAGAGCCCCGGTGGATGAAGGAGGGCGCAGAGCCCCGGTGGATGAAAGAGGGCGCAAAGCCCCGGCGGATGAGCAGGAGACGACCGGGGCATATGCGGGCGGCAACAGACCTTTCCTCAAATTGTCGGCGCGCTGTGAACTGGATCAGTCGGAAATGCTGAGCGGGATGTATAGGGCACTGATCAACCTGTTAATTACCCAGCCGGTGAAATAGGTCTTTCACCTGGTAACTCCAGAGTTGCGTCTGGTCCTTCACTTCACCCTTTCCCGCGAAATCACTAATGACGAGAATGGTCTGGTTGGTGACTTCCGACTTCTCAATGCGGAATTCGAAGAATTCTTCGGCAGGTGCATCCATCCAATGGAAGCGGATAAACTTCTCAAACTCGCTTTCGGTTACTTCCGCCTTGTCGGTTGTCCCATTCCAGGAGAAGCTGAAGACATTATCCCTTTCATCAACTTTATCTGCGAACCACTCCTGCAATCCCGCCGGAGTGCTTAAGAATTCATATAAGATCGAGGGCGAACATCTGACCGGGTACTCTACTGTAAACAATTGTTTCTTCATCTAATGCTTTTGATTCGTGCGTTCAACAACCTTGCCTTTAAGGATGTTCAAACCGGCTTTGTGCAATAATAGAAAAATAATTGGTGCGTCAAAATTTTTTTTCCACTATGTGTACTTATGCCCAAAAGGTGATTTTTAAGCAAATTTTAATGTAACGCCTCTGACGATCAACGTGTTATGAAATAAATTAGCAATCCTCCCGGAAAATCGGTATATTAGAGTAATTATCTATTCGAGGCCATTTGACGACTGTTTGATACAAGAAAAGGTTAAATAATTCGTTTTCAACCAGAACTAAAACCATTGCAGCCGGAACCGGCAATACCACAAACCCTTTAAATGACCTCTGCCTATGAGCATGCGTCAACTGAAGATCACGAAGAGTATTACGAATCGTGAATCTCAGAGCCTGGAGAAATACCTGCAGGAGATTGGAAAAGTAGAGTTGATCAGTCCCGAAGAAGAAGTCAAACTCGCCATCCGTATCAAGCAGGGAGATCAACGCGCTCTCGACAAACTTACCAAGGCGAACCTTCGCTTTGTCGTATCCGTAGCCAAGCAGTATCAGAACCAGGGTCTGTCCCTGCCTGATCTGATCAATGAAGGCAACCTGGGTTTGATCAAGGCCGCGCAGCGGTTTGATGAGACCCGCGGCTTCAAGTTTATTTCCTATGCCGTGTGGTGGATCCGCCAGAGTATTTTGCAGGCGCTCGCCGAGCAGTCGCGGATCGTCCGGCTTCCTTTGAACAAAGTGGGTCTAACCAACCGGATACAAAAGGCATATAGTCAACTGGAGCAGGAGTTCGAACGCGAGCCTTCTGCGGAGGAACTGGCCGAGGTACTCGAACTGGATATCGAGGAGGTTTCTTCGTCGCTGGGGATTGCCGCGCGTCACGTGAGCATGGATACGCCGCTCTCGGAAGGGGAAGACAATACGCTGATCGATGTGCTCGAGAATCCCAATGCGGAGCTGGCCAATTCGAATATCGAACATAAGGAGTCGCTGAAACAGGAGATCGACCGGAGTTTGAGGACGCTGACGGAGCGGCAGAAGGAAGTGATCTGTTTCTTTTTTGGGATTGGTGTAGACCATCCGATGAGTTTGGAGGATATCGGCGAGAAGTTCAACCTGACCCGCGAGCGGGTACGGCAGATAAAAGATAAGGCGATTACAAAACTGCGCAGCAATTCGCGCTCCAAAATGTTAAGGAGTTACCTCGGAATATAATTTTACACTTGCCGGCCCCGCGGGCCGATTTTTCCTTATTTTTGCAGTCTTACTTTATTTAAGGTGAATGTTATAGCATTCACCTTTTTATTTTTACGATTATGTTCGAGAATTTGTCGGAGAGGCTTGAGACAGCCTTTAAACAGATCAAGGGGGAAGGTCGCATTACCGAGCTGAATATCGCGTCGACCGTCAAGGATATCCGGCGGGCGTTGATCGATGCGGATGTCAACTATAAAATTGCCAAGGAATTTACCGATACGGTCCGGGATAAGGCCATGGGGCAGAAGGTGCTCACGGCGGTCAGTCCCGGCCAGCTGATGATCAAGATCGTGAAGGACGAGCTGGTTTCCCTGATGGGCGGGACCGAGGCGGAATTCAATTCCAAGGGTTCGCCGGCCGTGGTCCTGATAGCGGGGTTGCAGGGCAGCGGCAAAACGACCTTTAGCGGCAAACTGGCCAATTACCTCAAGACGCGCAAGGGGTTGTCGCCGCTCCTGGTCGCGGCGGATATCTACCGGCCGGCAGCTATCGAGCAGCTGCGCGTTTTGGGCGAACAGATCGGGGTGGAGGTATACAGCGAGCCCGAGAATAAGAATGCGGTGGAGATTGCGCAGCATGCGGTCCGCGAGGCGCGGAGTAAAAATAAAAATGTCGTCATTGTGGATACGGCCGGGCGGCTGGCGATCGATGAGGCGATGATGCAGGAGGTTGCGGCGGTAAAGGCCGCTGTGGCGCCGCAGGAAATCCTGTTCGTGGTGGATTCCATGACGGGCCAGGATGCGGTGAATACAGCGAAGGCTTTCAATGACCGGCTGGACTTTACGGGGGTGGTGCTGACGAAACTCGACGGCGATACCCGCGGCGGGGCGGCCTTGTCGGTCAAGTACACGGTGGCCAAGCCGATCAAGTTCATCTCGAGCGGGGAGAAGATGGATAAGCTGGAT
>DATJMG010000016.1:0-4390 GCA_035508835.1 Puia sp.
CATCCAGCTGATTGAAACTGCCGCGGCCATAGATGACATAGCCTACCATTTTAAAATTCCGGAACGCCATTTCGTTTTGATTTGAGCGGCAAATTTACGGTATTTTCAGCCCCCCGCAGCGCCGAAGACACCCGCCTGAAACGCCGGAGGCGTTTCGGCCCGCAGGGCAAGACATTAGACCGCGCGTCACGCAGATAGACTATCTACAAGTCTGAAACCAACGCAGCCGCGCCGAACACACCCGCACTATCTCCCAGCGAAGGCTTCAACAGCGGCACCTCTACCCGATTATTAAAGATAAACCTCCCCAATTCCCCCAACCCCGCCGTATACAACGCATCGATATTCCCAACCCCCCCGCCCACGACAATCACATCCGGATCCAACAGATTCGTGATCACCGAAACCCCCTTCCCAAAAAAATGACATAGCCGCTCAATGGTTCGCGTCGCCGCAACATCCGACCCCGCCAAATGCCGCCCGACAATCTCCTTGAGCGAAATCGTCTGCCCCGTAAGCCCGCGATAATACCGCTCGGTCGCCGGCCCGGAGATGACCGTCTCCACACATCCGGTCTTGCCGCAATAACAAGGCCCGCCCGATTCATCCAGGAAATTATGGCCCCATTCTCCCCCGATCCCATGCCGCCCGCCCCAGATCTTTCCGTCCATAACGATCCCCCCACCCACCCCGGTCCCCATAATGATGCCGAATACCATCCGCGCCCCGGGCCTTTCCCTGCTGACAACCCCCCACCGCGTCTCCGCGAGCGCGAAACAGTTGGCATCATTGGCTAATACAACGGAGATGCCCAGCCGGGCCGCCAGATCGTCTTCCAGCGGCTTGCCATTCAGGATGACGGTATTGCAATTCTTCATCGTCCGGAGCGTAGGGTCCAGCACCCCCGGCGTCCCGATCCCGATCGCCCGGGGTTTCAACCCGGATCGCTGCTCCATCTCCCTGATAAGGGAAGCAATCTGGTCGAGAATATGATCATATCCTTTTGCTGATTCGGTATCGACGCGGGTGCGAACGATGGGATTGGGATGGTGAATGGATTCCAGGATAACGCCCTCGATCTTGGTCCCCCCGAGATCGATCCCCCATAGTGATTGGTTCATGCCTAAAAATAGGGATTACCTGTTTTAGCAAATTCAAAATTTTCCCGCATCATCCACCCCGCCGCTCCAACTACAACAGCCGCGCTGCTCGCTCCAGATCCTCCGGCGTATCGATCTCCACCCCCATATAATTCGTGATCGCCATCCGGATCGGTACCCCATTCTCCAGGTATCTTAAACACTCTATCTTCTCGACTGCCTCCAGCGGACTCACCGGCCACGCGGTGAACTGTAACAACGCCGCTTTACGAAACGCATAGACCCCGATATGTTCGTAATAAACCACCGCTGCCGCCGGATCCCGCGGATACGGAATGACGCTGCGGCTGAAGAAAAGCGCATTATTATTCCCGTCCATCGCCACCTTTACATAGTTCGGATCGTCAATGAACCGCTGCTCTTTCAACACCTGCACCAGCGAAGCCACCTGGACCTGCCGGCCTTCCTCCCCCCGGAACAAAGCCAGGAGCTTTTCGAGCGGCTCCCGCCGGACAAAAGGTTCATCGCCCTGTACATTCACGACCACATCTGCCTCCATGTCGGCCGCCGCCTCGGCTATCCGGTCACTCCCGCTCTCATGCGGCCGCTTGCTCATCAACGCCGTCCCGCCATGATCCGCGATCTCCCGATAGATCAGGTCGCTGTCCGTCACGACAACAACCTGGTCGAAAAGACCGGTAGC
Organism: Puia sp.; assembly: GCA_035508835.1. Classification (GTDB taxonomy): domain Bacteria; phylum Bacteroidota; class Bacteroidia; order Chitinophagales; family Chitinophagaceae; genus Puia. Next base: position 1,804 of record DATJMG010000016.1, read on the forward strand.
CATCGTATTGTCGTAAGTATGCCGGATCACGGTCTTTTCCCCCAACACCTGCATCAGCTTGCCGGGGAAGCGCGTAGCCGCATACCTGGCCGGGATCATGGCGACGGTTTTCATATTTCCCAAAACCTCCAATTTTGCCCGAAAATAAGTATATTTAATTAGCTAACGCCCTGCCTGCCTTCACGCTTCGCCCAGTCCTGAGTGAACCCCGGTTCACCGGCCGGTAAATCAACTACGTATGCAAACCACCGAATTACTGAACAATTACCATGTGGATTCGCGCACCTGGGATGAAATGTACTCCGCCAGTACCGTCCGCCAACAGTACGAAGGCGTGGTAGGTTTCCTTCAACAGCTGAGCATTGATGAGCTGAACAGGAAAGAAGAGCTGGCGAAACGCCTCTTCATGAGCCAGGGAATTACCTTTACCGTGTACAGCAGCGGAGAAGGGATCGAAAAGATCTTCCCTTTCGACATTATCCCCCGGATCATCACGGCCACCGAATGGAACTATATCGAAGAGGGCATCCGGCAACGCCTGAAAGCCCTCAACCTTTTCCTCAAAGACGTCTATAACAGCCAGTTCATCCTGAAGGACGGGATCGTCCCCTGCGAGATGGTCTACAGCTGCCCCCATTTCCTCCGGGAAATGCACGGGTTTCCCGTCCCCCATGACATCTATGTCCATATCGCGGGGATCGATTTGATCCGGGACTCGGACGGGACATTTTATATCCTCGAAGACAACCTGCGTACCCCGAGCGGGGTGAGCTATATGCTGGAGAACCGCGAGATCACCAAACGGATCTTTCCCGACCTGATCCCGAAGAATAACGTCCGGACCGTCACCGAATACCCCGCCATCCTGCACCACAATCTCGCCAGCCTGTCGCCCCGCCAGACCTCCCATCCGACCATCGTCCTGCTGACCCCGGGTATCTATAATTCCGCCTATTTCGAGCATACGACCCTGGCCCGGCTGATGGGCGTGGAGCTGGTCGAAGGCCGGGACCTGGTCATCGACAACCACCGGGTTTATATGAAAACAACCGCCGGCCGGCAGCAGGTCGACGTGATCTACCGGCGCGTGGACGATCTTTTCCTGGACCCGCTGGTCTTTCAGCCCGATAGCCTGCTGGGCGTGGCCGGCATCATGAGCGCCTACCGGAAAGGCAATGTCGCCATCGTCAACGCCGTAGGCAACGGGGTCGCCGACGATAAAGCCATCTACGCCTTTGTGCCGGCCATGATCCGCTATTATCTCAACGAAGAGCCCATCCTGAAGAATGTGCCGACCTATCAGCTGGGTAATCCCGAAGCACAGGAATATGTTTTCTCCCATATGAACCGAATGGTAGTGAAAAGAACAAATGAGAGCGGCGGCTACGGGATGCTGATGGGGAATAGCGCCGGCGACGAAGAGATCCATCGCTACCGGCAGGAGATCCTCAAAGACCCGCGCCAGTTCATCGCCCAGCCGATCATCAGCCTGTCGTCTGCCCCCTGCTATCTGAACGGCCGGCTGACACCCCGGCGGATCGATCTTCGGCCATACGCGCTTTGCGGTCCCGAAGGCATCCGGATCGTTCCCGGCGGCCTGACCCGCGTAGCGCTGCGGGAAGGATCGCTGGTCGTCAACTCGTCCCAGGGCGGAGGCAGCAAGGACACCTGGGTCCTCGCCAACTAACACCAAAATCCCTATTTTTACCCATGCTGAGCCGAGTAGCCGACAGTTTATATTGGATGAGCCGCTATATGGAACGAACCGACGGGATCCTGCGCATGTTGCGCATCAACTACGCCTCCTCGCAGGATGATCTGCAGAATTTTTCCTGGAAACCCGTTCTCTCTATCTTTACCTACCTGGACAAGGACCGCGCCTCCGCCATCGCCCATCAATCCCGGGCCGTCCTGCAATACATGGTCACCGATAAGGAGAACAGGAACTCCGTCCTGAACATCGTTACGCATGCCCGCGAGAACGCCCGCAGCGTCCAGGATCATATCACCAAAGAGCTCTGGCAATGCCTGAACGATTTTTATCATACCATCCGCGACGAATCGGTGGTCCGCGGCCTGTATGCCGACGACCCAATCAGCACCCTCGATATCCTCATCCGCCAGGGACTGCTTTATTACGGGATCACCGATATCACAATGGCCAGGGGCGAAGGCTATGCCTTTCTTAACATCGGCAAGTTCATCGAACGGGGCGTCCAATCTGCAGATATCCTTGACGTGCGGTTCAGTGACCTCCAGTTGGACCTTACCCGGACTGACCCCTCCTACTGGAAATACCTGCTGCTTTCCATCTCGGGATTCGAATACTATCTCAAGACCTACCGGAGCGGCTTCGACGCCCGCAATGTCGTCGAACAGATCGTTCTGAGCGCCAATTTCCCCCGCTCCATCCTCTATTCGATCAGCCGGCTGCAGCTCCATTTCCAGCGGCTGAAAGGCGACGGGAACCGGGAAGCCTTCGGACGGATCGACTTTATGATCGGGAAGATCTATAGCAAGGTGCGCTACAGCACCGTCGACTCGATCCTCCAGCAAGGACTGCACGCCTACCTGATCGCTATCAAAG
>DATJMG010000017.1:0-18162 GCA_035508835.1 Puia sp.
AAAGGCGCCTCCCACGCCGTCAACCAGCAAATGAAAGCGCTGCACCCCGATAACCCCGACACCCATATCCCAAACACCGACACCCCTAACCCAAACACCGATATCCCGAAAACCGGTACCCCCCAATGAACCACCCGACAACCCACTTTTCCGCCCCCATGCTAAACTTTTCTCAAACCATCCGGTCCAACCCCCAAAAATCGCTCTTTGGTACTGAATTTGCACATCCCCGATATCACCACGCATTGTACACCCTTGAAAGGAATAGCCCCTGAAAAAGATTTGGAAAATACTCCGTAATACATTACTAATTCTCTTACTATTATTAGTATCGGGATGGGTGCTCATCCAGCTGCCCCCTGTCCAGAACTGGCTTGTCTCCCGGGTAACCTCCCGCCTTTCCAGGGATCTCAATACCACCGTCCGCGTCGGAAGCGTCAACTTCTCCCCCTTCAACAAGATGCTCCTCAATGACGCCCTCATTTTGGACATGAACTGCGACACGCTTCTTTATGCCGGAACCGTAAAGGTCAATATCACCGATTGGTGGTTCTTCAAAGACCACGCACAGCTCCAGTACATCGGCCTCAAGGATGCGTTCATCCGCATCCGGCGCCAGACGGACTCGGTCTGGAATTACCGGTTCCTCGTAGACTACTTTTCGGGCACACCCGGAAGCCGCGCCGCGAAAGACACGACCCACGGCATCCAACTGGACCTCAAACAGATCGAACTTTCCCGTATCCACCTGCAAAAACATGATGCCTGGCGCGGAGAAGATATGGACCTCGAGCTCGGCGCCATGGACCTCTACGCCGATACCCTCAGCTTCACCGACAAGATCGCCCGCATCCGGACCCTGCGTTTCACCCGGCCTGACTTTACCCTCACAGATTATAAGGGCCTCCGCCCGACCCCGCCCGATGATACCGCCGCACCCCTCAACGATCCGCTTCACCTGCGGCTCAACCCCGGAAAATGGGACGTGACCGCTAAAAGCGTCACCATCAGGGATGGCTCCTTCCGCCACGAGAAACCCGCCGATACCGTCGTCAACAAATACTTCGACGGTGACCATATCTGGTTCTACGCCGTCAACAGCACCTTCTCCGGCCTGCGGCTTAACAGCGATACCCTCACCGCTCACCTCCAGCTGAGTACCAGGGAACGCAGCGGCCTGGAAGTAAAGAAGCTGGACGCCCGCATCAGATGGTTCCCCGAAGCCATGGAATTTGCCCGCCTCGACCTTCAAACCAACCATAGCCATCTGCGGAACTTCTTCGCCATGCGCTTCCGGACCATCGACGATATGGATGATTTTCCCACCCGCATCCGGATGGAAGCACATTTCACCGATGCCGACATCGACAGCGACGATATCTCGTGGTTTGCCCCCGAACTGATCGATTGGAATAAACACCTGAAGGTCACCGGCGACATCCAGGGAACCATCGCCGATCTTCGCGGACATCACGTCCAAATCACCGCCGGCCGCAATACCTCGCTCGACGGCGACATCCATCTCAAGGGATTGCCCGATGTAAATAAGGCGCTCATCGAATTTAAATCCAATGATTTCCGGACAACCTACGACGACATGGCCGCACTCTTCCCCTCGATCAGGACCGTCCGGCAACCCCGCATCGACCAGGTCCAATCCCTCCGGTTCAAAGGGGACTTTACCGGCACGATCCACGATTTTGTCACCGACGGCACCATCGTGACCAACCTCGGCTCCCTCGTCACCAACGTCAACATGAAAATCCCCGCCGAAGGCCCCGCTGTCTACACCGGCACCATCAGCACCGACAGCTTCTACCTCGGCCGCTTCCTCGACAACGACAATCTCGGCCGCATCGCCTTCCGGGGAAAGATCGACGGCACCGGCCTGAAGAGCGGAAACCTTAGCGCAACACTCGACGGAACGATCAGCAGCCTCGAGTTCAACCACTATACCTACCAGAACATCCAGGTCAATGGCGCGGTGGCAAAGAAAAAGTTCAACGGGGAATTCCTCGCCGACGACCCTAACCTTGCCGCCCATCTCAACGGACTGATCGATTTCTCCGGCGCCCAGCCGAAATTCGATTTCCAGGCCGAAGTGAAAAAAGCCGACCTGAACCGCCTCAACTTCGTCAACAAAAAGGTCGAATTCAACGGCAAATTCAAATGCAATTTCACAGGGGACGATATCGACAACTTCCTCGGCGCCGCCAGCATCTACGACGCCTCCATCTATAAGAACGGAGAGCGCGTTTCCTTCGACTCCCTCGACCTGGAATCAAGCGTTGTCGACAATAATAAGACCATCACCATCGTCAGCAACGAGTTTGACGGGGCCATCGTCGGTGAATTCTCCATCAAAGACCTTCCCTCCTCGTTCCAGACCTTTTTGAACAAATACTACCCCAGCTATGTCAAGCCGGCCAGATCCGTCCCCGCCAACCAGAACTTCAGCTTCGTCATTACCACAAAAAAGGTCGAAGATTATATCGACCTGTTCAATGTGAACCTTTCGGGCTTTAACAACGCCGGCCTCAGCGGCCGAATCGACACCCGCAACAACCTCCTCGACCTCAATATCGACCTTCCCTCATTCGCCTACCGCCATATCCTCTTTGATAACCTGACCCTGAAGGGGCGCGGAACCTTCGACAGCCTTTCCATGGAGACGACCATCGGCGACGTTACCCTCAACGACAGCCTCCATTTTCCCGGTACCCATCTCCTCCTCCATTCCACAAACGACCATTCTACTATTCAGGTCACGACCAGCGCCAACCAGACACTCAATTCCGCCAATATCTCCGCCCGCGTCCTGACCCTCCCTACCGGCGTGCAGGTCACCTTCAATCCGTCCTCCTTCGATATCAACAGCAAGACCTGGACGATCGACAGGGATGGCGTGCTCACCTTCAATCACAATATCTTTTCCGCAGAAGATTTCAGTGTCCATAACGGCGAGCAGCAAGTGCTGATGACCACCCATCCCTCCGACGCCGGCAACTGGAACGATATTCATATCGATCTGAAAAAGGTCAATATCGGGGACTTCACACCCTTCGTAGAAAAGGCCGAACGCCTCGAAGGATTGCTCACCGGCAATGTCGACATCACCGATCCCTTCAGCCAGCCTTCAGCCACTTTCAAGGGAACCGCCGACCAGTTCCGCTTTGCCAACGATTCCATCGGGAAGATCGACCTTGCCGCTGACTACAGCGCATCCGCCGGCCTCGTCCACGCCGCCGCCCACTCCGATAACCTTAACTATCACTTCGACGGCCAGGCGGTCATCCATACCAGGGACAGCCTGAGCGGACCTCCCATCGATATTACAACCGATGTCGCCGATACGAAGATCGACATCCTCGAGAAATACCTCGGCGGCATCTTCACCAACCTGACCGGCAACGTCAGCGGCAAACTCCATATCGTCGGTCCCGCTTCACATCTGCTCTACCTCGGAACCGTCAACCTGCGTAACGCCAGCCTCAAGGTAGCCTACACACAGTGTACCTATAAGATACCCGCTGCCACCATCCAGTTCAAAAAGGACACGATCGACTTCGGGACCCTCCAGGCAAAGGACCGTTTCGGCCACACCGCCGACCTCCTGCATGGACGCCTTTTCCATCACGGCTTCGACGACCTGGGTTTCGACTTCGAGCTCAATACCAACCGGCTCCTGCTGCTGGACACCAAAGCAACGGACAATAACCAGTTCTTCGGAACCGTCATCGGCAAAGCGCGGATCACACTCACGGGGCCGGAGAACAATATCCGGATGGACATCAAGGGCGCCCCTACGGACAGCTCCAATATTTACCTGCCGCCTTCCGTCACCCGCGAAAGCGGCGAAGCCGACTTCCTCCAATGGAAAGTATACGGTACCGCGATTACCAAACAAACACCGGATAAAAAGAGCAGCAATCTTTTTGTGACCCTCAACGTCGATGCTAACAACTACGCCAACATCTACATGATCCTCGATCCGCTCAGCGGCGACGTCATCAAGACCAATGGCCGCGGCAACCTCGTCATGACGATCGGCACCACCCAGGACCTGACCCTCAACGGCCGCTATGAGATCGACCACGGCAGCTACAATTTCACCTTCCAGTCCTTTATTCACAAACCCTTCATCCTCAAAGAAGGCGTAGGCAATTATATCCAATGGACCGGCAACCCCTATGACGCCACCATCAGCATCCAGGCGGTATATACGGCCCAGAACGTCCAGTTCGCCGATCTCGGTCTCAGCCCCGCCAGCGGCCTCTATATCAGCAGCCAGAACGTCCAGCACTATCGCGGCGACATCCTCGTGACCGCAACCTTGAAGAACAAACTGACGTCGCCCGACATCTCCTTCCAGATCGACCTGCCGGATAACAGCCCCCTGAAGAACGACCAGGACGCCCTCTCCCTGCTCCAGAAGATCCAGAGCGACCCCAACGAACTGAATAAACAAGTCTCCTGCCTCGTCGTGCTCAACAGCTTCGTACCCTTGTCCAACAGCAACACCACCTTCGATCCCACTCAATCCGCTGCCAACGTCGTCGTCAACAGCATCTCCGGTATCCTTTCCAATACGTTTCGCAAACAAGTCTCCGCCGCCCTCCAACGCGTGTTCAAAGACAATAGCATCCAGGTTAACTTTATGCCGACCGTGTATAACGGAACTTACCTGATTCCCGCGGAAGAATCCGCGGGCGGCGTGATCTACGACCGCACCAACCTGAATTTTTCTATCGGAAAAAGCTTATTCAACGAAAAGCTGACGCTCAACGTCGGCAGCGCCCTCGACTTCGGAATGAGCACCCAGCAGGTACAGGCGGCCCCCTTCGAATTTCTCCCCGACATCAGGGCCTCTTACAAGATCACGCCCGACGGCCGCGTCTCCGTAACCCTGTTCTACCGCGATTCCTACAACTATCTCTCCGGCGGCAACCATACGCTTAACAGCTCCGGCAGCAGCATCTCCTACCGCCGGGATTTCGACCGCATCGACGAACTATTTAAAAAGAAGAAGAAGAAAAATATCCCCAGACAACAACAGGCTCCGACCCCGCCAAAAGACACCGTCACCACCGATAACCAGTCAACCGCCAACTAACCCGAACTTCGTCAGACCTGCTTCGCCACGGTCCTCCTCGTTCCTAACCTTCGCTTCGCTCGGTTACCTTTTTCAATATCTCATGCCCCAGCTTATCCCGCTTGGTCTCCAGGTACCGCTCATTATGTGGGTTCGGCCTAACCTCCACCGGCACCGACTCGACGATCTCCAACCCATATCCCAACAAACCCGCCCGCTTCCGCGGATTATTGCTGATCAACCGCAATTTGGTGATCCCCAGATACCGGAGGATCTGCGCCCCAACCCCATAATCCCGCTTATCCATCGGAAATCCCAGGTGCAGGTTCGCCTCTACCGTATCCATCCCCTCCTCCTGGAGCTTATACGCCTTTAACTTATTCAGCAGCCCGATCCCCCGCCCTTCCTGGTTCATATACAAGATAACCCCCCGCCCCTCCGCCTCCACCATCCGCATCGCCTCATGCAATTGCTCCCCACAGTCACAACGGAACGAACCCAGGATATCCCCCGTGAAACAGGAAGAGTGCACCCGCACCAGCACCGGCTCATCCGCCTTCCACTCCCCCTTGATCAGCGCCAGATGCTCATTATTCGTATTCTTCTCTGAAAAGGCGATCAACTTGAAATGACCATACTTCGTCGGCATATCCACCCGCACAACCTCCTCGATCAGCGAATCGGTCTTCAGCCGGAACTCGATCAGATCCTTGATCGAAATGATCTTCAACCCATGACGGGCCGCTATCTCCACCAATTGCGGCATCCGGGCCATCGTCCCATCCTCATTCATGATCTCCACTAACACCCCCGCCGGCTCCATACCCGCCAGCCGCGCCAGATCGATCGTCGCCTCCGTATGCCCCGCACGCCTCAACACCCCCCCGCGCTTGGCCCGCAAGGGGAAAATATGACCCGGCCGCCCCAGATCCTCGGGCTTCGTAGCCGGATCAACCAGCGCCTTCACCGTCTTCGCGCGGTCATGCGCGGAAATGCCGGTCGTACATCCATGCCCCAGCAGGTCTACCGAAACCGTGAACGGGGTCTCATGCAACGCCGTATTGTTATTGACCATGAGCTCCAGACCCAGCTCGTCACACCGCTCCTCCACCAGGGGCGCACAGATGAGCCCCCGCCCGTGCTTGCTCATAAAATTGATCGTTTCCGGGGTCACTTTCCGCGCCGCCGTAACAAAATCCCCCTCATTTTCCCGGTCCTCGTCATCTACGACAATCACCAGCTTGCCCTGCTTGATATCTTCAATGGCACTCTCGATAGTTGATAACATGCGAATAGATTTAAAGTTAACGCCGCCCCCGCCCCACTAAGTCAACGTCTCCCCATTAAAGTCAACGTCGCCCCATCAGGCGATACCCACCACCCGGCGAACCGGATCTCCGGTTCTGCAAAATTAACAATTTAAACGCGGGAAAGTTAGCTCCGGATGCCAGCCCGCATTTCCATTGAACCAGGCCCGACCCACCTCCCATTGTTGGGCAACGATTAGTCGAATGTTAAGAAAAGGTTATGGTGCAGCAAAAGCGCTGATCCAGTTTTCTTTAACTGTTTTTCAACCGATTGCTTCCTCCAATTCCATTAAAAATAAAATCAATATCTTCCGAATTAGAGATATATTAGCCTTTTGCGACCACCGACCGGGGATAATTTGTTATAAATATATTTATGATGCGTTTGCGTTCTGCTGAAATCTGTTAATAATTTCATAATAGGGTCCGAACCCGTTAAAAACCGGATACTTGGTTTCTTTGCACCCGCATTTAGAACAGACTGAAGAAAAACTGCAAAACCACTTTATATGATAAAACGACTGCTCTTTTCGGCAATCACCTTCCTTTCCGTTGTCTATTCCTTCGCACAAGAGACGACGTCCCAGATCCAGGGGACGGTTGTTACCGATGCAAAGGCCGGACTCGGCGGTGCTACGGTGGTCGCCCTGCACACTCCTACGGGCACCCGGTACAGCACCACCACCCGCAAAGACGGCCACTACACCCTTCCCGGTCTACGGGTGGGCGGCCCTTATACCCTCACCGTTACCTACGTCGGCTTCAAAACCGAGAAACAAGAGAACATCACCCTGGTTCTTGGTGAGGACTACACCGGCGACTTTACCTTGATACCGGAAGCCAAAGAACTCCAGGCCACAATAGTTTCGGCCACCCGTCAAAACAAGATCTTCAACAATTCCCATACGGGCGCTCAGGAAACATTCAGCCGCGCCCAGATCGAACAGCTGCCGACCATCAGCCGTTCCCTTCAGGATTATACCCGCCTTGAACCGTCTTCCAACGGCCTCAGCTTTGCCGGTTCCAATCCCGGCATGAACAATATCACAGTGGACGGAGCCGACTTCAACAACTCTTTCGGTCTTTCCAGCACCCTCGGCGGGCAGGCAAATGCCCAACCCATCGCACTCGACGCCATAGACCAGATCCAGGTTCAGATTTCGCCCTATGATGTTAAACAAGGCAACTTCACCGGCGCATTGGTTAACTCCGTTACCCGCCAGGGAACTAACAAATTTCGTGGTACGATCTATGATTATTTCAAGAACCAGAATACCATCGGCTACAGCGCCGATGACTATGGCGTTGTAAAAACCCCCTTTAAATTCCACGCCACCGGCGCATCTCTCGGCGGCGCATTCATCCCGGACAAGCTCTTCTTCTTCGTTAATGCGGAAGAGGACATCCAGATAGCCCCGGCCACCAGCTACGTCGCATCAACGGCCTCGAATCCCCCCGGCCCCAATGTTTCACAGGCGAATGCTGACACGCTCAACATGCTCGCCAGCTACCTCGAGAGCACCTACGGCTACAACCCGGGCCCCTTTCAGGGATATTCCTTTAATACCAACAGCTATAAGATCAATGCCCGCCTTGACTGGAACCTCAACGCGGACAACGTCCTGACCCTGAAGTATAACTACCTGAAATCCTACACCGACCAGTTCGCCAGCACCAGCCGCGCTGTGGGCTCGGGTCTCACCAGCGGCGGCCAGCCCGGCACCTATTCCATGCCGTTCGAAGGCAGCGGCTATCGCATCAACAACGACCTCGACGTCTATCTCCTCGAGCTGAATACCCGTTTCGGCAACAAGGCCTCCAACAAGCTTCAGGTAGGATACACCCGGGAACGGGACTTCCGTAGCCCCCATTCCGCATCAGCCGACTTCCCGCTGGTGGATATCCTCAATAACGGCAATATCTACACCACTTTCGGTTACGAGCCCTTCACCTACAACAACAAGCTGTTCATGGATTCCTACCAGCTCACCGATTACTATACCTACTACACAGGCGCGCATGAAATCCTGCTCGGAACCCAGGATACCTATAAGAAATACCAGAATGCCTTCGCACCAGGTTACAACGGCGTTTATCAGTTCGCCTCCCTCGACGCCTTCCTCGACGGGCAGCCCGCAACACACTACAACCAGGAATATTCCACGCTGAAAGGCGGCGCTTTCCCCTGGGCTTATGCCGGCGCAACCAACCTGAGCCTCTTCGCACAGGATAAATGGCGCGCAACGACCACCTTCACGCTGATCTACGGTGTGCGCCTCGATTATACGACATATGAGAACAAGTTTACCGACAACCCCAGTTTTGACGCCCTCACCTTCGCCAACGGCGCCCACTACAGCACGGGCACCGCACCCAATGGCTTCCTCGTCGTCTCTCCCCGCGTAGGCTTTAACTGGGACGTCCTGGGCGACCGGTCCTTGCAGATCCGCGGCGGCGCAGGTATCTTCGAAGGCGCTCCGCCTTTCGTATGGGTCGAGAACCAGGCCTCTACCAACGGCGTACAGCTCGGTACCGTGCAGGAAAAGAATGTTCCCTTCTTTGCCACCGCCCAGGCCGGCCTCAACAACTACCTGACTACTTCGGGTCAGTCGCAGACCTCCACTCCCACCAGCTATGGGGTGGACGTGGTAGCGAAGAACTTCAAATATCCCACAAAGCTCCGCACCAACATCGGCATCGACAAGCGGCTGGGTGACGGCTGGGTCGTTACCGGCGAATTCACCTACTCAAAAGACATCAACGCTACGTACATGGCCAACCTGAACCTCGATGAAGCTAATGCCTTTGCAATCAGTAACGGAGGCGACCACCGGATGCGGTATAATACCAGCTATTCCGCTTCCGCCGCCTACAACAGCAGCAATGCCTTTTACACCGGTACCCCCACCGCCTCCCTGACGAATCCAAACCTGTCCAGCGTCATCTGGCTCGGCAATACCAATAAGGGATTTTCATATCAGGCAACTTTCCGGATACAAAAGACCATGCGCAATTTCAACGTCGGCGCAGCCTATATTTACAATCAGACCAAGACGGCTATGGAAAGCGGCAGCACCGCCCTCTCCCTCTGGGATGACCGCGCGGTCGCCAACACCGATCCCAACTCTCCCACGCTGGCTCACCCCTACTGGTACCAGCCGCACCGCGTCATCGCCTATGGCAACTGGCGTACCGAATACGGCAAACACTTTGCCACCATCATCGGCGCGACCTGGGAAGCAGCTCCTGCCGGCGTTATCTCCTATGTCTATAACGGCGACCTCCAGGGGAACGGCACCAATTTCACCAGCCTGATCTATATCCCCAAGAACGCTTCCGACATCAACCTGATCGATGCCGGCTCCTATAACAGCACTACCCACACCGGCGTTACAACCGGCACCGCCGCCGATCCCCGTACCGCCGCCCAGATCTGGACACAGCTGAATGATTTCATCACCCAGGATCACTACCTGTACCACCACCGCGGTCAGTATGCCCAGAACAATTCTGTAGTCGAACCCTTCTTCAAAGTAATGGACCTTCACCTCGGCGAAGACATTTTCTTCTATACCGGCAACGACCAGAACAGACAACGACACACCCTGTCCCTCACCATGGATATGTTCAATGTCGGCAACTTCATCAGCCGGAACTGGGGCGTCTACAAAGCATACAACACCGACGACTTCCTGAAAGTAGAAGGTTTTGCGGCAGACGGCAAGACCCCGCTTATCTCCTTCCCTTACTACGATCCGACCAACCAGGTTCCGCTGTCGAACAACTTCTCGCCCAGCACCAGCTCGAGCTCCCGCTGGTCAGCCCAGTTCGGCATCCGTTACGAATTCAATTAAGACAAGACATCTCCACAAACATGAGGCCGTCTCAGCGATAGCTGAGGCGGCTTTTCAATTTATACCGGCAGCAGCGGAATGAAAGAGGCGCCTATAACTGGCTTTACCAAAATCATCTGGTGGCTTTTCGACACGGACTTCGTATTTTTAAGCATGAAAGTGCGGTATCCTAATACAAATTTCTCGCTGACCGATATCAAAGGGGAGTACTGGCAAGACCTTCCCATGCTCGACGGCGTTTACCTGATTTCCAATTACGGAAGGATAAAAGCCGCTCGCAGATGGGTCCAGATGACCGGTATGGACAGGGGCTACTGGTTGAAAGAAAGGATTCGTAAAACGCAGATAGGTACTCAAATCGTCTCGGGAGGAAAACGGAAACTATACCGGCTGGCTATTACGCTGAAGTTTGAGGGACGGCATTATAGCATAGGCATTGCGCGGTTCGTCTATTTCCTCTTTGTCCGGAAATTCGATCTCGAAGACAGGACCCGCGTTGTTGTTTGCAAGGACGGGAACCCGTTCAATATCCGTCCGGATAACCTCCACCTGATCACCTCTTCCGCCTCCGCTACAAAGGCCTACCGCCTGGCGCACCGCCCCCGCGACAGCTTCAGAAATAAGGCAAACCCGGTTTCACAATATGACCTTCAGGGTCAATATATAGCGACCTTTCCTTCCATCAACGCCGCAGCCCTGGCGTGTCGCATCCATACCTCCCGTATCAGCACCGCAATGCGCTCGTCAAATGGCTATGCCGGTAACTATCTTTGGAAGTCCGGTAAGCCGGAAAAGGAGATCATCCGGGTACCCCGGTACGCCAAAGAGAAGTTGGCGTCCGCTCAATTGCACGCGTCCGTCATCAGCCAGTATGACCTGGGCGGTAAGAAATTGAAAGAATTTCCCAATTTGAAGAAGGCGGCGCGAACGCTCAGGATCCAACCCAGCCTGATCCGGCGGGTTTTGGTGGGTAAGAGCCTGACAGCGAAAGGCTATTATTGGAAGCTGGGTAAAGGACCGGCACGTATTGTGCTGGACCATTTGCAAAAGAGCAGATCAAACTGGGAGAAGAAGATCTGCAGGCCCATCACCCAATATAGCCTGAACGGCGATTGGATTGGCACGTATCCCAGCCAGGCCGAGGCAGCCCGGCAGTTAAAGATCAGCACTTATGCCATTAGCTCTGCGTTACGGGCCGAAAACCTGACCACCGCGGGCGGCTATTTTTGGCAATACGGCGAGGGGCCTGCCCGAATTAAAGTGCCGGAACGATTGAAGCATCGGTATGCGCTCCGGCTTTTCTATCAGCAACCGGTCACCCGCTACGACCGGCAGGGAAAGCGAATAGCCACGTATGACACAGTTACAGCAGCAGCGGAAGCCATTAATGTACAGCGGCATAATCTGGTAGCGGCCCTGACGGGAAAGCTGCTCACTTGCGGCAATTGTTATTGGCGCCTCGGAAAAGGGAAAGCCAGCATAAACGTCGACGAGATGGAAAACATGCTCCGCAGGCGGATGGAAAAGTTTTCCTGTCCGGTGATTCAATGTTCACCATCCGGAAAGAAGCTCATGAGCTACCCGAGCATGGCTGCCGCGCGAAGAGCGACAGGGGCGGCCGAATCGAATATTCGGCGCGTCATCAACGGGAAAAGTAAAATGACTAAGGGCTTTGTCTGGAAATTGGCGAAAAATAACCTATAACCCCCGCCTATCTCCCCCACCCCCACAACAGGAACTCCGGCATCGCCGCCGCCCACGTCCCTACCTCATGCCTTCCACCCTCGACCTCCAGATACCGGATATCCCTGCCCTGATCATACCCCTTCCTCACCAGTTCTCCGATCAGGTCCTTCGTATCATCGATCGAATCGATCACCCCGTTGTGATTGCGATCCTCCCGCTCATCTTCCGTCCCGCACTCGAAAAAAAATTTCAGCCACGGATAATAACCGCCCCGCCTCACTTCGTCATGCATGATCCTGTCCCGCCGCTCGTCATAAGCCGGATCACTCTTGTCTTTCGTCCGCCACCAGAAACTGCCGGAGAAACAACCCACAGCCGCGAATTCCTCCGGGTGCCGCCAGACAATATCCATCGCACTCAACGCCCCGAGCGAAAAACCCGCAAATGCCTTCTCCCTGAACGACGAAACCCCAAACCGCATCCGGATCGCCGGTACCAGCTCCTCCAGCACGAACCGGCCATAAGCGCCCGCCGATTTGCCCCAGCCCTGATAGTCCGGCCGGCCGGATGTCCCATATTCCATCTTCCTGGCCGCCCCCGCATGAATACCCACACACAACAGCGGATCGATACATTCCCGGCGATCCATATCCTGCAGAATATCCGCTAACCCCAGCCGCCCCAATTCCTGCCCGTCATTGATCAACAACAAGGTGGTCTCCGGTCCCACACCACAGATCCCCGCCTCACCACGACCCCCGCTCATCCCCCTCCCATCACCACCGGCAAAATAGAAATCCACCAACACCGCCCTCGCCAAATACAGCGACTCCACTTCCATGCATTCCTGTAAAACCTTGCCCGTAAATAATTTCATAAACAGATAACGCCAAAAATAGGGAAAAATTCTCCGACCACCCTCCCGACCACTACCCGACCACCCCCACGACCACCATCCCGACCAGCCCCCCGACCACCATCCCAATTGCCATAACCACCCACCCCCCATTGTCACTTGACTTTTTTTCAGTAGGTTTGATCGCACCCGCGCGCCCCAAAAAACGCCCCAGCAACATGGACCTGAGCGAAGAATATCATAAATGGTACTCCCCTATCATCAACCGGGATTTCGAAATGCTCGTATTCGGTTACGCCGGCTACCCCCTGATCCTCTTCCCAACCTCCAAAGGCTCCTACTACCAAAATAAAGACATGGGCCTCATCGAGACCGCCCGCTGGTTCCTGGAGACCGGGAAAGTCAAGATCTATTGCCCCGATAGCCTCGATGCCTGGAGCTGGTACAACAAGTCGATCTCACCGGCCGACCGCGCCCGGAACCAGACACTCTTTGACCGGCTTATCCTCGACGAGATCGTACCCCGGGCCGTTCGCGAAACCGGCCGCACCCGCATTGCCGTCGCCGGCTGCAGCTTCGGAGGATATCACGCCGCCAATTTCGCCTTCCGCCACCCGGCCTTCACTTCGCATTGCTTCTCCATGAGCGGCGTCTTCGATATCCGTTCCTTCACCGACGGCTACTATGACGACAACGTCTACTTCAATAACCCGGTTGACTTCTTGCCGGCCGATACCGACCCCGCACTCTGGAACATGCTGATCGTGCTGGGTACCACCGATCGCGACATCTGCCGCGGCCAGAACGAAGCCATGAGCCGCCTCCTGCTGGCCAAAGGTATCCACCATCAGCTCGATATCCGCGCCAACCGCGATCACGACTGGCCCGTTTGGAAAGAGATGTTCCCGTATTACCTGTCCATGCTGCCCTGAACCACTGCAATTCAAGATCCGCCACCAACCGAACACTACCACCGTGACCCACTCTGCCACCAAAAACATAACAGCATATGAGCGCTAAAAAGATCGGCATTCTATTCGGCAAGGAACGAAGCTTTCCCATGGCCTTCATCGAAGCCGTCAACCGCCGCAATGTCCGGGACATCACCGCCGAACCCGTCCGCATCGATAAAGTGGTCCAGGGAGAGCCGGACCACTACGCCGTCATCATCGACCGGATCTCACAGGACGTGCCTTTCTACCGCGCCTTCCTGAAGAATGCCGCCCTCACCGGCACCGCCGTCATCAACAACCCGTTCTGGTGGAGCGCCGACGAGAAATTCTTCAACAACTGCCTGGCCACCCGCAACGGCATCCCCGTGCCCAGGACGGTCCTTCTCCCCAGCCGCGACCTACCGCCCGACACCAGCGACCAATCTTTCTCCAACCTCGCCTATCCCCTGGACTGGCACGGCATCTTCAGCTATGTCGGCTTCCCGGCCTACATGAAGCCCTTCGCCGGCGGCGGCTGGAAGAATGTCTATAAGCTCCACCACGAAGAGGAATTCTATCAGAAGCACGCCGAGACCGGCCAGCTGGTCATGTTATTGCAGGAAGAGATCATCTTCAGCGAATACTACCGCTGCTATTGCATCGGGGGTAAATATGTCCGCATCATGTCCTACGAACCCCGCAACCCCCACCACCTCCGCTACCAGGCGGATTTCCACCCCTCTGCCGAACGGCTGAAGGAAATGGAAGATATCGTACTGCGCATCAACCACCTCCTGGGCTACGACTTCAATACCGTCGAGCTCGCCGTTCGCGACGGGATCCCCTATGCCATCGACTTCTGCAACCCCGCCCCCGACGCCGAAAAGACAAGCGTCGGCGAAGACAACTTCAACTGGGTCGTAGAAGCATCCGCGGAATATGCCATCGAGCGCGCCCTTGCACACCAGGAAGGAAAAGACAACCTCACCTGGGGAGACTACCTCCGGAATAGCATCCACCCGCTCCGATAATTTTTCCCGCAAAAAATTCCTTACCCTTATTAAATTTGCCCTACAATTTTTCACCCACCAAAACCTTGTTTTATGTATACCATCTATGACGAAGAAGAAGGCGACTATATAAAAGTCGAAGAGCCGGACCACAGCCTCACTTACACCTATGCTGACTACATAGCATGGAATTTCAAGGAAAGACTCGAGCTCTTCCGCGGAAAGATCTTCAAAATGGGCGCCCCCAACATGAACCATCAGGTCGTATGCGGGTACCTGTTCAATAAATTCTATGATCACCTCAAGGGAAAGACCTGCCAGGTTTTCATTGCCCCCTTCGATGTTCGCCTGCCCATAAAGAACCGCAACACAGACAACGAAGTCACCACCGTCGTCCAGCCGGATATCTGTATCTTCTGCGATCCTTCCAGGCTTGACGATCGCGGTGCCTGCGGCGCCCCCGATCTCGCCATTGAAACCCTCTCCCCCGGCAACAGGAAGGATGAGCTGCGCATGAAATACGAAGTCTATGAAGAAGCCGGTGTAAAAGAATACTGGATCGCCGACCCGGCCAAAAAGAACGTCCTGGTCTTTTTGCTGCAGCCCGACGGAAAATTTGCCATCCCGGAGATCTATACCGCCAATGATCGGCTGAAAGCCCGCTGCATACCCGAACTATCGATCAATGTGAAAGAAATGTTTGATCATTAAACCAATCGAAACAAACCAATCGAAACATGGCAGAGATCAATTACAGCAACTTTACCCTGGGCATTGAAGAAGAATACATGGTCATCGACCCCGACAGCCGCGAACTGAAAAGCCATGAACAGCGCATCGTCAGCGAGGGTCAGAAAATGATAAAGGACAAGGTCAAAGCCGAAATGCACCAGGCGGTCGTCGAAGTAGGCACCGATATCTGCCGCGACATCAACGAAGCCCGTAAGGATATCTCCACCCTGCGCAAGACGATCGCCCAGATCGCCGCCGACATCGGCCTGCGCGTCGGCGCCTCCGGTACCCACCCCTTTAGCCACTGGCAAAGCCAGCTGATCACCGACCACGCCCGCTATAACGAGATCGTCAACGAACTGCAGGAAGCCGCCCGCAGCAACCTGATCTTCGGCCTCCACGTCCACGTCGGCATGGAAACCCGCCAGATGGCCAACCATATCGCCAACTCCACCCGGTACTTCCTGCCGCATATCTACGCCCTCAGCACCAACTCCCCCTTCTGGGAGGGCAGACTGACCGGCTACAAGTCGTATCGCACCAAGGTCTTCGACAAATTCCCCCGTACCGGTATCCCCGATTTCTTCGAAAGCATCGAAGCCTACGATAATTTCGTCAAACTGCTCGTCAAGACCAACAGTATCGATAACGCCAAGAAGATCTGGTGGGACCTGCGCGTCCATCCGTTCTTCAATACCGTCGAATTTCGCATCTGCGACGTGCCGATGACCGTCGATGAGACCATCTGCATCGCAGCCCTTTTCCAGGCCGTTTGCGCAAAAATTTACAAGCTGCGCTCCCGCAACATGAACTATATCCAATACTCCCGCGCCCTGATCAACGAGAACAAATGGCGCGCCAGCCGGTATGGCATCGATGGTCATCTCATCGATTTCGGAAAGGAAGAAGAAGTCAACACCCGCGTGCTCATCTATGAGCTGCTCGACTTCGTGGACGACGTCGTTGACCCGCTCAACAGCCGCCAGGCCACCCAATTCGCCGCCAAAATGCTGGAAACGGGCACCGGCGCAGACCGCCAGCTGAAAGTCTTCCAGGATACAGGCAGCCTCATCGACGTCGTCGATTATATCCAGGGCCAGTTCCTCCACGGCATCCAATAACGGTCCGTCCGGCATCCAACCGGCATCCATCTGAACCCCGTCCCGCATCCACCCGGCATCCACCTAAACCCCCTCCGGCATCTGCCTGAACCCCGTCCGGCATCCACCCGGCATCCGCCTAAACCCCTCCGGCATCCGTCTGAACCCCGTCCGGCATCCACCCCCCCCCAAAAAAAACGGGCCCGCAAGGAGCCCGCATTCAAAATTTTTTCCCCCGTCAATCATACGGATTATACACCATATTCGGGAAGAACTCATAACAGTCCGTATACGCCGCCTGCGCACCCGCATTCAGCCCGCACGTCACGAAGCCCCTGTTCGCCACCGTAAAACCCACGGCGCCCGTCCGGTCCGTTCCCTTGAAAGGCGCCTTCTCCGTCCAGGTATCCGTTGCAAAATCATACTCCCACGTGAAATTGATATCGGCGCCGCTGTTCGCACCGCAAGTAACATACCCCTTGTCACCACCCTGCGTACCCAGGATCACAAAACCCGATCCGTTCGTCCGGATGATGTTCGTGTAACCCTGATCGTATGTACCCTGGTTGTCGGTATAGATGTCATGCAGCCGCGCCCAGCTGATATCCGGGTTCACCGAATTGGGGTTGAAGCGCCAGAAGTCATAGGCCAGATTGCCGGTTGCCCACTTCGTGTTTGGCGTATGCCCCGTCACGATATATCCTTGCCCCTGGTATAAGAACGTCACCGCGCCCGAGCGGGCATTTCCCGGGAAATTCGGCTGTTGTACCCATTGCCCGGTAGCCGGACTGAACTTCCAGACATCCCCGAAATAGTTAAAGCCATCCGTCCCCGTAAGGACATACCCTACAGAATCGAAGCTGAATGACGACGCATCATATCGCGGATAACTGCCGTTCGCATCCGAGAGTGAATCCACCTCCACCCATATCCCGCTATTCGGATTATAGGACCAGAAGTCGGCATAGATCGTTACCCCGTCATTGGCAAGCCCGGTCCCGACATAACCCTGACCGCCGGCCGCGAACCCGATGGCATTGCTCCGGGGAAGACCCGGGAAATTGGCGACCTCCGTCCACGTACCCTGAGCTTCCGGACTATCCACGCCGTCCGGTCCCTGCGGGATCGCCCCGGGCGTATACATCCATACCGCTTGCAGTTTTTGAGCCGGGAACTGCGGATTGACCCCGGTGGCGACATAGGCATTATTACCGATCACAAACGAGGCCGCATACCCGACCCCAACCCCATTTCCGCCGCCAAACGTCGTACGGCTGGCCCAGTTCCCATTTTCCGTATAGTTCAGGTTGGTCCTGGTACAGCTGAATACAACGCTGACCAGCAACAGCACAAACAATGTATAATTAATTAGTTTCATCCGTCCATGATGTCTTTGCAAAGGTCGGATGGAACCTCGCTGGTCATCCGCCTGAGTGTCATAATTTGTATAGCTCGGTTTCATACCTATTTCTTGATAAGATGATTTGTATCCGTGGAATCCTCCGGAAGCCGGACGTGCAGCTGCCGCATCTCTTCAATGCTGACAACGGGGATCTGATTCGCCATAAGCCGGTCATATACCTTCCGTCCCAC
>DATJMG010000018.1:0-12141 GCA_035508835.1 Puia sp.
ACAAGGTCTATCGAACACCCTACCTCATTCCAGAGTTAAGCCATAACGAATTGATAATGAGAGAGAAAAACCTTCTATATATTGAAAAAAAAAGAGGAAATCTTGCGATTTCCTCGTCAGGTGGAGGTGAGGGGACTCGAACCCCTGTCCAAACATAACCCCCAAAAGCTTTCTACATGCTTATTCCGGCATTGCTTGTCGGGAGGCGGCCGGGGCCGGACAAACCAACCTCCTCCTTAGCTGTATAGTCTTAAGCAACGGTCACAGCCTTCCGTTGCAGCATCCTGTATTTGTTTTGAGTCGGCGACGCAGCCTGGTAACAGGCGAACCTGCCGGCGCAGCCCTAATGACTATCTAATCACTGATTAGGCAGCCATGGCATACTGAGTATTGCCATTTGAAATTTGAATATTCAGATTAACGTGCTAATTATCCAACGCACGGCATGCTTACACCTTCAAAGATCTATGCTGTCAAAACCAGGCACCCCCGATTTTCCCGGGCCCCAACTTGAGCACCCCCGGTCTGCAAATATACGGAATTTTTCGGCTGCCCCCAAAGGCGAACCCCCAAAACGACCCCGCCCCTACTTAAAGATCCGGAATATATCCAACCCCATCGCATACGCCATCAACCCCAGCAACAACACCATTCCCACCATCTGCGAATACTCCATGAACTTGTCGCTCGGCTTCCGCCCGCTGATCATCTCATACAACGTGAACAACGCATGCCCCCCATCCAGCGCCGGGATCGGCAACACATTCATAAACGCCAGCAAAATGCTGAAGATCGCCGTCAACGACCAAAAGCTCTCCCAATCCCACTGTGACGGAAAAACGCTTGCCAGGGTCACCACACTTCCCAGGTTGTCCTGCACTTTTATCTCCTTGGACGTGAACAGCAGCTTCAGATTGCGGATATAATTGACCAGCGTCGTAATACTCTTATGGATACCCGCCGGCACCGCCTGCAAAAACGTATAATTGATCTGGACATACCCCAGGATATCTTCCGGATTCTTGTATCTGATCCCCGTCCCCGTCTTGTCAGTCCGGGCAATCACCGCCCTCACCGTATCCGGCCCGCGCCGGAAGGACATGGTCAGCCTCGTCAGACCTCGCTCGAAGTTGAACGTCGAATCCTTTGCCAGATCCGACGCATATTGAATATAATGCCCGTTCACCCCGATCAGCGTATCCCCCTTTCGGACATTCCCCTCCAGCACCTTGACGCTGGAAGGCACCGAATCGACGATCTGCGGATACCGAAGCCCGATAAAGCCTTCCAGCCTGTTCTTGTTCAGCTGTGCAATAAAGCCGGTCGGGACCGCCAGCTGCATCGTGTCGCCATTCCGCACGATCGTCACCGACCTGGCCTCACTCATAATGATCTCCGAAGGGATCACATTGGTCCGGATCATCGGCTTGCCGCCAACCGCAATGATATTGTCCCCATCCTTCAACCCCATCTTCCGGCCCAGCGTATCCGCATAGATCCCGTATTTCAGGTTACGCACCGGAATATACCGCTCTCCCCAGATCCACAAGATGAAAATGAAGATGGTAAAGGCCAGCAGCACATTCACCGTCACCCCCGCCAACATGATGATCAGCCGCTGCCAGGCCGGTTTGCTGCGGAACTCCCAGGGCTGCGCCGGCTGCAACATCTGCTCCTTGTCCATACTCTCATCGATCATCCCCGCGATCTTCACATACCCGCCGATGGGAACCCAGCCTATTCCATATTCTGTTTCCCCGATCTTCTTCTTAAAAAGCGAGAACCACGGGTTGAAGAACAAATAGAACTTCTCCACCCGGCACTTGAACCACCGGGCAGTCAGAAAATGCCCCAGCTCATGAAGGATGACCAGTATGCCGAACGATAAAATGAATTGAACCACCTTTATTCCAACCGAAGCCCAATCAATTGCTAATAGTGTCATAAATTTTTCTTTCTCAGATTCGCGAATCCGCGCATTTGACCGTTAATGTCTGCGTTTTGGCCGGGCCGAAAACGCGAACCGGGCTCCACCCGGTTCATAGCTTAATCAGCGAAGCAGCAAAATTACGGGCCTCCCCATCGCTGTCAAAATATTCTTCCAGCGTCGGCCGTTCGATAAAAGGCACCTCCTGCATCGTCCGCTCGACAAGGTCCGTCATATCCAGGAACCCTATCCGATTCCGTAAAAAAGCAAACACGGCGATCTCATTCGCCGCATTCAGCACACAGGGCAGGTTGCCCCCCTTGTGTAACGCCTCCGTCGCCAACGTAAGATTACGAAACGTCTTGACATCCGGTTCTTCGAAGCTCAGCGCGGCCGGCTTCCGGAAATCATACCGCGGGAAACTGCTGGCAAGCCGCTGCGGAAAGCTCAACGCATACTGGATCGGCAATTTCATGTCCGGCAGCCCCAGCTGCGCCTTGATGCTCCCATCCTCGAACTGGATCATCGAATGGATGATACTCTGCGGATGGATAACGACCTGGACCTGCTCCGGCCGAAGGCTAAAAAGCCACCTGGCCTCGATCATCTCCAACCCCTTGTTCATCAGCGTAGCCGAATCGATCGTCACCTTGGCGCCCATGCTCCAGTTCGGATGCTGTAACGCATGGTCGCGCTTCACATTGACCAGGTAATTGGGTTTCTTCCCGAGGAAAGGTCCACCCGACGCCGTAAGAATGATCTTCTCGATCCGGTTGCGGGTCTCGCCTACCAGGCACTGAAAGATCGCCGAATGCTCGGAATCCACGGGAATGATCGGAGCCCGCCGGTCGAGTGCCTTCTTCATGACGATATCACCCGCCACCACCAGCGTTTCCTTATTGGCCAGCGCCACCGCCTTGCCCTGCCCGATGGCGCATAACGTCGGCCGCAACCCGGCGAAACCGACAATGGCCGCCAGCATCATATCATAGATGTCCATACACGCCACCTCCTCCAACGCCGCCTCGCCCCCAAATACCTTGATCGGCTTCCCCGCAAGTGCTTCCTTTACCCGCGGGAGTTTCTTGTCATCTCCGATCACAACAATATTGGGCTGGAATTGCAGTGCCTGCCTGATCAGCAGATCATCGCTCGTCTGGGCCGTCAGCACTTCTACACTGAACACGGACGGATTGGCATGGATGACATCCAGGGCCTGACGTCCGATGGAGCCGGTAGAGCCAAATATCGCGATCCGCTTTTTCGGGCCGTTATGCATAGTCTGCGTCATTCTACAAATTTTTCCAGCTCGGCTGCCAGTTTCCTGTCGTTACTCAGTCGCGGTACTTTATTCTGACCGCCCAGCTTGCCGACCGACTTCATATAATCGATAAACCCATGCTTCTTTACCGTCCGGATCTGTAGAGGTTGCAGGATATTACCCGAGATCAGATCGTCATAATAGATATTCCTGGCCCGAAGATTATTGTCCACCCGGATCGCAAAATCCGCCAGGTCCGCCGGCCTCTCCGCGAACTCCACAAACCACTCGTGATAGGACTTCCCCTGCTCCTGCCGGATCATCGGCGCAACCGTGAACTCCGTTATGTTCAGCCCCGCTTCGCCGGCCGCCTTCATCAGGCTGTACTCGACCTCCTCGCCGATCACATGCTCGCCAAAAGCGGAAATGAAATGCTTTGTCCGCCCCGTGACCACCAACCGGTACGGATTCACCGAAACGAACCGGACCATATCCCCGATACTGTATCCCCACAACCCGGCATTATTACTCACCACCAACGCATAGTTCTCCCCCGTCGTAACCTCCTTCAGCGATAGCCGAACCGGCCGTTCCTTCCCGATCTCCGCCGCGGGGATGAACTCGAAATAAATTCCGCTGTTCGTATTCAGCAAAAGCCCCTCCTGGTCCCGGGAGTCCTGGAAGGCAAAGAAACCCTCGGACGCCGGATAGGTTTCAATGGTATCCACCGCCTTGCCGATACTGTCGAACAACCGATGCTTATAAGGCTCGAAGTTGACCCCGCCATGCACGAGCACCGAGAAATCCGGGAAGATGTCCTTCACCGCCATCCCCTTTAGCTCGATCAGCCTGTCAAAATACATCTGTACCCACGGCGGGATCCCGCTGATCAGCGTCATGTTTTGCCCTACCGTCTCCTCTACGATCTTGTCGAGCTTGGTCTCCCAGTCCTCAATGCAATTGGTCTCATAGGACGGTAGCTGATTCGTCCGAAGATACCCCGGGATATGGTGGTTCACGATCCCGCTCAACCGTCCCGTCGGAATGCCCCCAATCCGCTCCAGTTCGGGCGAACCCGACAGAAAGATCATCTTGCCGTCGGAAAACGCCGTATTTCCCGTGACGGCCATATAACACAACAGCGCATTCCTGGCCGTATTGATGTGATTGGAAATGGAGTCTTTGGATATGGGAATATACTTGATCCCGCTGGTGGTCCCGGAAGTCTTGGCGAAATAGATCGGAAGCCCCTTCCATAATACATTATGCCTGCCTTCCTTGATGCGGCTGATATAAGGGGAAAACTGCTCATAATCCCGGACGGGGACCGCCTCCCGGAACTCCCCATGGCTTTTCACCTCACCCAGTTTATGCTCGGTCCCGAATTCCGTCTTGCTCCCCACCTGGAGCAGCCCCTTCAATATCGCCTCCTGATCCGCTACAGCCGAAGTCATTCCCTTCTGAATGGCCTTGAAGACATAGGACGCAAAAGGTCTGGCCAAAAAGGATTTGATCTTCATATTCATGCGGGCAAACCTACAAGAAAAAGCTCAGGTAGCAATGGAAAGTCCCGCCCCAGGAACGTTGCCCTCCCGCCTCTGAACCGTTGCCCTCCCGCCGCCGAACCCTTGCCCTCTCGCCGCCGGACCCCTGCCGCAAGACCTTCACAATCACCCCCAAAAAAGCGCTCGCCTCAACCCCTCCCCAGGATCGCCCCAACCCCTCCCCCGGATCGCCTCACCAAATTCCTTTATCCCGTGGGATTCCGCTAAATTTGCCGCCCCAAGGCCATTTTTTGAGCTTTCACTTCTTTTTTTCCCCAATTCCCCTTACCTTTGCAGCCCTAATATTGCGATCCCCGGATCGCCCAAAAACTGATTTTATATGTTAGCAGTCGTAAAAATAGCCGGCCAGCAATTCAAAGTCCAAAAGGACCAAACCTTATATGTCCCCCGGATCGCCGGCAATGCCGGTGACAAAGTGGAATTCGCCGAAGTCCTGCTGTCACACGGCGACGACAATTTATCCGTGGGCAAAGATGTCAAGGCGGTAATCAAAGCCGAGATCATCGATCACGTTCAGGGCGACAAGGTCATCGCCTTTAAAATGAAAAGAAGAAAAGGCTTTCGCAAGAAACACGGTCATCGTACCCACTATACGAAGATCCGCATCAACGAAATTTTATAATCATCGGGCCGCCTCCCGCGGCCCGGACATAACAACAACGATCAAACCTGTAAGATATGGCACACAAGAAAGGTGAAGGCAGCGTAAAGAATGGCCGCGACTCACAGAGCAAACGCCTCGGCGTTAAGATCTATGGCGGTCAGCCTGCCGTTGCCGGCAACATCATCGTCCGTCAACGCGGCACACAATATCATCCCGGCAGGAATGTCGGCGTAGGAAAAGATTTTACTCTCTTCGCCCTTGCTGACGGATTGGTTGAATTCAGAAAAGGAAAAGGCGACAAAACATTCGTTAGCGTCAACGCAGTTGAAGTAGTTGCTTAGAAAAAAAATTGGAATTTTTCAAAAAAATTTTTGGACATTCCAAAGAAGTTTCTATTTTTATGGTTGTAATTGATTTACTAACCAATTAAATTTCAAAAAAATGGCAACTGCAAAGAAAGCCGCTAAGAAAAAAGCCGCTCCCAAAAAGAAAGCTGCTCCAAAAAAGAAGGCTGCTAAGAAGGCTGCAAAAAAGAAATAGTCCCTATTTCTTCAATGAAGCAGAAAATAATAAAGTCCCGAAGCAATTCGGGACTTTTGCTTTCCATCACCCGCTGAAACCCGCGCCACCACCGCTTTCCCGGTCCCTCACTACCCCACCCCCCATCCCCGCCCGACCCGTCCGCCCGCCCCGCCCCCGGTATTTTCCGTAACTTGCTCCCATGCCGATCGACAACGACTATATCGCCGAACAATTCAGCCTCCTCGGTAAACTCATGGACATCCACGGCGAAAACTCCTTCAAAACGAAATCTTACTCCGTCGCCGCCTTTACCCTCGAAAAACTCCCCACCCCCATCCGGGATCTCCCCGCCGACAAGATCACCTCCATTAAAGGCATCGGTGACACCATCGGCAAAAAAATCCGCGAGATCATCGACACCGGCGAACTCCGCCTCCTTCAGCAATACATCGCCAACACCCCGCCCGGCATCATCGAAATGCTCCAGATCAAAGGCCTCGGGCCCAAGAAAATCGCCACCATCTGGAAAGAAATGGAGATCGAATCCGTCGGCGAACTGCTATATGCCTGTCAGGAAAACAGACTTCTCCTGTTCAAAGGCTTCGGCGAAAAGACCCAACACAACGTCCGTGAAGCCATCGAATTCCGCCTCCGCCACATCGGCAGCCATCTCTACGCCGACATCGAGATCTATGCCGAACAACTCGAAGCCCGGCTCAAATCATCCTTCCCGCGCGAACAGTTGGCCATCACCGGCGAATTTCGCCGCCAGCTCGAGACCATCACGAAACTCCAGTTCGTCACCACCGCCACCCCTGACTCAACCGGCGCCTGGCTATCGGCCAACCCCTCCGAAGAAGGCGTCACTGTCGAATTCATCCACACCTCCCCCGATACATTTACCCAAACCCTCTTCGAAACCAGCTGTAGCGGCGAATTTCTCGAAGCCTTCCGCGAACGGATAACACCCGCCTCCAATTCAACCTCCGAAGATCCCAACTCAACCTCCGAATATCCCAACCCAACCGCCGAAGATCTCAACCCAACCTCCGAAGAAGCCATTTTCGCGCAAGCCGGCATCCCCTATATCCCACCCTACCGCCGCGAACAACGCATCGTCCTCGACCAGCCACCCCTCGATCTGATAAAACCAGCCGATATCCGCGCCATTATCCACAGCCACAGCAAATGGTCCGACGGCTCCAACACCCTCGAAGAAATGGCCGCAGCCTGCATCGGGAGCGGCCTCGAATACCTCGTCATCAGCGATCACTCCAAAACTGCCGCCTACGCCAACGGCCTGCAGCCGGATCGACTGCAAGCCCAGCACGCCGAGATCGATGAGCTCAATCGCAAGCTTGCGCCATTCATGATCTTCCGAAGTATCGAGAGCGATATCCTCGGCGACGGCTCCCTCGACTATTCCAATGACATCCTCTCTACCTTCGACCTCGTCATCGCCTCCGTCCATTCCAACCTCAAGATGACCGAAGAAAAAGCCATGTCCCGCCTCCTGCGCGCCATCGAAAACCCTTATACAACCATCCTGGGCCACCTCACCGGCCGCCTCCTCCTGAGCCGCCCCGGTTACCCCGTAGACCACAGGAAGATCATCGACGCCTGCATCGCCAACCGCGTCGTCATCGAGCTCAATGCCCATCCCCGCCGCCTCGATATGGACTGGCGCTGGATCGGCTACGCCCTCGACAAAGGCGCCCTCATCTCCATCGACCCCGATGCCCACTCGATCAACGGCTATCACGACATCCGCTATGGCGTCCTTGCCGGTCGCAAAGCCGGCCTCACCCCGGATAAAAACCTCAGCAGCTTTACCCTGGAAGAATTCAAGTCATTTTTGGCTGATAGAAAAAAATCCCGGGGGATCTAAATTACCTTACTAATCCCACCGATCGCTTAGAACATCGTCGGACCTGCTTCGCCACGGTCCTCCTCTTTCGTAACCTTCGCTACGCTCGGTTATCTAGCGGGGCTAATGACGAAAATCGCCTACGGCGATTTTAAACCGCTTCCAGCGGTTTGGTCGCCCGCAACACCGGCAATTCCACATAAAAAGTCGTCCCCTCCCCCTCCTCTGTCTCGAACCAGATCTTCCCCTTGGCCTGCTCCACAATTGTCTTGCTCATCGCCAACCCCAACCCGGTCCCCGATGATTTGGTTGTAAAATTGGGTATAAAGATCTTCGACTGCATCTCGACCGGGATACCCTCCCCATTATCCGTCACCTTCACGATGATCGACTCATCCCCCATCTCCTCACTCACGCTGATCACCCGCCGGCTATTGCTGTCACAGGCTTCCAGCGCATTCTGTAACAAATTCGTGAAAAGCCGGTTGAGCTGCGTCTTATCCGCATATACCATGATCCGCTGATGCACCGGCACCCACTTGAACAGCAGGTTCTCCGTAGTCTCATACAGGGACGTCAGCGAATACAACATTTCGTGCAGGTCGAAAACTTCCTTCTTCGGGTTCCCGATATTGGCAAACTGTGAAAAGTCCGACGCAATCTTGGAGAGGTGATCGATCTGCTCCACCAGCGTCTTGGCCACATTGCCCGCCAGTTCCTTTACATTCGACGAATTATTGTCGATCGCCTTCTGTAAATACTGAATGCTGAGCTTCATCGGCGTCAGCGGATTCTTGATCTCGTGCGCGACCTGCCGCGCCATCTCCCGCCATGCCCCCTCCCGTTCGCTCTTCGCGAGCGCCGCCGCACTCTCCTCGAGCTTCTTCACCATCTTGTTATACTCCTTCACCAACCCCCCGATCTCGTCATTCCGCTTCCACTGGATCTCTTCATTCGTCTTCCCGAGATTGACCTCCTGCATCTTCTGGGAGATCAGCAGGAAAGAGGAGGTTATCCTGTTCGTCAGGAAAAGCGCGATCGTCCCCGCGATCAGGAAAATAAAGGCATTCAGATTGATGATCGTCACCAGGAAGTTGGAGATCTCCTCATTGAGCTCATCCTGCGTCGTAAAGGACGGGATATTCAGATAGGCGAACGCATTCCCCTGATCGTCGCGCAACGGCCGGTAAATACTGACATACGACAGCCCGCCGATCTGCTCATAGTGCGGGAACTGGATCATATTCAGGACGTGAAGATTGTAATAGGCCAGCGGATTCATCTTTTTCGAAAGGATGCCCTTATTGTATACAAAGAGGTTCGACGACACCTGCAAATTGCCATCCAGGTCATAGATATTGATATCCGTCCCGTGGGTCTGCGCAATGTCCTCGATCAATCCTTGCAATTCCGACCTCGACCCCTGATAATAAAGCCGCCCGTCCAGGTTGTACCCGCCGGGCGCCGAGAGCTTGCTTTGCACCTCGCTCACCATGACCATCATGGCCTTGCTCAGCCTGGTCTGGTTGTTCCGGTTATACCGGTTGATAAAGAAAATGATCGTCGCCACCCCGATCACCACAAACGAGAACAGGCTGATAAAGATGATCGTCGTATGGATCTGCGACCGGATATTCATCTGCCAGTAAGTCTTGAGCTGGCTCCAATGGAGCCGCGACCAGATCAGCAGCGCGGTCCCCCGGAACAAGGCCACCAGGAACAGGAAGGCGCTGAACAGATAGGCGAATAAGGTAATATCCTCGACCGACGAATTGTCCCGCTTGACCACCACGACGAAGCTATCGGTCGAGACCGTATGCCATAGCTCGTCATACCCCTCCTTTTTAATGTGCACGAAATCCCCTTCCGGGATCTGCCCCTCCGTCAGATGCGTCGGGAATGGATAATCCCCCCCCATCGTCACCAATTCCCGGTTATTGTAAATGGCATAATATTCCGGCAGATCCTCACTCTGATGAAAGAGCTCCGGCACCAGCGCATCCCCGCTTTTTTGACTTTTGGGCTCCGAAAGGATAAAAAGATACCCCAACACCTTGCCGCTCGTGTCATCGCGGACCGTTTTCTTGTAGATGTAGGCGAACTTGTCAAATGACCGCACGACATAGCGCAGATCGGTAATGTCCGTGTTCTTTCCCTGTACCGTGAACGTCGTATTGAGCGTGTCATAGGAGACCGGCGGTTCATTGTACAACGGCTTCTCGTCGGCATCGAACGTATACAGCCGCGTATCGAAGTTTTCCTGGTAGGCGGGGAAATATTTATTGCTGATGCTGTCCTTGATCAGTTCATTGGAATACTGATCGTGAAAACGGGCGAAGTTCGCGGTCAGAAAGTCATTATCGATATAGCTGAAATAGATGCTCAGCATCGTCTGGCTCGACGGATCGGACTGCTTCCCCAACCGCTCGGCCATGTCCTGCCGGTGCATCTCCTCCGTCTTGCGGTTCTCGAACAGGATGACCGCTGAAATGGAAATGGAAAAAATGAAGAGCCAGAACAATACTTCCGAGACATTTAACCTGAATCGGAGATCGAAGAAGATCCTTCGCTGCATCAGCCAGACATAACCCAGGAGCCAGATCAGCACATAGATATCCAGTTCCACCATATCTGCCCGCTGGATGAAGGTCAGGGCTAGCAGCCCGATCGTCGCCGTAATGATATAGAGCACGATCGACAACGACCGGATCAGGTACCCGATCAGCTGGAACAGGATCTGCGACAGGAAGAAATAACCCAACGCCAGCGCCGCCAGGGCGACAAACCCGATAAAGCTGTAGTTCTCCAGCAGGCTGAAGAAGTTCGTCACATTGAATGAGATCTTCGCATCCGTCACCAGCGACTGAACGATATTGGCGAACAGAAAAGTCGTCATCACCAGCAAGGTCAGACCGACGCTTATCCAAAGCCAGTTGCGCCACCGATGCACCGACTGGGGGATCGTATAATCGGCCAGCTCGCGCCGGATGAACATGATGATCCAGCAGAACAGAAAGGAATTGATGACCAGGTCGCCAAGCGAGTTCAGGATGATGCTCGAACTGTAAATGGTAGGATCGAATAGCTCGAATTGCCGGAGATTCAACAACCCCGGCATCAGATAAGTCATCGCCCGCATCAGCACGATCGTGGTGGCCAGGAAACCGATACCCCACCACGTCCCCCATCGTTCCGCGACCGTATGTGCGATGTTGTGAATGATGATGAGCACGAGCAGCAACCCCAGCAGGATCGCCAGCGGGATCGGCCAGATATGCGCCGGGGCCCGATAGCCGGTCTTTCGGACAAGATAGAAGAGTGTCGAGCCCCGGTAATCGGTTACCGGCAGATCGGTCGGCGTCTGCACGATCTCTACCCGCTTCTCTGCCAACGGGAAATTGACAAACTCGGGTTGGAGGTCGGGCAACGTGATATAATATTGCCAGCGGACCGGGATCAACCCGATGATCAAATGCAGCTTGCGATCTGCACCGGCAACCGCCCTTTTGACATACCCGTATTGCCCGTTGGCAAGCTGGACGAACCCCGCCGTATCCGGGCCGTTGATCAGCGCCATCGTCGGCAGGGACCGCTGATCGTTCCAGAATTGCAGGTAGAGCCCCGCCCCGACTGAATCCGACCCATACAGGAAAAACCCGAACTTCTTGTCGATGAGCAGATCGAGATCCTTCTTCGTGTACTGTTTTGTTGCCAGCCGGGTCAGCAGCGCCGTATCATTCGACAGCTGATCGAAGCTCCGCTCCCGTTGCTGCAAGAAAGACTGGATCGAGTTGCGCAGCCGCCGCACAGATGCACCGCCGCTGAAATACAGGTTGAGGAAATATCCGGCGAGGAACAACCCAACCGCCGTCAGCAGGATATTGATGTTCCTGCGAAAAATATCAATGAAAAAGGACTTCAATCCCGTGTTTTTTTAATCACATTCCAGAGACCATCCATCTCCTGAAGGGACATCTCCGCCAGCGACCGGCCCTGCGCCCGCGCCTCCTCCTCCATCCGGGTAAACCGGTAAATGAACTTCCGGTTCGTTCTTTCCAAGGCATTCTCCGCGTCAATATGCAAAAATCGTGCGTAATTCACCAGCGAGAACATCAGGTCCCCGAACTCCTCTTCGATCCTCCCGGCGTCCCCAACCCTGCCTTCTCCCGCATGCCCCGCCCCGCCTTTCCCTGCATCCCCCTTGCCGCCTTCCCCCGCATCCCCCGTGCCGTCTACGCCAACACCCGCGGCCCCGGCTACCCCCACATCCTCAACCCTGCCTTTCCCCCCATCCCCGCCGCCGGCTACTCCCGCATCCCCAATCCTGCCTTTCTCCTCATCCCCTGCCCCGGATCTTCCTGCATCCCCCGCCCCCACCGCCTCCTGTAACTCGTC
>DATJMG010000019.1:0-4565 GCA_035508835.1 Puia sp.
CGAATTTGCTGTTGGCGACGCGGCTGACGGTAGAGATATCCAGGGCGGTCCGTTCGGCGATATCTTTCAGGATCATGGGGCGAAGGGTCGTTTCGTCGCCGGTCAGGAAGAAATCATGCTGATACTCCATAATGGTGTGCATGGTGTTGTAAAGGGTCTGCTGGCGTTGTTTGATGGCGTCGATGAACCATTTTGCCGCGTCAATCTTCTGTTTGATGAACAGGACGGCTTCTTTTTGGCG
Organism: Puia sp.; assembly: GCA_035508835.1. Taxonomy (GTDB): domain Bacteria; phylum Bacteroidota; class Bacteroidia; order Chitinophagales; family Chitinophagaceae; genus Puia. Next base: position 242 of record DATJMG010000019.1, read on the forward strand.
TTTGTCTTTCTTACTGCCGCGGTCGTATTCCTTCAGCATTTCCTTATAGCCTTCGCTGATCCGCAGGTCGGGTGCGTTCTTGGAATTGAGGGACAGCTCCAGCTTCCCGGCGTTGTTGGCAATAAAAAAGTCAGGGATGACGTAGCTCTCCGCCTTGTTGATCCCGCCGACGTCTCCGCCCGGTTTGGGGTTGAGTTTGACAATCTGGTTGATCACGTCCTTTAGCTGATCGTCGGTCAGGCTAAGGCCGCGTTGGATCTTGTCGTAATGTTTTTTGGTGAATTCGTCGAAGTAGTTGGAGAGGACATCGATAGCGACATCGACGGCCGTAGTGCCGTTCTTTTTGCGGTTCAACTGGATCAGCAGGCATTCCTGGAGGTCGCGGGCCGCTACTCCGGGAGGGTCGAATTGCTGGATCTTGCGGATCAGCGATTCAATTTCGTCTTCGGTGGTCTCGATATTCTGCCGGAAGGCGAGGTCATCGGCGATGGAAGCGGTCTCGCGGCGGAGGTAGCCGTCGTCGTCGATGCTGCCGATGATCTGTTCGGCGATCTTGCGGGTGCGCTCGTCGATCACCAGCATCCCGAGCTGATCGAGCAGCAGTTCATGAAAGGAGGTTTCCACCTTATGGGGCACTACCCGTTCTTCGTCTGCGTCGGGATAGTTGTCGTCCCGCAGCTTATAGTCTGCGACGTCGTCGTCGTATTCGTTGACATATTCACTGATGTCGATGTTGTCGTATTCGTCCTCACTGCCATCTTTTTCTTCAAATTCCTCCGTGCTTTCAAACTCATCTTTCAGCTCTTCCCCGGGACCGTCCTCGTGGTCTTCGGTCACTTCCAGCGCCGGATTCTCCTCCAGTTCCTCCTTGATCCGTTCTTCCAGGATGGCCGTCGGCACCTGCAGCAGCTTCATCAGCTGGATCTGCTGCGGAGACAGTTTTTGGAGTAATTTTTGCTGTAATGATTGGCTTAACGACATGTCATTCAGGGGTTTTTCTCGAGCCTATTTCTCATGCGTGCTGAAAAAAGGGCCGCGAACCACAAAAATCAGGCCGTAAATTTAAGTAAAAAAGGAGGGACTACCCGTGCAACGAAAAAAAACTTTTCTTGTTGTATGTTTCTCAGTGCTTGCGAGTTCGCTGTGGGCGCAGGTTATTCCGCGTGAAGTAGTGAAAAATAATGGATTGACCGTGGGGGTGACGGGGGTGAAGAATATTTCATTGGTGAAGGATGCGGATGGGATGACGGGTCGGGCGATGGTTGCGGGGCCAGGGGTGTCCTTTGGATTGGAGGACGGGGTGTGGGCGGAGCGGGTGGCGGCGGGGTGGATGCAGACGGAGCAAGTAGCGGGGTTGGCGCAGGCGGGGTGGGCTCAGACGGGTTGGGTGCAAGCGGAGCAGGCGGCGGGGTTGGCGCAGGCGGAGCGGGCGCCGATGAGCCTGGGGTTTTTTTGCAGGAAGGAATTGGAAATAGAGAAAGCTACCCATCTTCCGCTGCGGTTCAGGCTGGGTTCGTTGGAATACTGCAATAAGCTGGAAGGCAAGTGATCATTCGAGGCTTCTCCGGGTCAGGGCCTGGCCGTAGGCCTGGAGGTTTGCTTTTACCAGTCGTTCGAGCCTTCTTTGCTCCGTGGCTCGGGAGCTATCGTTGACGAGATTATGCTTCAGCGCGCTGTCTTCCGAATACCGGTAAAAATAACGGGTCTTTTCCTGCGATGCATCATAGCCAAGGATGTACCGGTCGGTGATGATCTGGTAAGGGTTGCCGGGGTGGATCAGCGTATACCGGTTGGAATCGGCTATCGAGGTATCCATGAGGCTTCGGCCAAAACCGGAATAGCTGCCGGTATATCCTAACAGGTCGAGGATAGTCGGGGCGATATCGACCTGGCTCGCGACTGACATGCGAACCTCGCCGGTATCCCGGGCGGGATCATAGAAAAAAATCGGGATAGTACAGCCGTTAAGATAGGAAAAGGGGGTATGGCCGTCATCGGGATCGAGCCAATGATCAGCGGAGAAGACGAAGATCGTATTCCGGAACCAGGGCTGGTCGCGGCAGGTCGCAAAGAACCGGCTAAAGGCGTAGTCGGTATAGGTGATGCTGTTCTGGGCGTCTGTCTGGCCGGCGATGGTACACCGGTTACGGACATTGTCGGGCAACGTGTAGGGCGGATGTGCGGAGATCGTAAAGAAGACGCCGAGGAATGGTTGTTGTTTTGTTGCCAGGATACGGGCGCCGTATTGCAGGAAGGGCTCGTCAAAAATTCCCCAGTTGCCGTCATACCATCGATCATCATTGAAATCGTTACGCCAGTAGGTGTGATCGAGACCTGCCATATGGGCAAATTTTCCAAACCCGAAATGGTCCCGTTCGGCGCCCATAAAAAAATTTGTGTTGTACCCTTCTTCCTTCAGGATATTGCCGACGCTGTGCAGCGGTGTATTGGCATAAGAAGAATAAAAGAACGGTTCGTCGGTGAATGATGGCAGGCCGCCCAGAATGCTCACGATACCCTGATTGGACGTGAAGCCATTAGCAAAAGAATGCGGGAAGAAAATGCTTTTTCGGATGAGCGAATCGAAGAATGGTGTTTTGGCCTTCCAGGGATCACCGGGGATCACATAGCAGCGTGAAAAGCTTTCGAGGATGAATATGACGACATTTTTCCGGGGCAGGCTGTCGTGGAGGCTGTCTTTTGCGTGTGCATGGAGGTAGTGGAAGGTTGTTGTGATGGCCGCCAAATCTTCGGGTGAGAAATATTTTTTGGGGATGATCTGATGTTCGCGGTTGAGGTCGGAGTAGAAAAAGGTGCTGATGCTGTTTTGGGCCAGGGGGAGTTTGTCGGGATCGAGGGTCAGCAGCGGGGAAGCGGGGATCAGGGGGCGGGGCTGCCATCCCCTGATGGCGATGAAGAAAAGAAAGAGGAGGGTCGCTTGCGCCAGGGGCAGTGCGAGGCGGGGTCCGCGGGGGGCGGCGGGGGCGGGGGCGGTTCGGGGTGTGGATGTGGTGGGCGGGGGGTTGGTGGGGGCAGGGGCGGCGGGTGGGGTGGGAGTTGCAGCGATACGGATAAGCGCCCAGACAGAGATGATGAAAAAGATCAGAAGAGGAAGGTAGTGCCAGAGCAGGCTTCCGAATGAACTTGCGGAGTCACCCATTACGTAAACAAGATCGAGGTTACTCCGGTGCTTTGAGAAACGAAAATAGCCGGTATCGAGGATATTGATGGCCATCCCGGCGGTATTTACCAGGATGAAGACCAGGCGGGCCAGGTAGCGGGCGGGTCGTGAAGGGAAATATTGAGCGATGAAAAAAAGAAGGAGGACCGGAAGATTGAGGAGGGCGATAGCGGACAGGTCCATGCGGGATCCCCACAGGAAGATCCGGACCAGCTCCGGAGTACCGTGAAAATGGAATTGCCGGTAGTTATAAAGGATGAAGACGATGCGGCCGAGGAAATAATAGACTTCGAGGAATGCCATCGCAAGCAGGAAGCGACTGACAAGCAGGAACCGACTGACGAGCAGGGAGCGGCTGACAAGCAGGAACCGGCTGACAAGCAGGGAGCGGCTGAAAGGTTTGAAGAATGATAGCAGAGGTTGGAAGATTCGCATATCGGCTGGTTGTCGGCTGGTTTTTTTCTTAGCGGTACCCCGGTGATTTTACGTTGATAAGGCAAACGAGGAGGTCCGTGTCGTTGGCTTGTTCCAGTAAGTTGGTCCTATTCATTCCATCCCAGAAAGAAATATCCCAGTTCAGCTGTTTGAGGCCGGGAAATTCCCTGGCGATATTCGGGTGGTCTGCGGTCTCGCCGGTAAGTAAGGTGATATCGGGTGACAGTGGGTAGACCGGGTGGATGATAAAGTTCAGCGCGGTCAGCCAGCCCTTGTTGCGAAGTTGTGATGCGGCGGTGGTATCATAGCATTCGAGGATGATCCGGTTCTTCAGGTTATACTGCAGGTCAAGCGCGGCAAGGCGGGCGGCAAGGGCTTCGGCATTGTCGCCGCGGATATTTTTCAGGTCGAGCCAGAACAATTTCAGCTGCCCGGTGTCGGCTTTCAGGTAAGCGGTGAGGGAATCGGGACCGGGGCCGTCGTGACCGATGCTCAGCAGTCCGGTCTGCGGGTCGAATTGGATATCGCATTCGAATCCGGAAAATTCCGTGTACAGATAGCGGAAGCGCCGGAGGGAATTTACCCGGTGCGGCCAAAGCCGTTGTGTGCCTTTCAGTCTATAGAGCAGGTGGTGAGAGAAGGATGGATCCCTTAGCAGGGAGTGGTTGGAGATGGTCGCGCCGGCGGCGATGCTTTTGATCAGCTGCT
>DATJMG010000020.1:0-3287 GCA_035508835.1 Puia sp.
TCTTCTTCATTGTCTTGACAGTTTAAAGGAGTGGAGGAAAAGGACTTTAGCAAAGAAGCGTTTGGAAGGGGTGCAGGACCTGGCGCGGATCCGGGAGACCTACAAAGGAAGGAAGATTTGTTGAGCAAAAAAACAGTAGAACAACGCTTTTTTATCCGGCGGAAATAAACTACATTCTACTCCTCCCCCCGCCGCTTTTTGGACTATTGGCCGGGAGGAGGGTAGAATTGCGGGTACGCGATTTCAGAGGTCGCGGTTGCAGAGGCAAGCACGATCAACAAACTAAGATCACAGGCCGGCGGTGGACCGGCGGAGCACAGGCCGTCCCGGGTCCGGTTACAAATAGATCCGCAATGTTTTCATCAGCCTTGACAACTGAAAAGGCTTCTTCAGAAAGGCTGCCTCTCCATAGGGCCGGTACAGTTTGGCGGTATTCGCATCATGCGAAGTCACGACAATGGGGATATGGGCGAATTGTTCCTGCTGCTTGATCTTCTTGTAGAACAGGAGCCCGTTCGGGTCGCCGGACTTTATGTCCAGAAAGATAAGGTCGGGCAGGAGCGCCTCCATCAGTTCATATCCCTCGGGATAAGAGGATGCCAGCGTTGCCTCATAGCCGCTGCGCTCAAAGAACGATCGCATGGCTGCCAGCCAGTCGACATCTTCGTCTATGATCAGGATCCGCTTCATTCTTCCGTCAGTCATAAGGAATCAGTACAGTGATCGAGCAACCCTTTCCGGGAGCCGTAACGATATCTACCATTCCCCTGAAGGCCTTGGCCCGGGAATGGATACTGGCAAGCCCCATTCCTTTGGGGACTTTCTGCAGGTCGAATCCGATCCCGTCATCGAACGTATAGACGATAACCCCGGAGTTGTTCTGCATAATACTGACCCGGATATTCCTGGCTTTACTATGCCGGATAATATTGTTCATCTCTTCCTGCACGATGCGGTAGATGGCTACTTTCTTCTCCTCACAAAGACAATATTCCTTATCTATATCCAGAGAGGAATTGAACTTGATGGAAAAGCGGCCGCTGCTGCGCAGATCGTTCAACAGCTGCGCAATCGCGGTAAGCAGTCCGGCATTTTTCAATTGGGAAGCGGCGAGCTTGCGCGACAGGCGCCGCGTCTCTTCAATGGCGCCCAGGATAAGGTCGATGGTCCTCACCTTGACTGCCTTTTCTTCCTTTGACCTTCCCTTCAACCCTTCGAGATGAAGACGGGCCGAGATCATGATCTGGATAATGTTGTCATGCAGCTCATGGCCGATGTAGGTGCGTTCCTGCTCCTGGACCTGCACGATCGTCTCGGCGATCATCTGCTCGTGGTCGGTGTGGTCGTTCGACAAATCACTCACATCCCAGGCTTCGCCCCCCGTCAGCGGTTCACCGGCCGTATCGATCGTATAAATATTCACCAGGAAGCTGCAGCATCTCCCATCCGGTCGGGTAAAATGATGCACCTTCCGGTAGGGCACACCTGATTGGCTGACCCGGCGATGCTTTTCGGAAAAAAAAACGGCCATGTCCCTCGGGATCATTTCCTGAAGACTTTTACCGGCAAAGTCCTCTTCTACGCCAAATTGCCGGTAAAATGCGCTATTGATGTAAATAAGCCTGCCGCCGCCATCTGCCAACCAAAATAAAGCGCGGGCCTGGTCCATCAGCGCCTTTTCAGGCATGATCTTCCATGGGCCGGCAACCTTCCACAACAAATGATTCAAATTATCCCTCTCTGTCATCGCTAAATCCGTGGCCGTTTATGAGTGCAAAGTAACGTCAGCGGAACCGATTGCAGAATAGTGGGAAATATATGTCACAAGTACATTTTTATGAAGCGGGCTTGTAGAGTTTATACTATAAGTCGCCGGATCGTCGAGACCAGCTCTTCATAAGCCGCTTCCTTGCAGAGGTAAGCGGATGCGCCCGCCCGGATGGCATGACCGGCATAGTCGTCATCGCAATAAATGCTTAATAATAAGACCGGTAAGGACGGATGTGATAAACGGATATGCCGCAGCGCTTCAAGGCCGCTCATGGCGGGCATCGAGATATCGGCGATCACGAGATCCCAGTCTTTCGCCCGGGTCTGTTGCAATAGCCCGTAACCGTCGGCGACCTCCTCGATGAGTGAAAAAGGATATTCGTCCAGCAGGATTTGCTTTAGCCGCTGGCGAATAGCGCCATGGTCATCTGCAAGCAAAATTTTGATCATTGGTTTGGGGGTGTGGCATAAAAATACAGCGGCCAAATTCAGCACGAAATAAAGGAACCAAGGAGAGTTTTGTCGATTTTTGACTACAGACGCTAGATCAATCCATTCTCCAGCGCATACCGTGCCAGTTCGGCGTTCGCCTTCATCTTCATTTTCTCCATGATCCGGCTGCGATACGTGCTGATCGTCGTCGGGCTCAGTGAGAGCTCCGCAGCGATCTCCGTGATGCTCTTGCCGGCCGCCAGCATTTTCATGACATGGAATTCGCGGTCGGACAGCAGCTCGTGGAGCGGCCGCCCCTGATCGATGCTAAGATCGCTGGCGAGTTTCTCGGCCACCGCCGGCGTGATATATTTCCGGCCTTGCAGGATCCGCTGGACCGCCTTTACCAGCTCCGTGGGTGCCGCATCCTTATTGATATAGCCGGACGCGCCGGCCTTGAAAACGCGGGTAGCATATTGCTCCTCGGGGAATATGCTCAGGATCAGCACGGGCAACTGTGGTTGATACTGCCGGATCTGCTGCAAGGTCTCCAGCACGCTCCGCCCCGGCATCATCAGATCGCTGATGACGAGATCCCAGGAGCCGTTCAGCGCCTGCTGCAACAGCCTGTCGGCATCGCCCACCTGCCCGATCTCGGCGGAGGGCCAGGCTTCCAGCAGGATCTCTGAAAGACCTCTGCGGACAATAGCATGATCGTCTGCAATCAGAATGCGCATGTCGGTTCTATTGGGTTCCTACTGACGGTTGTTGCCGCGATTGAAGGGGGATGCTAAATCGAAGGCTGGTGCCTTTACCCGGCTGGCTGTCGATCTCATATGCCCCCTTCATCATCAACGTTCGCTCTTTCATGCCTAACAACCCGAGAGTTTTTTTCTTTTTTGCCGCCACCGGATCGAACCCCTTTCCATTATCCGTGATCGTGAGGACAAGGCGGTCATCTTCAATGTACAGCCGCGATATAACAGCCGTTGCCTCCGCGTGGCGGGCGATATTGGTCAGCGTTTCCTGAAAAATGCGGAACAGCCCTGTCGTTACCGCCGGGTCCACTTTCAGGGGTTCATCCG
>DATJMG010000021.1:0-14393 GCA_035508835.1 Puia sp.
ACAATAGCCGGCGCAAGCCCATCGGCATATTTTTCAAAATCGACTTCCAAACTCATATTAAAAAAATTTAGATTCTCACCGCGACCCCTTGCAGCTGCAAATATCCTTTTAATTCCGGAATCGTCATCTCCTTATAGTGAAAGATGCTCGCAGCCAGCGCAGCATCCGCCCGCCCCTCCGCCAATACCGCGACAAAATGTTCCTTCACGCCCCCTCCCCCCGATGCAATGACCGGTACCGGCAAAGATGACGCCAATTCCCGGGTAATATCGAGCGCGAAACCTTTCTTCGTCCCGTCATTATTCATCGACGTCAGCAGGATCTCCCCCGCACCGGTCTCTACCCCTTCCCGCGCCCAGTCGATGCACCTCACGTCCGTTCTCACCCGCCCGCCATTCAAATAGACATACCACTGCCCATCATCCTCGCGGCGCGTATCGATGGCCAGTACCACACACTGACTGCCGAACTCCTTCGCCAGCTCGCCGATCAGCGCCGGCCGCCGGAAAGCCGACGTATTCACCGAGATCTTGTCCGCGCCATTCTGCAACAGCAGGCTCACATCCCCGACACTGCTGATGCCGCCTCCGACCGTGAACGGAATATTAATGTGATGCGCGATCCGGTTCACCAGCTCCCTCAGCGTCTTTCGCTTTTCATTCGTCGCTGTAATGTCCAGGAATACCAATTCATCAGCACCCTGCTGCGCATATAGAGCGCCGAGTTCTACCGGATCACCGGCGTCCCGGATATTCTCGAAATTCACCCCCTTTACCGTCCGGCCGTCCTTAATATCGAGACAAGGTATGATTCGCTTTGTCAGCATAATTCTTTCAACGTTATCCGCCCCTCATATATAGCCTTGCCGATGATCACCCCCTTGCATCCCACCTCCTCGAGCCGCCGAACATCATCCATCCCGCTGACCCCGCCGCTGGCAATAAAATGCAGCTCCGGAAACTTCCCGACGATATTTTTATACAACTCCAAAGCCGGCCCCTGCAACAACCCGTCTTTACTCACATCCGTACAAAAGATCTGCCGAACACCCTTGCCGATATACTCGTCGATAAAATCATATACCCAGCGGTCCGTTGTCTCCGCCCACCCACTGACCGCAATCTTCTCATTTTTCACATCCGCCCCCAGCAGGAACCGATCCGCCCCATATTGCCCGAGCCAGCTGACAAACAACGGGCCATCCTTGACCGCGATACTTCCCACCGTTGCCAGCGCCGCACCGGAGCCAAAAACAATATCCACATCCGCCGCCGTCTTGATCCCGCCGCCAAAATCCACGACAAGCTCCGTCTTGCCCGCGATCGCCTCCAATACTTTCCAGTTGCGGACCGTCCCCGCTTTCGCCCCATCCAGGTCGACCAAATGCAGCCGCTTCAACCCCGCATCCTGAAAAGCCAGCGCGACCTCCAACGGCCGCTCATTGTAGACTTTCTTTTGCCCGTAGTCTCCCTGCGTAAGCCTGACACACTTTCCTTCAATAATATCTATCGCCGGAATGATCTCCATAACGTCGTTAAATAGTTTCAATAAAATTCCGTAATATCCTTTCCCCCACCCCCGCCGACTTCTCCGGATGGAACTGAACGCCATAGAAATTATTCCGATGCAGCCCCGAACTGTACGGCTGCACATATTCCGTCCGCGCGATCGTATGATCCCCCAATGCCGCATAATAACCGTGCACAAAATAACAATAGCTGTCCTCCGCCACCCCCTCGAACAACGCGGTCTTCAACCCGTATATATTATTCCACCCGATCTGCGGCACCTTCAGCAAAGCCTCACCCCCGCCCGGCACAAACTTCTTCACCCGCTCCCCGAAGATCCCCAAACACTCCGTATCATTCTCTTCACTATAGCTGCACATCAGCTGCATCCCCAGACAAATGCCCAGCACCGGCTGACGCAGCCCGCAGATCAGCTCATCCAGACCCCGCCCCCGCAAATAAGCCATTGCCGTACTTGCCTCTCCAACCCCCGGGAAGATCACCTTGTCCGCCGCCACTACCGCCGCCGGATCATCCGTCACCGTCGCGGAAACGCCGATCCGCTCCAACGCATACAGCACCGACTGAATATTGCCCGCATTATATTTGATGATCACCAGCTTCATACAATAGATCCCACGAAATCCTTTGTCGCCTTCCCGATATCCGTAGCCCCTTCTATCGCCCTGATATACGCCGTTCCAATGATCGCGCCCTGCGTATGCTTGCACGCGGCCTCCCAACTTTTCCTGTCCCGCACCCCAAACCCCACCAACACCGGATTGCGCAGCCGCATCCCTTCCAACCGGGTAAAATAAGCCTCCTGACCACCCAGATCCTTGACCCCGCCTGTCGTCGAAGAACTCGACACCGCATACAGGAATCCGGTGCTCAAAGCATCCACCTTTCTGATGCGCTCCTCCGACGTCTCCGGTGTCACGAGGAAAATAAAGTCAAGCCCATGTTTCCGGACTACCGGTCCGTACTCCGTCTCGAACTCGTATATCGGAAGGTCGGGAAGGATCAATCCATCCACCCCGGCCACCGCCGCCGCCTCGCAAAACTGATCAAACCCGTATTGCAGGATCGGATTGAGATACCCCATCAGCAACACCGGGATATGGATGGAAGCCCGCATCCCGGTCAGCTGCCCAAACAACCGGGCAATCGACATCCCGTTCTCCAGCGCCCTGGTCGCGCTCGCCTGGATCACCGGGCCATCAGCCAGCGGATCGCTGTACGGCATCCCCAGCTCGATCATATCCGCACCGTTGTCCTGCAACGCCCGCAGGACTTCCATCGTGCTATCCAGCCGCGGAAAACCCGCCGTACAATACACGCTCAGCACCTCCCGCCGCTTTCTTCCAAAAAGTTCATTCAACCGGCTCATACGATTCCGTCCTCCATCGCCCGCATATAGGTGGCCATGTCCTTATCCCCCCTTCCGGAAAGACAAAGCACGACGGTATCTTTTTCATTTAATTCCAGTTGCTCCAGGGCTGCAACCGCATGCGCCGATTCCAACGCCGGGATGATCCCCTCGAGCCGCGTGAGCTCGAACGCCGCTGCCAACGCCTCCCGATCGGTCGCACTCAGGAAGGTGGCCCGGCCGCTCGCAAACAAATGCGCGTGCAGCGGCCCGATACCCGGATAATCCAGCCCGGCGGAAATACTATGCGGCTCCACTACCTGCCCATCCTCCGTCTGCATGACATAACTCCGGCTGCCATGGAGAACGCCGGGCTTGCCCAGCTGAGTAGTGGCAGCACTTTTCCCGCTATGAATCCCTTCTCCGGCCGCCTCCACAGCGATCAGCTCCACGTCGCGTTCATCCAGGTAGTGATAGAACGCTCCTGCCGCATTACTCCCCCCGCCCACACACGCGATGACATGTGTCGGCAGCTCACTCCCCGTTTTCTCCTTTAGCTGCCACCGCGTCTCCTCGCTGATGACGCTTTGAAACCGGGCTACCATATCCGGATAAGGATGCGGCCCCACCACGCTGCCGATGATATAGTGCGTATCGACGGGGTTATTGATCCAGTCCCGGATGGCCTCATTCGTGGCATCCTTCAGCGTTTTGCTGCCGCTTACCGCCGGGATGACCGTTGCCCCGAGCATCTTCATCCGGGCTACATTGGGCGCCTGCCGCTGGATATCTTTCTCTCCCATATAGACGATACATTCCATACCCTTTAACGCGCATACCGTAGCCGTGGCAACCCCATGCTGACCTGCCCCCGTTTCCGCAATGATCCGCCGCTTTCCAAGGCGTTGCGCCAGCAGGATTTGACCGATCGTGTTGTTGATCTTGTGCGCCCCCGTATGATTCAGGTCCTCGCGCTTCAAAAAGATCCGCGTGTTGTACTTCGCGCTGAGCCTTACCGCCAGATACAATGGTGAGGGTCTTCCGACGTAATCCTTCAGCAATGACCGGTACTCCCGTTGAAAGCCGGCCTCCTGCATGATTTCCAGATAGCGGGCCCGCAATTCCTCCACGTTCCGGTATAGCATCTCCGGAATGTAGGCGCCCCCGAACCCGCCATAGTACCCCCGCGCATCCGGTGCCTGATAACTAGCCTCCTCCATACGCTTGATGCGATATTCGATTCCCATGATCAAGATTTAATTTACCGCCTCCGGCGGATTAATGCTTCAATTCATTCAATAACGTCTTTATCTTCTTGAGATCCTTAACCCCCGGGCTTAACTCAAACTTGCTGTTGATATCGATCGAGAACAATTTCCTGGCCACCGGCTCAGTGGAAAATGCCTTCAGTCTATCGACATCCGCCGGCTCGATCCCGCCGCTTAAAAAGAACAGTTTGTCGATACGCGCCGGCTTGAGCACCTCCCAGTTGAATTTCTTCCCGGTCCCGCCATAACCAACCCCTTCCGTATCGAACAGGAACATATCGCAATAGTCTTGGTAGGGCCGGATGATCCAGTCAATGGGGTCATTCTCCCCCAGCCGAAATACTTTGACCACCGTTATATAATTGGCGAGCTGCTCGCAGAAATGCGGTGTCTCATCCCCATGGAGCTGCACCATATCCAACCCATAGCTGTCTACCTGCCGCATGACCTCGTCATATGTCGGATTGACGAAAACTCCGACCTTACCCAACCGTAACTTCGCCTTTTTCAATTGCTCCCCCGATAAATGCCGAACAACATACCGCGGAGATTTGGGATAGAAGATAAAACCCGCAAAGTCCACCCCCATCGCATCCAATTGCCTGACCTGGTCGATCGCGGTCATGCCGCATACTTTTACTCTCATAACTTATTTTTCCACAGAATGCCGTTCACACTCCTGTAGTTGCCTGACGAACTGCCGGAACGCCGCCGCCGGATCGGCTTCCTTCATGAAACTCTCCCCGATCAGAAAACCCCTGAACCCCGCTGCCTTCATCCGCATGATCGTCTCGGCATGACTGATCCCGCTCTCCGCAACCAATACCTTCCCTGCAGATATCCGCCTGCTCAGCCGGATCGACCGTTCGATATCTACGGTAAATGTTTTCAGGTCCCGGTTGTTCACCCCCACCAGCGCCGTCTCATCACAAATATGATCCAGCTCATCTTCTCCATGGATCTCGAGCAAAACTTCCAGCCCCAGCCCACGCGCGAAGACCGCCAGCCTCCTCACTTCCGCCGGTTTCAGACAGGCGGCGATCAGCAGGACCACATCCGCGCCGATCGCCCGCGCCTCGACGATCTGATATTCTTCGATGATAAATTCCTTTCGCAAAATCGGGATCTCATTCACCCGGGCCGTGACCAGATCGGCATCACTGCCGCCAAAGAAGTGCTGATCCGTCAACACCGACAGACACGCAGCACCACCGGCCGCATACCCCCGCGTCACCTCTGCCACTGCGGCCTTATCATTGATCACCCCCTTTGAGGGGGAACGCCGCTTGAACTCCGCAATGATCCCCGTCGACCCCTCATCGCGCAGCGCCGCCTTCAACGAAAAGCAAGGCCGGTAAAAAAAAGAGCTCTTCTCCAGCGCCGATACCGGCACCGCCGCTTTCCGCCCCGCCACTTCTTCCCGCTTATACGCGATAATGCTGTCCAGGATATTCATTGCAACGAGATTAATTTTTCAAGCGCCCCATATGCCCGGCCACTTTCCAGACTGTCCACCGCAGCATAATACGCCTCCTCATAACCCGCATAAGTCCCGGTAGCGTGCAACGCCATCGCTGCATTGGCCAGCACTACCGCATTCTGAGCCCAGCTGCCTTCGACCTTCAGGATGCGGTTAAAGATCTTTGCCGCTTCCTCGACCGTATTACCACCATAAATATCGGTAGCATTTACCATTCTCCTGCCCAATTCTTCCGGGGTCATAATGCGCTCTCCACGGTTGGTGATCACCTTGGTATCCCCCGTGAGCGAGATCTCGTCATAACCATCCAGGCCATGGATGATCGTAAACCGGCCTTCGGTTTGCTGCAACAGATAATTATAGATCCGCGCCATCTCGAGACTGTAGACCCCCACCAGCTGCGTCGCCGGCGACGCCGGATTGACCATGGGCCCCAACATATTGAAGAAGGTCCGGATGCCGAGGTTCTTTCGGATCGGTCCAACCGTCTTCAGGGCCGGATGGAACAAAGGCGCATGCAGGAAACAGATCCCCGCCGCCTCGACCTCCTGCCGCAGCCGCGCAGTGTCATTCTTGAATTTATACCCCAGCTGCTCCATGACATTCGAAGCCCCGCTGATCGAAGTAGCTCCGTAGTTGCCATGCTTGGTTACTTTGTTACCCGTTCCCGCCACAATGAAACAAGCCAACGTGGAAATATTGAACGTGTTCTTCCCATCCCCGCCCGTCCCCACGATGTCGATCGTCTCCATCCCATTCATATCCACCCGGACGCATAGCTCGAGCAACGCATCCCGGAATCCCTGCAGCTCGTCGATCGTAATGCTCCGCATCAGGAATACCGTAATAAAAGCCGCTATTTCCGTCTCATTGAACTCCCCCTTGGAAATGCGGACCAGCACCTCCCTGGCCTGCTCCCTGGGCAGCGTTTTGTGCTCGAATAAGTATAGTAATATCTTCTTCATCGCATTAATTCTTTAACCAGTTCCGCAATACCTGCTCCCCTTGAGGCGTGAGGACGCTCTCGGGGTGGAATTGCACGCCCTCCACATCCAGGTCCCGATGCCGAAGCCCCATGATATAACCCTGGTCATCCCGCGCCGTCACCTCGAGCACATCAGGCAAACCCTCGGCGCCCACTACCCAGCTGTGATAACGGCCTACCTCGAGCGTTTCCGGCAACCCTTCAAAAATTCCCTGTCCGGGCCGAAGAATATGCACCGGCGTCGATACCCCATGATAGACCGACCGCAGGTTCTCCAGCCGGCCGCCAAATACTTCGCCGATCGCCTGATGCCCCAGACAAACACCCAATATCGACTTCGTCGCCGCATATTCCCGGATCAGCGGCAAGAGCAATCCCGCCTCGGATGGGATGCCGGGCCCCGGTGAAAGAACGATCTTGTCATATTCCTTTACGTTTTCCATGGGGATCCGGTCATTGCGAAAGACCTCTACCTTCTGCCCCCGGATCTTTTCTATCAGGTGCACGAGATTATAAGTAAAGGAATCGTAATTATCAAATACTAGAATTCGCATAGTTTATCGCCGATTTGAGCGCACCCAACTTGTTTTTTACTTCCTGTAATTCATTTTCCGGCTGACTGGCCGCCACGATCCCCGCGCCCGCCTGATACGTGAGCGTATTGTTCCGGCTAAGCAGGCTGCGGATCATGATCGCATGATTGCAACTGCCGTCAAATCCCATAAAACCGATACAACCCCCATAATAGCTCCGTGCCGTAGGCTCATACTGATCGATCAACTCCATGGCCTTGAACTTCGGCGCGCCGCTTAACGTTCCTGCCGGGAAGGTGGTCGCCAGGAGCTCGAAAGGATTGTACCCTGCCCGTAGCTTCCCCCGTACCTCACTGACCAGGTGGATCACATGCGAATAATAATGCACCTGGCGGTACTGACTTACCGTGACCTCATCACAACACCGGCTTAGATCGTTTCGGGCCAGGTCCACCAACATGACATGCTCCGCATTTTCCTTGGCATCCTTCAACAGTTTGTCCGCCATCTGACGGTCCGTAACATCATCTCCGGAACGCTTGAAAGTGCCGGCAATCGGATGCACTACCGCTTCGCCATTCTGCAGGATGAGCTGCGACTCGGGCGAAGAACCCATGAGCTTGTAATCCCCGTAGTCGAAGAAGAACAAATAAGGAGACGGATTGACATTGCGGAGCGCCCGGTACACATTGAACTCATCGCCGGTAAAGCATTGTTGAAAGCGCCGGCTCAGCACGATCTGGAATACATCTCCCCGGTAACAGCTCCTGACCCCTAACTCCACCATCTTCCTGTACTGCTCATCAGTCATATTAGACGACTCCTCGCCATGAAACCGGAACGGATACATCGGCACATCCTTGCTCCGGATCAGCGATTCGACCACCGGCAGTTCCGATTCCAGTCCGGCAATCCGGTTCTCACAGATATACAGCTCGTCCCGAAAGTGATTAACGGCGATCACATATTGATAAAGCCGGTAACGCATCAGCGGGATCGGAGCACTCTCGGCACTGCCGCCTTGCAGATTGGACCCGCCGGGACTATCCATATACCCGCGATCGGGTACCGTCCGGTCCCGCAACCGGATCGTATCGAAAAACTGTACGGCATCGAATGTGGTATATCCGAACAACCCCTGCGCTGCCCTGATCGACCGCTCGGTAGCCGAAGCCACCTCGAACCGCTGCATAAATTGCCACAAAAGCCGCGGAGTATCCACCATATCCTCAATTACAGCCCGCTCCGGCTGCTGACCCGGCAGCTTGAATTCTATACTGCGTGTATTGGATATCTCAATACCCGCAATCGCATTGATCCCGATAAAGGAAAAACTGTTCTCGGCAGCATGATAATCCGCGCTTTCCAGCAGGACGGTATCCCGGAACCGGTCGCGCAGCCGAAGATAGATACCGACCGGTGTATAGATATCCGATAGCAGCTTCTTACAGTGTGTCTTTATTTCAATCTTCTTCATGGAATCTTATAGATTTCGGCAAAAAATTACTAACCGGACTACATCCGGTAAATAAAAAAGCCCCGAAACACTCGGGGCCCTATATGGTAATACACTTGACAATAGCATTACACGCCCCGCAAGGAGATTGTATGCCACCACCACAGCTGATTGATCTTTTTCATTTGTTTGAAATATCTGATTGCTGAGCAAATATGGTCAGGAAAAATGATTTCGCCAAATTTTTTTCCACCTCTTTCCAATCCCGCGAAAAGGCCGATATTTAGCCATGCTTTCCAACGTTTACTTTATCCTGCCCGGTCTCTACAACTCCGGGCCGAAGCACTGGCAAACCCGCTGGGAACGGCTCTACGGCTACACCCGGATCCACCAGCGCGATTGGGATACTCCGGATAAGGACGATTGGATCCATACGATCAACGAGATCATTGCCCCCTTCCCGCCGGATAACGTCATCCTGATCGCGCATAGCCTCGGCTGCTGCACCGTCGCCCATTGGTTCCAGCAATACCGGCGCGTGATCAAAGGCGCCCTGTTGGTCGCTCCCAGTGACGTGGAAGCCCCTTCCTACCCGCCCGGCACCAGCGGCTTCACGCCGATGCCGTTGCCGCGAATGCCTTTCCCTTCCATCGTGGTGGCCAGCTCGGACGACGAATATGTCAGCCCCGCCAGAGCCGCCTGGTTTGCTGAAAATTGGGGCAGCTCATTCGTCGATATCGGCAACAAGGGCCATATCAATTCCGATTCCGGCCTCGGGGACTGGCCCGAAGGTTACCAACTGCTACAAAACTTAACCGCATGATATCCCCTTCCACCCCGACGCCGCCCGCAACCGCCGCAACCACGACGCCACCCGCAACCGCCGCAACCGCAATGCCCGTCACATCTACCGCGACCCCGACGCCCGTCACATCCCCCGCGCCTCCCACAACCCGCCCGACCCGCCTGCTTTCCCTCGACTTCATGCGCGGCCTGATCATGGTCCTTCTCGCACTCGAATCCGCCGGCCTCTATGAACAGTTGACCAATGGCACCGTCAACACTCCGTTTTACGGCCTCCTGCTCCAGTTCCATCACCATCCCTGGCATGGACTCCACTTATGGGACCTCATCCAACCGGCCTTTATGTTCATGGCCGGCGCTGCCATGGCTTTTTCTCTCCACCGGCAACAACTGGAAGGACGATCCTGGAATTATTCCTTCCGTAAAGCCCTGAGGAGATCCGGCTGGCTCTTCTTCTGGGGCGTGCTGGACTACGCCGTGCGGCCTGGCGGCCTGTCCTTCGAACTGTGGGACGTCCTTACCCAGCTTTCCTTTACCTGCCTGCTGGCTTTTCTCATCTTCCGCTGGTCGACAACAGCCCAGATCGCGGTCTGCGCCGGTCTGCTCCTGCTGACGGAAGCCATGTACCGCCTCATCCACGTGCCGGGCTTCGACCAGCCCTTCACCGACCAGCATAACTTTGGGAACTACGTCGACCTGCTGCTGATGAACAAGATCAACAGCGGCGGCTGGGTGGCGATCAATTGCATCCCCACTGCCGTCCATACCATCGGCGGCGCACTGGCCGGAAAATTATTGCTGGGAACATCGGCCCACAAGGCGCGGACCCTGGTAACCTGGGGCCTCCTCGCCCTGATCCTGGGCTATACCATCGACCTTGCCGGGATCACCCCGATCATCAAACGGATCGCCACCAGTTCCTTCGTGCTCGTTTCGCTGGGCTACAGCCTGCTTGTCCTGGCCCTATTCTATTGGTGGATCGATCTTCGGAACCATCGCCGCTACCTCAAATTTTTTACCATCGTCGGCATGAACTCCATTTTTATCTATCTTTTCTTCGAGATCGTCGGTGACCGCTGGTTTACCGGATATATCACCACTATAGCAAACGGCATCACCCAACCGCTGCACCCCCCGGCCCTCCTGCAAGGCGTCTTCGCGGCACTTTGCGTCTTCGGGCTGGAATGGGGATTATGCTGGTTCCTTTACCGGAAAAAGATCTTCCTCCGGGTCTGACCGCAACCTACAAAACCCCCTTGGTACTCGGTAAATAATTACTCAACGGGTCCCGCTTCACCGCCATCCGCATCGCGCGGGCAAAAGCTTTGAAGATCGCTTCGATCTTATGATGCTCATTCTCTCCATGACACTCGATATGCAGATTGCACTTCGCCGCATCGGAAAATGACTTAAAAAAGTGAAAGAACATCTCGGTCGGCACCTCTCCGACCCGCTCCCGCCGGAACCCGGCATTCCACACGATCCAGGCACGCCCGCCGAAATCGATCAGCACCCTGGCATCCGCTTCATCCATCGGGAGCGCAAAACCATACCTCTCCATCCCCCGCTTGTCCGCAAGCGCCTTCCCAAATGCTTCACCGAGCGCAATACCCGTATCCTCGATCGTATGATGCTCATCAATATGCAAATCTCCTTTCGCCCGGACCACCAGGTCCATCCTCCCATGCCGGGCGATCTGCTCGAGCATATGATCGAAAAATCCAAGCCCGGTCGAAACATCCGCCTTCCCGGACCCATCGGCATTCAACTCGATCCTGATCTGCGTCTCATTCGTGATCCGCTCATGCACCACCCTCCGGAGCCCCAGCTTCAGATATTCATAGATGCGGCTCCAGTCCGGCGTCTCCAACGCAATCGCCCCCCCGAGCTCCCGCCGGGAATCACTGATCTCCGCCCCACCAAGCGCCGGGTCATTGTTCAGCCAGATCGCCTTGCATCCCAGATTCTTCGCCAGTTGTACATCCGTGATCCGGTCGCCGATCACAAAGGAATTCGCCAGGTCATAGTCCGCATTTCCAATATATTTCGCCAACATCCCCGTCCCCGGTTTACGGGTCGGTAACTTCTCCTCCGGAAAACTGCGATCGATGTAAATCCCGCTGAAACGGATCCCTTCCCCCGCCAGACTCTCCAGCACGAAATTCTGAACCGGCCAGAACGTGTCCTCCGGGAACGAAGCCGTCCCCAACCCATCCTGGTTCGTTACCATCAGCAGCTCATAGTCCATCTCCCGCGCAATCCTCCCCATATACTCGAACATGCCGGGATAGAACACGAGTTTCTCGAAACTATCGATCTGATAGGTAGGCGGCGACTCCCTGATCAACGTGCCATCCCTGTCTATAAATAGGATTCTCTTCATCCATAAATGCCTGGGCGTCAAGCCCGGTTGAGGGCCCCCGTTTTAGCCTTTATACGAGATCTTCCAAATATAACCCCGCTGCGTATCATCCGTCACATAAATGGACCCATCCGGACCCTGCGCCAGTCCACATGGCCGATGCTCGGCATTCCCCTTTGCCGTATTTTCCGGGCTGCCGGTGAAATTATCCGCAAAGACCTCCCATTTGCCCGTTGGCTTGCCATTCTCGAAAGGTACGAAAACCACATAAAAGCCCGCCTGCGGCATCGGCGCCCGGTTCCAGGAACCATGGAAAGCTATAAAAGCCCCATTCTTGTACGTGGCCGGGAACTGGCTGCCCGTATAGAACAACAACCCGTCCGGCGCCAGATGCCCCGGGAAAGCTGCCACAGGATTCTGGGCATCCTGGCCGCCTGCTTTCTTGCCGTCACCACCATATTCCGGCGCCAGCACTTTCTTCCGCTGGAACTGATCATAGAAAATATAGGGCCAGCCGCAATTCGAGCCTTTGTGCAGCTCATACATACATTCTGCCGGCAACTCCGCACTCGATACACTATCCCAGTATTGAGGAAACAGCGTAGCCAGCTGATCGCGGCCATGCTGCATCACAAAGAGGGAATTGGTTTGCCGGTTCCAGTCGAAGCCTACGACGTTCCGTAAACCCGTTGCATACCGGTGATCATCCCCATAGGTCTGATCCGGTACATCATCCTTGAACTGCCAGATGCCGCCCGCAGAATCCAGGATCGGACAAGGCTGCTGGCCGGGCGAACCCTTCTTGCGATCCACCAGTTGGCAGGAATTGGAATACGCACCGATATTGACATATAAATTGCCGGAATAATCCAGGGTGATCGCTTTGGGTTGATGCTCACCCCGCGCCAGCAAGCCGGTGACGATCTTCTCCGGGTGGTTCGGATCGACAACATTGAAGTCCTTGTCCAGCTTATACCGGTATACACAGGTATCCGAAGAAGCATATAAATACCCATCACGGACAAACATCCCCGTCCCCGTATAATTACCGAATCCAAACGATTTTTCCGCTTTTCCATCTCCGTTAGTATCCATTAACCGGTAGATGCCTTTCCCGTTGTGCAAACTTGCCAGCTTTACAAAGACAGCCCCATTCGGCGCGACAGCAACCTCCCGGGATCCGCCATATCCTTCCACAAACGTCGTCGCATGGAAACCCGCCGGCAGTTTCAGTGAATCGGACATCATCAGGGTCACCTCGGTTGGCTTGATATCGAACGCCGGGCCCAGACTACCCGAATCTGCGGCCGCCATTGCCGTACTGTCACCCGGCTTCGAGCCTCCTCCGCCCCCGCAGGACATCATGGCCGTCAGGCTGAGACCCATCAGGAAATAAATCACCTTTCGGGAAACTCCGTGCAATTGGTAGATTGTATGTTTCATGGTAATGTAGATTTTATCAACCTCTAATTTACGCCCAATCTGCCACTGCACAACACTAATTTTTAGCTTAGACATCCGCCTGATAGCGCCGCAACGCAGTCATGAGCTCCGCATTCTCCTTTTCCGTCCCCACGGTGATCCGCAAACAACCGCCGCATAATTCCACCTTACTCCGGTCCCGCACCACGATCCCATCGCCCAGCAAATAATTGTATAACCCCCGCGCATCGTCAACCTGCACCAGCAAAAAATTCGCATCACTCGGATAAACCTTCCGGACAAGCGGCAGCCCACCCAATTCCCGGGCCAGATGCTCCCGCATGACCACCAGGGCGCGGATCATCTCATTCACCTGCTCCACCTCGCCAAGCGCGGCCAACGCAAGCTCCTGTGTCGCCTGATTCACATTATAAGGCGGCTTCACCTTATTGTATACTTCAATGATCGCTTCACTGGCAAAGGCCATCCCCAACCGCAACCCCGCCAATCCCCAGGCCTTGCTCATCGTCTGCAACACGACCAGATTGGGGTATTCCGTCAATTCCTGGATAAAGCTCCGGTGGCGCGAAAAATTGATATACGCCTCGTCGATGACCACGAGACCCGCAAAATTGTTCAGGATGATCTCGATATCCTGACGGTGCATGGAATTGGCCGTCGGGTTGTTCGGCGAACAGATCCAGATGATCTTGGTGTTCTCGTCCGCCAGCCGTTCCAGATGTACCAGGTCGAGCTGGAAATCATCCAACAGCAACGCCCGCCGGACTTCGATATCATTGATCTGCGCACTTACCTCATACATCCCGTAAGTCGGCGGATTGATGATGACATTGTCTTTCCCCGGCACGCAGAAAGCCCGGTACAGCAGATCGATGCATTCATCACTTCCGTTGCCCAAAAAAATATGCGCCGGCGCCACCCCCTTGATCTTCCCCAACGCCTCCTTGACCTTCCACTGGTGCGGATCGGGATATCGGTTATACCATTTGGTCAACGGCGACCCCAGACTGTTCTCATTCGCATCCAGGAAGATCTGCGCCTCACCCCTGAAGTCATCACGGGCCGATGAATAAGGCACCAGCTGCCGGATATTTTCGCGTAAAAGTTTATTTAGATCGAACATACGCATAAATTAATAAGAGTCACTTCCCCCTTCAATCCTCCCCTCCAATCTCCCCTCCAATC
>DATJMG010000022.1:0-4368 GCA_035508835.1 Puia sp.
ACGCGCCAGCCGGTACGCCGCCGCACACGGGATGAGCAACGCAGGCAACAGCCAGCCTACCGACACATCCAGCCCATTCGCCTGCTCCGCCCAGCTTAACCGCAACAACTGATACAGGATCATCCCCGGCGCCACTCCAAAACTGACCACATCGGCGAGCGAATCCAGTTCCCTCCCCATCGGACTCGTCGCCTTGAATAACCGCGCCACCAACCCGTCCAGGAAATCTACCAGTGCCGCCAGCCCGATAAAGATGGACGCCAGCATCGTCTTCTCCGGCATCCCGATGAACTGCGTGCCGCTGCCATCCGGATTATCCAGGGCCATGATCCCGTTTTGCAGGATCAGAATAACCGCGAGACAACCAAAGAACAAATTCAATAACGTGAACAGGTTGGGTATAAGCTTCATAGCCGCCTAAATTAGCATTTTATTTTTTGATTATCGCTTATTCATCACCCCTTCGATCTCCTCTGCCGTGATCGGTATCTTCTCCATGAGATCGACATTGCCCTCCGCCTTGATCCACACATCATTTTCGATCCGGATCCCCAGCTTTTCTTCCCCGATATAGATCCCCGGTTCCACCGTGAGCACCATCCCCTCCCTCAACGGCTCCTGCCGCGGGCCCACATCATGTACATCGATCCCCAGATGATGCGACACCCCATGATACATATACTTCATATAAGCCGGGCTCTCCGGCGTTTGATTCCTGACATCTTCCTCCTTGAGTAAACCGATGCCGATCATAACCTCTGTAGCCCGCTCCCCCATCGCCTTGCCATATTCCGCCAGCGTGATCCCCGGCTTTAATAACCCCTTCGCATCCCGGTGAAGCGCAAGCACCGCATCATAAACCTCCTTTTGCCGCGCCGAAAACCGGCCATTCACCGGGACCGTCCTCGTCATGTCCGCACTGTATCCCCCATAGGCAGCCCCAAAATCCATCAACACCAGTTCCCCGCCCCTGCATTCGCCGTTATTCGAAATATAATGCAGCGTTCTCGCCCGGTCACCCGAAGCAACAATACTCTCATAGGCAGGCCCCGTCGAACGCCTCGAGAGGAATCCCCGCCAGATCTCCGCCTCGATCTCATATTCCATTACCCCCGGCTTGATGAAGGAGAGCAAATGCCGGAACGTCGCCCCCGTAATATCCGCCGCCTCCTGCATCAATGCTGCTTCCCGGGCCGTCTTGACCGCCCGGAGGTCCCGCAGGATCCGCGCCGACCGCCGATACCGATGAAGCGGAAAACGCTCTCTCATCTCCCGGATATACCGATATTGCCGCGTAATTAACGGTCCGCTCCGCCGGTCATTCTCATTCGTCCCCAGATACACGAACTCCGCCAGGTATACCCATTGCTGTAATAGCCCATCCAAAGAATCGAGCCATATCACTGTGGAGATCCCGGATATCTTCCTCGCCTCCTCCGCCTGTAACCGCCTTCCATCCCATTTCTCCTTCATCTCGTCCGGTCTCGCCAGCACCAATACCTCCCGGTAACGCGGATCGGGATGCTCCGGAAAAAGAATGACCATACTGTCTTCCTGGACAATCCCCGACAACCAAAAAAGATCGCTGCTTTGCCGGAAAGGATAATGCGCATCCCCATTCGACGGCATCTCGTCATTACTGACAAAGATGGCAATGGAACCCGCCTCGAGCGCAGCAGCAAACCGCGCCCGATTTTCCGTGAACAACTCTGGAACCTCCGGATAAAATTTCATGATGTACCACGCCACCCCCGGGCGTTATGTGCCGGTTAGAAGGAGACAAATTTATTGAATGATTATCAATTGGGCATTTTATTCCGACAGCTTCTAACGAACGTTCGTTAGCTATTAACAGGATTTTAACCGAAGGGGCCTATAATTTGACAATATCAAATTTAACCCGCCTTTTCCGGCCTGCTAATGAAAAAAATAATTTTAGCTTTGCCCCAAACAAACGATTGCCTCTTATGTCTGCGCCTGTCATTGCTCTCCCGACGGACAGTCTTAGCCGTCTCGGGCTGCGTATCTCCGATACCATCCACTACCAACTGCCACCGGACGAACTCGCCTTGCATTGCCTTCACCGTAAAGAAGCAGTGCGGGGCGATACCGGTGCACTCGTGATCCGCACAGGCGCTTTCACGGGCAGGTCCCCCAAAGACCGCTACATCGTCAAAGACGAGGTCACCACCGGCTCGGTCCATTGGAACGACTTCAACCAGCCCATCGACCCGGCCCATTTTCATCGCATCTTTACCGCCGTGACTACCTGGCTCAACAAAGCGCCCGGACTTTTCGTGCGCGACTGCTGCGTCTGCGCCGACCCGCGCCACCGCCTCAACATCCGGGTCATCAACGAGACCCCCGGCGGAAACCTCTTTGCCTACAACATGTTCCTCCGGCCTGGCGAAGAAGAGCTGGAAGATTTCCATCCTGACTGGCAGATCCTGGCCGCTCCCGGACTCACCCTCAATTCCACCGAATGCGGGACCCGTAGCTCCACCGCCATAGTCATCTCCTTCCGCCACCGCCTGATCGTAGTGGCCGGCACCGCCTACACCGGCGAGATCAAGAAATCTGTCTTCTCTATCCTGAACTTCCTCCTCCCCCGCGACCGGAATGTATTGAGCATGCATTGCTCCGCCAACAAAGGTCCCAAAGGCGACACCGCCATCTTCTTCGGCCTCAGCGGCACCGGCAAAACGACACTCAGCGCCGACCCCGGCCGCCGGCTCATCGGCGACGACGAACACGGATGGACCGAAGACAATATCTTCAATTTCGAAGGGGGCTGCTATGCCAAATGTATCCACCTCCGCGAAGACAAGGAACCTGAGATCTACCATGCCATTCGTCCCGGCGCCCTGGTGGAGAATGTCAAATTCTATCCCGGCACCGACCGTATCAACTTCGACGATGGCTCCATTACCGAAAATACCCGCGTATCCTATCCCCTCTCTTACATCCGCAACTCCCTGGAACCCTCCGTGGGCCCCGTTCCCACCAATATCTTCTTTCTCACCTGCGACGCCTATGGCGTGCTGCCCCCGATCTCCCGGCTCAACCCCGGCCAGGCCATGTACCAGTTCATCTCCGGCTATACCGCAAAAGTAGCGGGGACCGAAACCGGGATCACCGAGCCCAAACCGACCTTCAGCGCCTGCTTCGGCGCTCCCTTTCTTCCCCTGCACCCTGGCCGCTATGCCGAGCTGCTGGGCCGGAAGATCAAACAACACGGGGTCAAGGTCTGGATGGTCAACACCGGCTGGTCCGGCGGCCCCTACGGCCAGGGCAGCCGCATCCAACTGTCCTATACCCGCGCCATGATCACCGCCGCCCTCGATGGCGCCCTCGATAAAGTGGAGTATCACCCCCATCCCGTCTTCGGCATGGCCATGCCGACCAGCTGCCCCGGCATCCCGGCAGAACTCCTCAACCCGCGGAATACCTGGCCCTCCCCCACCGCATACGATGAAATGGCAGGCCACCTGGCAGATTGGTTTACAACGAATTTTCGGAAATATGCGGAAGCCATCCCCTCCCCCGAGATCCACGCCGCCGCCCCCGTTCGTCCCGGCCGCAACAACGCCCATCCCTAGGGAATAACCCCCGATACATTAAAAAGTAAAAAAAAGTTAAAGAAAAAAGCAGAATTATAAAATAAAATCCAGAACTTGGCGGGCACAATTTCGATTGAAGGTCTACGATTGTTTGCCAAAACTAACTCCATCGAACAACTTGATGGGGTTTTTTATTGGCCTGCCCCAACCGCTTACCCTGCCACGCACCCCTACCCCTACCGCAGCCCCGCACCAGCGTCACTCTACTCCTGCCGCAGCCCCGCACCAATGTCACCCCACTCCTGCCGCAGCCTCGCGCCAGCGTCACCCAACCCCTGCCGCCGCCCTGCACCCGCGTCACTCTACCCCTAAAAAAGTCCATACAACTGCGAATCGATCCGCGTAATGATCTCCCCCAAATGCTCCTCATTCTCCGGGAACTTATTCTTGTCGACATCCACGATCAATAACGGCCCCTCCTTATATCCTTCGATCCATTTATTATAAAAGTCATTCAGCCGCTTGAGATAATCCAGCCGGATATTCTCTTCATACTCCCGCCCCCGCTTCTGGATCTGCGCCACCAACGTGGGAACACTGGCCTGCAAATAGATCAGCAGGTCCGGCGGCTGCACCATCCGCTTCAACGTCTGAAAGAACTGAAAATAGTTATTGAAGTCCCGCTTGCTCATCAACCCCATCTCATGCAGGTTGGGCGCAAAAATATGCGCATCCTCATAGATCGTCCGGTCCTGAATCACCGTTTCCGTCCCCGAATGGACCTCCAACAACTGGTTCAGCCGCGTGT